>JBHADF010000014.1:0-3377 GCA_041854955.1 Anaerovoracaceae bacterium | reverse complement strand
TTTTTTCCCCTTAGTTTAATGGTAAATGCAGTCCCCTTGTCGCACATTTATTCGAACATTTGTAAAAAGAATTCTAACATTTTTCCCCGTCTTTTACAATATTTCTTTTTATTTCAGCCGAGAGATAGTCGTCTTTGCTGCTATGATAAGTCCTTCTGTGATGGTTTTCAGCTCCATAGCTGCGGTTCCTTCAGGCTTCCCCGCTACCTGCTCCGGTATATATGGCACATGAATGAAGCCTGCAGCCTTGATTCCGGAATCCTTTGCTGCCTGGCAACGCAGCACTTCATACATAAGGCTGTTGCACACATATGCTCCTGCGGAATAGGAAATTTCTCCCTTTATGCCGGCCTCATTCAAGGCCTCCACGATTTCTCTGCAAGGGAGAGTTGAGTAATAGGCAATATCCCCTTCCGGGCTGACTTTTTCATCATAGAAAAGGTTTCCTTCGTTATCAGCCATATCCCCTCGTATACAGTTGATGGCAATTTTCTCCGGCGTAATGGCGGAGCGGCCTCCTGCCTGGCCTACGCATATAACCATGTCCGGCTTTTCTTTCTCAATAAAAGCCCGCACCTTTGCAGGGCCTTTGTGAAATACGGTGGGCACCTCCAGCTTTAATACCTTATAGCCCTCTATTTCCTCCGGCAAGGCTCTAACAGCCTCATAAGAAGGATTCACCTTTTCTCCCCCGAAGGGGTCAAAGCCTGTAAATAAAATTTTCATATATTTTCCTCAATAGTAATCTTTAGGGTTAAATTGTTCGAAGATGGGTGCGGCTCCCCACTTTTCGCATTCCGAAAAATGGGCATAGTCCCTGATGGTCCATAGGAATTTGGCTCCGGAAAATCTGCCAAAGGCAGGAATGTTCCGGTCAACATATTGATATGCCACGAAATCCGGCTTTCCCATTAAATTGACCCAAAGGTTTTTTAGCAGAAAATCGCTCAGCTTGGAAATATTTCCTTCGCCGCCCTTTCTAAGCTCTCCCGCTACCTGTCCCCGAATAATATGAGGATAGCTGTTCTTCAATTCCTTTACTGCTCTGGGGTCGAAGGATTCCAAAGTATAAATCCCCTCATAGTCCTTTAGGGCTTCAACTGCTGTTTTCACCAGCTCGCTGTGATTCTTTCCATAGGTTTTAAGCTCTATTATCAAAGGCACCTTTCCCTCAACAGCTCCCAAAACCTCTCTCAAGTCAGGTATGACCTCTTCACTTTTCTCAAGGAAGTAAACCTGAGCTTCTTCCAGGGTCATATCCTCTATGATTAAGTCCACACCGCAGGTTCTCTTTAACGAGGAATCGTGAATTACAGCCAGCCGGCCGTCCTTGGTCAGGTGTATGTCGAATTCTATGCCAAAGCCTTCCGTAACGGCTCTTCTAAAGGCCATCATGGAATTTTCCGGCACAGTGGGCTTTTGGTGCAGTCCTCTATGGGCATATTGCCAGGTGAGCATTTCTTTCAGTATTTCTTTCTTGTTGGTAAGCATAGCAACCTCTTTTCCTCAGCTGTGATATCCTAAATGTGGCTTTCTAATCCATATCCATGTCGGCAAAGGCTTCCATGCCCTTTTTAGTGTCCGTAGGCTTGGAATCTCCGTGTTTTACCATAGTCATGGTTCCAAAGGCCAGAGCTGCAAAAATTGCGGCATAGGGGAATAAGGAGCCATAACCCATGTGCTCCAGGAAGAATCCTGAAAATATAGGCGTTAATACCTGAGCGGCCATGGCGAAGGTATAGTACATGCCTGTAAATTTGCCGATATCCGAGCCCTTACACATTTCCACTACCATGGGATAGGAATTCACATTTATGGCGGCCCAGCCTATACCCACCAGCAGGAATACCACTTTTATGAGAGGGCTGGGTTCCGTAAAGAAGAATGCAGAAGCCCAAGCTACAGTCAAGGCTGTTACTCCGAAAAGTACTACCTTTTTTCTGCCGATTTTCCCGGAAAGGATTCCCACGGGAATGAAGGAAAGCAAAGCGCCTATGGAAGCCACCATCATGGCTCCCGCATAGCTTCCACCCTCCATGCCCCACATGGCTGTGGCATATTTGGAAAAGGCGGTAGTGACCGCGTTATATGACATATACCAGAGTGCAACGGACAGCAACAGGAAGCGTAAGCTCCTTTTTATCTCGGGAGGGAGAGGGTTTTCATGAGTCTGACCCTTTTCATCCACCTCTTCAGGTTCGTCCTCTATTCCCCATTGCTTTTCCAGCTCTTCCCGCTCTCCGCGGAACTTGTTTTCATCAACCATAAAGAGAAGCACCAGCAAGGCTGCAACCATAATGGCTGCTACAGCTGCGAAAAGTGGTATATAGCTGGGAGTTTCCCCTTTTCCCGTCAAAACCATGGTGAGTCCTAAAACTGCTATTATACCCAGTGCTCCCATGAGATTTATTATGGCGTTACCCTTGGAACGCAAGGGCTTCGGCGTTACATCCGGCATGAGTGACACCGCCGGCGAGCGATATATGCTCATAGATATCAATGTCATGAAAAGAGCTCCTATGAAGAAGGTAAGGCTTCTCCCGTTGGCAGATATGGGCAGGAGCATCATGAAGATGACTGATAATATGGTTCCCACCAATATAAAGGGTGTTCTCTTTCCTCTTTTAGTTGCCACCTTATCGGACCATGCTCCGAAGATAGGTAGCATTATAAGGGCAAAAACATTGTCCATGGCCATAATCGCCCCGGACAAGGTGTCGCCTATATGGAAAAAATATTTCAAAATAAGGGGTATTACATTGTCATACATCTGCCAGAAAGCGCTGATGGCTAAGAATGAAAATCCGATCAGCAGCGTTCTCTTGGTATCAAGTTTCATATAGTTTTCTCCTCGGAAATTGTTTTATAGAAAGATTATACAACATAGGCCAAGCCTAAACAATGAAATCCTGATGAAATATGCAGATTTATAAAAGAAATGCCTTGTTGACAAAATTTAAAAATGATAATATAATTGCTTATTGTATGGATTTATTCTATATCGGGATGTGGCTCAGCTTGGTAGAGTACTTCGTTCGGGACGAAGGGGCCGCAGGTTCGAATCCTGTCATCCCGACCAAAAACCGCAATTAACCTTGAAAAGGTTGGTTGCGGTTTTTCATTTGATGGAAGGATTCGAACCGATAGGCGTGAGCGTATGGGAGAAAGTCCTGTGGACTTTCGAGTAGCTCACGTTCCGAAGGCGACCGTGTGGGGAGCCGAGGAGCCAGGACGCAAGCAAAGCGCTGCGGCCGGTCGCCTGTCATCCCGACCAAAAACCGCAATTAACCTTGAAAAGGTTGGTTGCGGTTTTTCATTTGATGGAAGGATTCGAACCGATAGGCGTGAGCGTATGGGAGAAAGTCCTGTGGACTTTC
>JBHADF010000013.1:0-27146 GCA_041854955.1 Anaerovoracaceae bacterium | reverse complement strand
AATGGTCGAAGGCCAGCAGCTTTTCCCCTAAGGAAGGGACTTCTATCTATGATGCATGGATGGCGTCGCTGTTGCTACAGGCTTCACCGAGGCTTCATCCACCTCTACCAGATAGTCGCCTACGAAGGACTGAGCTCCCAAGCCGAAGCCCACGTAGGAGGTTGCGTCGATGACACGCTTTGTCAGATAGGAGGAGGTTCCCATGTCGCCGGGGATGCGGCTAAAGGTATTCTTGCCGTTATTGGCTATGTAACCGGCTTCTTTCAGCAGCTTGTAGGCGATGTCGTATTGCCTGTTTACCTTATACAGTGTTACGCCCTGAGACTCGGCCTCCAGCTTAGTGCCCTTGTAACGGTTGCGGTACAAGGTTATAAACTCCGGGCCCAGTGCGATGGTATATTTGATGGTATTGGCAAAAGGGAATGTGCACATAGAGGCATAATTCCTTCTGTCTTTGGATATTCCTCTTTACCAGTTCTTTGATTTCCGCCGGGTCGTGGACCTCGTATTCGGAAAGGGAATTGGGGCGAAGGGGGTATGCGGTATTACAGTAGTGGTGGAATTTGATTCCGCGGTCAAAAATTTCTCTGCACTCCATGGCGTTTCCTTTCTCCTTAACTGGGCTATAGCTTTTTTCTATACAGCTTGGCAGGCCTGTGACCTGCCCCCTGTGTATATTCATCGGTTTCTACTACATATTCGCTGATTTTTCTCCGGAAATTTGCAGGCAGTACGGAAATATCCATGATGGCCTCCTGAACCTTCTGCAAGGCGGTCAGCGTGAATTTTTCGGGAAGAAAATCGAAGATGGTGGCAAAGCTTCCCGCCTCCTGCCGGAGGGCTGTCAATGCGGTGGCTATTATCTTGGCATGGTCAAAGGCCAGAGTGCCGCTGTCTTTAATACGGAAGGAGGTTTTTCCGAATTTGGTGCTTTCTTCCGTCAGAGTGGCGCGGAGTTGAATTTCTCCATTGCTGAGGAAAAGCTGCGCTTCACCGGAATCTCCTTTCTCAAACCTTATGCCGAACCAACGGGCATCGGAGGCATCGTTGCCGCCAATCTGATTTATGGATTCTTCGCTGATAATTGATGTGTAGGCGTTGGAAATGACCCAACCCCTGGGGTCTCTTTCCGGCTCACTGAAAACGCCTACAGGCATGAGGGAAACAGGGGTCACATTGGTTTCTTCCGTGATTTCCCGCAAAGCACATTCTTCGATGGTTTCATTGGGCTTCAAAAAGCCGCCGGGAAGGGCCCAGTGGTCCTTAAAGGGATGAGCACCACGCACTTTTATCTTATTTCTAAAATGATAATATCACATAGATAATAAGAGGTCAGGAGGGTAGACGAAAATTTTACAAAAATAAGAACATGGGGCTGTTCGTTAGCTACACTCCGCCCCACCTTAGGGATTGCAGGTTGAAAACAAAGGGATAGGAGTGGTATAATGACAAAGTGTAAAAGAATAACTGAAGAGCTTTAAGCCAGCACTATTTTTGTTTTTACAAACAGGAGTATTGCTCCAATTATAAGGAGGACATGATTTAAGATGAAATTTTTTATACCGGCTATAATCTTTTTTATGGCAACAATTGTTATCTTAGCCTTTACAATATTTTTGTATATTAACCTGGTAATTGCGGTGAAAAATAATAGGGATGTGCCGGGCTGGATGTATAAAATAGGGCGTTCTCTCAGGGGAAGAGAGGGCAACGCATATAAAAATTTTACGAATAAATCTGCTTTAAACCAAGTGAATTTCTTTATCATAGGCATAGTAATCGCAAGCATAGGGGCATATTTTCTTTTTCATGGCAAGTACTTTCCGAATAACGATGTAGCCTTTTGGCTGTATACGGAATTTATAATTATCATTGTCATGAGAGCTATCCTCGGCTGGAAATTCGTCTTAAGCTTTTTGCCTGTATTCAGGGAAAAAGGGTATAACTATGACTTGTCCGCCGCTGCCAATGCGGTGGTAGGTATGACCCTAATGTGGATATTTACCTGCATTCTGGCGCTTAATTTGACAGGGCTGCCCGTAAAAGCTCCCACTGTTCAAGTAGGTGAATATGAGATTGTTATAGGGCATACCACAGCCGATGCTTTGCTTTCAAAGGGCTTCAGCTTCATAGAGGAATCAGGTGCCGAGAAAACCGCAAAGGATGTGGTTGAAAACAAAAGAGACAGTCATTTCAACTTTGGCGAGACCGTAGAGCTGGTCAGAGATGGAAAGAGCTATGGGTATGTGAATTTGACGCCACGGTACAAGGACCTGGCAGAGCTGGAAGACTGCATCATCACATACTATGGCATAACCTCAAAGAGCGAGACCTTCGATTCCGTCAAAATATGTGATAAAGCTCTTTCTCAATTATCCCGTGAATATTTGGAAAAAGAAGATATGCGAGATGTTTTTTCCCTCTCGCCTGTCAGCTATGAGGAAAACAAGGGAAATGGATTTTGCGGCCTAAAAATGCAGACCTATCCCTACATGCTTTGGAATTGCTATAACATAGAAGCTCAATTTTTCAGTAAAGATAAATCCAATCAATTTGAGGTCTATGCACAACACACCCTTTGGGAGTAGCCTAAGGGGAAGCATTGAAAGACGGGGCATACAGGCCGACATTGCCTTTACATATTGATAATTGAAAATAACGGAGAAAAGGGAATTGAAAATATTAATAACCGAGGGCGGCAATAAGCTCCGGATTAAAATCCAGGACAGCCGCTTTGAATTGAATATCAAGAACCTGGAGACGGAACATATATTTCGCTTGCACAAAATCAATGAGGCTGACTGGTCTGAAAGAAAAACCATAGAGGCGGGAATTAGTGCGGGAGCGCCGGCCTTTTGGGCCTATGACGAGGAAACGAAACAAGTGTCTGTATTGGTTGGGTCGGATGATGAATCCTGGGACTTTGGAATTTCCGTCGATTATGATTATTTCCTTCAAGAAATCAACCGGTTCATCTACGATAAATTGGATGTGATGATAAACCTATATAATTCTATGGATAAGAATGTTTCTTTTGGAAAGAAGCTGGACTGTTTTTTTGAATGTTTTTCCTATGTGGTTCAACTTGAAAATCATGGTGCTCTTGTAAAGAGCGCTAACGGGCAATATGATATATCCTATCTTAAAGATATTTTAGACAATGACGGCCCGGAATATTCTTTAACCATAGGCTTTGCCAATCCATATGAAGGAACATCATCCTATGAAATCGGCGTATGTGTCAGAGGAACACCCATTATAAGAAAGGTTGATAACAATCCCCTTTGACTCGGGTTTTGAAAAGGATGAAGATTTCGCTTACGGAATTAGTGAGAAATTATAGGAGACAAATATATGATTACTAAAAATATTACGCCTATGGGCTACGGGATGATGTTTTTATCGGTAGACTTATTCTTGGAAAAGATTAAAGAAAGGTCTATTAGAAGCGCTAAGTTTTTATCATATTTTGATAAGAATATGGATGTATATTTTGAGTTCATCTCAGAAGGAACAATTGTGCCTTTTAACAGAGTTGTTTGTTGCGATACCCCTGTCTATATCGAGATAGGAGAGACGGAATATAACTTGCCGGCAGGTTACGAAATTGTTTTCAGATACGATGATTTCTGCATTAAGGTGGGAAAATGCTCTTTGCTTTCCCTGATAAGCTTCAGCAGTATGAACGATAAAGACATGGTCAAGAAAGGCGTTACCAATAAAAACCACTTCACCTTAGATGATGAGGAATATTGGACAGCAATTGACTTTGAAATACCTAGCGGCCAATGGTTCTTTACTATGTACGGATTACGGAAGCAGGAGCTCAGCCCTGAGGAAAAACGCTATGATCAAGGGTATGCATATGGTTTCCATTTTTATAAGTCCACGGAACTGGTTAATAAGAATCTGGAAAAATGTGATGATGACAAATTCGATTTTGCGTTACACAGTGACAGAAGAGGATGAGAGTGAGAGGCTTTGCTGATATGGTGATGGCCCTATTGGGATTGAGAAACTAGGGAGTAGCCCGGATGTTGACACTTTCTTCAATTTTAAGGGATTTTGTCAACGAAATTGGGCGAATTTGTTGACAGTTTTTGGGAAATAAGCAAAAGGTGTCAACATTTACCAATTATTGGCAGGGGAGTTTACAATAATTCATGAGTTATGTAAACATGTGTTGACACTTTCCTTTAAAATCAGAGATTGTGTCAACACTATATGTATATTAGAGAATACTCTGAGAGACTAATTTTAAATATACAGGAGTACCCCCCAGCCAGCCTCACTACATACAACAATTCCTGAAACAGTAAATCGCAAAGGTTTGCTGTTTTTTTGCCCACGACCTTACAATTTAAGGTTGAATAATCCCCAAAACACCACGGCACCGGGCCGGTTTTGGCCTATCTGCCTCCAAATCCATGAAAATAAGGTGTAAACACACCGCTAACCTATGGAATTCACAGTCTTTTCACTTCCCTTTGAGCCCAAATCGTGGTACAATATTCTTCACGGTAATATTTTGCCTTGTGCAAAATTCAAGGTGACGGTAGCCGGCATAATTACCGACAAAAAGCGCCACCTGTCAAACGGAGGAAATGATGGGAAAAATAATAGGAGTTCTGATTCTGCTCATGATGTCGGCCTTCTTTTCCGCCACGGAAACGGCCTTTACATCCCTGAACAGAATAAGGATAAAGAACATGGCCAACGACGGCGATCACAGAGCCAAGCGGGTTCTGGAGGTAGCGGAAGGCTATGATAATCTCCTTTCCACCATACTGGTGGGCAACAATTTAGTAAATATAGCCATGGCAGCCATGGTGACAGTCATATTTTTAGAGATGTATCCCCTTCACGGAGCTACCATCGCCACGGCGGTAACCACAGTAGTGGTCCTCATCTTCGGCGAGATTTCGCCCAAGAGCCTGGCCAAGGAAAATCCGGAGAAATGGGCCATGAGCTCAGTAGGGATTTTGCGGATACTTATCGCTGTACTTACGCCGGTCAACAAGCTTTTCAGCCTTTGGAAAAAGCTGCTTGCAAAGATTTTCCACATGGCAGAAAACAGCCCCATAACCGAGGACGAACTTATCACACTGGTGGAGGAGGCTGAGACAGAGGGGGGCATCAACGAGGAGCAGAGCGAGCTCATCCAAAATGCCATCGAGTTCAACGAGCTGGAGGCCTGGGATGTTCTCACGCCCCGAGTAAATATGGTAGCCATGGAAGTGGATGAGTCCCAGGAGGAGATAAGCGAGCTCTTCTTGTCCACCGGGTTTTCCAGACTGCCCGTCTACGACGGAGACATGGATAACATTATGGGAGTTTTGAACCAAAAGGACTTCCACAACCATATAAAGGGAACGGATACACCTGTATCCACCTATGTAAAACCGGTTATTTTCGTAGCCGGCTCCATCAAAATATCTCAGCTTCTTAAGAAGCTGCAAAAGGCAAAGACCCATATAGCCATCATAGTTGACGAGTACGGCGGAACCTCCGGCCTGGTCACCATGGAGGATATTATAGAGGAACTGGTAGGGGAAATCTACGACGAGCACGACCGTGAAGAGACCCAGGACATCATACAGATGCAGGACGGAACCTACAGAGTGTTGAGCAACACTAATTTAGACAAGATGTTTGAATACTTCGATGTAGAGGAAGAAGTGGATGTGACTACGGTCAACGGCTGGGTGTGTCTGGCCTTGGACAAGCTTCCGGAAGTCGGAGATAAATTCACCTATGAGGCGGACTACAAGCATTTCGATGTGGTAGTCACCAAGGCAGACGAAAAGAAGTCCTTGGAGATAAATATGGTAGTAAGGGAAATACCCGATGAGGAATAAGAAAGGGAAAAGATAAATGGGATTAATGGAAAAAATATTCGGTGATATGAACACCAAAGAAGTTAAGAAGGTGGAAAAAATTGCCGACAGAGTAATGGAACTGGAAGAGTCTATGGCCAAGCTCAGCGATGAAGAGCTGAAGGCCAAGACGCCGGAATTTAAGGCAAGATTGGAAAAGGGCGAAACCCTGGATGACATACTTGTAGAAGCCTATGCTGTTTTGAGAGAGGCGGCTTGGAGAAGTGTTGGAATGAAGCACTTCAAGGTGCAGGTAATAGGAGGCATCGTCCTTCATCAGGGAAGAATCGCCGAGATGAAGACAGGTGAAGGAAAGACCTTGGTGGCAACCCTGCCCGTATACCTCAACGCCTTGGAAGGCAAGGGGGTACACGTTGTAACCGTCAACGACTACCTGGCAAAGCGTGACGCCGAATGGATGGGTAAAATTTACTCCTTTATGGGACTTTCCGTAGGCTGCGTAATCCACGGAATTTCCGACAGGAAGAGAAAAGAAGCGTATCGCTCCGACATAACCTACGGAACCAACAACGAGTTCGGTTTCGACTACCTGAGAGACAATATGGTAATCTATCAGGAGCAGCTCACCCAAAGAGAGCTCAACTTCGCCATCGTGGACGAGGTGGACTCCATCCTGGTGGACGAGGCCAGAACTCCCCTCATCATTTCCGGACAGGGAGACGACTCCAGCGAAATGTATCAGAAAGCTGAGAAATTCGTAAGAGGGCTTGTGATGGGAGAAGGTGCCGACTTCACATTAGAGGAAAAGGATAAGAAGGTAGGCCTCACCGAGGAAGGTATCGCCAAGGCGGAGAAATACTTCGGCATAGATAACTTCGGTGACCCGGAAAACATGGAAATCAACCACTACGTTTTAGAAGCCTTGAAGGCCAAGGCTATCATGAAGCGTGATGTGGACTATATCGTAAAGGACGGAGAAATCGTTATCGTAGACGAATTCACAGGCCGTCTTATGTTTGGACGTAGATATTCCAACGGTTTGCATCAGGCCATAGAAGCAAAGGAAGGCGTATTGGTAAGATCCGAGTCCAAGACCTTGGCTACCATCACCTTGCAGAACTATTTCAGAATGTACCAGAAGCTGGCGGGCATGACGGGTACAGCCAAGACCGAGGAAGAAGAATTCCGAGCCATATACAATATGGACGTAGTGGTTATACCCACCAACAAGCCAGTTATAAGAGAAGATATGGACGATGCTGTCTTTGCCAAGGAAAGCTCCAAGTTTAAGGCTATCGCCGACAGGATAGAGGAGGCTCACGCCACAGGCCAGCCTGTATTGGTAGGTACCATATCCATAGAAAATTCAGAGAGACTTTCCGATTTGCTTAGAAAAAGAGGCATTAAGCACAATGTCCTCAACGCCAAGCAGCATGATAAGGAAGCGGAAATCGTCGCTGAAGCAGGTAGATTGGGGACCGTTACCATCGCCACCAACATGGCAGGTAGAGGTACGGACATAATCCTGGGAGGAAACCCGGAATTTGAAGCCAAGCAGGAAATGAAAAAGATGGGCTATGACGATGAGGCCATATCCTTTGCCACCAGCTTTGTTCGTTCCGATGACCAGGAGCTTTTAAAGGCGAGAGAAACCTTCGGAACCCTTCTGGAAAAATATAAAGCCGAGAGAGCAGACGAGCAGGAGCAGGTGAGACAGCTGGGCGGACTTTGCATCATAGGTACGGAAAGACACGAATCTCGTCGTATAGACAATCAGCTGAGAGGACGTTCCGGCCGTCAGGGAGACCCGGGAGAAACTCAGTTCTACATTTCCTTGGAAGACGACCTTATGAGACGCTTCGGCGGAGACAAGGTTCAGTCTGTAATGACCCGCTTCGGTATGGATGACCAGCCCATTGCGGCAGGCATGCTTTCCAGAACCATCGAGGGAGCTCAGAAGAAGGTAGAGAGCAGGAACTTTGAAATAAGAAAATACGTGCTCCAGTACGACAACGTAATGAACAAGCAGCGAGAGGTTATCTACGAACAGCGACGCAAGGTTCTCTTCGGAGAGGACATGAGGGAGTCTATCATGGAAATGATGAGAGACCTTATAAGCAATACGGTAATTCCTATCACCGTAGACAGCAAGTATGCTGAGGAATGGGATTTGGAGCTTCTTGAAAAGAACCTGAAAAGATTGAATCCGAACTTCCCCGGCTTCAATTATGACGAGAGACAAATCGGGGCGCTGACTCCGGAATCCTTGGAAGAAGATGCTGTGAGAATCTTTGAAGAACTCTACAGCAAAAAGGAAGAAGAAATCACCGAGGAAATCATGAGAGAAGTTGAAAAGATGATTCTCCTCCGAGTTGTTGACAGACATTGGATGGATCACATCGACGCCATGGACGACCTGAAGCAGGGAATAGGCCTCAGAGCCATCGGTCAGATGGACCCGGCTATTGCATATTCCAACGAAGGCTTCGATATGTTCGAGGAGATGATAGGAGACATCAGAGAAGAAACCGTTACCAACTGCTTCAATGTTACCGTGAACACCACTACCGAGAGAAAAAGCGTTATCAAGGGTGGCAAGGAGCAGAAGGAGGATTTCGCCGAGCAGCAGGCCAGAGAGGCGGCTCAGATGAGACAGCAGATGGCCTCGGGACAGCCTGTGCCTCAGGAAACCAGAAAACAGGAAACCTTCAAGAGAGAACAGCCTAAGGTAGGCCGTAATGATCTCTGCCCCTGCGGTTCGGGAAAGAAGTACAAGAACTGCTGTATGGGCAATGATGAGGCAGAATAGACTCAACAGAATAATAAAAAGAAAGACAGTCTGAAATAAAAGGACTGTCTTTTTGTCTATGTTATATGGGAAAATTCATCCTTGATAAAGCATTGCATAGAAAGCATAAAGGGCGGTACAGGCTCCTATAAGTATGCCCAGGCCGGCCAGCTCTTTGCCTCTCTCTTTGTGCTCGTTGGCATTTGCCATACCGGCGGCAGATACGATGACTCCAATGATACCCGTAGCACCCCAGAAGCCTACAAAAATTGAGATGATAGAGATGACAAGTCCCACGATACATATGGGCTCATAGGCTGCGGTAAGGCGTCCCTTACCTGAATCCTCCTTTTGAAAAATACATAATCTACGATAGTTTTTATCTGCATCAATAATACATCCTTCAAAGTGCTTTTTCAATGGCTTATATATAAAATCCGACAAGGAATAATAAAACCCCCGCATCTTTCGATACGGGGGTAATTCATTTCTATGCTATATTAGCTTTTACAGCTGTTACAGTACGTTGAAAGCTTCGTTTCCTGTTGCTATCATAACAATGGAGAAGATTCCTAAACCAACGATTATAACTGCAAGACAGGTTTCGAAAATGTTGTTGAATACAGGCTGCTTTCTTTCCTTTCTGCCGAGAGCATAAACGATGATGCCGGGAGCATAGAGGATAGTAGTAACCAACGCATAGTTCCAACCACTGGAGTAAATCATCCAGAGTCCATAAATTGTACCTAATAAAGCGAAGATTCTTGCCAGGAACAGCGAACCACCCTGACCGTTTTCAAAGCCTTTACCCTTAAAGGTAACAACCAGATAGAAGGCTGCGCTCAAGAGGTAAGGTATCATGATCATGGAAGCACTCAGGTTGTAGAATGCATAGTATGTGGAAGCACTGAATAACAGGATTATCAGGAACATCTGGATAATGCCGTTTGTGAGCCACAGAGCGAAGCTGGGAGCATCATTCTTGTTGGACTTTTCAAAAATCTTCATGAATGAACCCTGCTTTGCAGTGGAGTAAGGGCAGTCAGCAGCGATGATAGTCCATCCTAACAGAGCTCCTGCTAAGGAAAGGATAACACCGATGTTTACTAATGCAGCACCCCAAGGGCCAACAGCTACCTGTAAGATCTGAGCCATCTGAGGGTTTTCGAATCCGGCTAATTCTTCTGAATGAACTACACCTAAGGAAAGCATTGCAACCATTACATAGATTGCTAAGATTCCGATGAATCCGATAGCGGAAGCTTTACCTACGTCAGAGGACTTCTTAGCTCTTCCGGATACTACGATAGCACCTTCGATACCGATGAAGGACCAAACGGTGGAACCTGTAGTAGCCTTAACCTGATCTGCGAGGGACATAGTACCGTCTCCCCAGAAGTTTTCCATAAAGATCTTAGGATCAAAAGCGTTAACGAAGATGACTGCTATGATGAACACGAAGATAGGTATTAACTTAGCAACTGTAGTAACGATGTTGACAACGGCAGCTTCGCGAACTCCGCGGAGTACAAGCCAGTTAAGGAACCAGATTACTATGGAAGCTACTACGATGGAAATTACGTTGTTTCCTTCGCCGAATACGGGTACGAAGTATCCGATAGCACCGAATAACAGTGTGATGTAGGATACGTTGCAAAGCAGTGCGCTGAGCCAGTAACCCCAAGCGGAAGTGAAACCTACATAATCGCCGAAGCCTTCTTTGGCATAGCTGTAGATACCGTTTGTAAGGTCAGGTCTAACCTTGTTTAAACCGAAGTAGCACATCATGAGTGAGAACATTCCCACGCCCGCGATGGCCCATCCGATTATGATGGCGCCGGTGTGAGCACCTGATGATGCCATGTCACCGGTAATGGTGAAAATTCCGCTGCCGATAGTAGATCCCATGATTACTGCGATCAATGACAGCAGACTTAATTTTCTCTCTGAGTTTTGATTATCGCTCATATTTTCCTCCTTAATATAATAATAAAATAAATGGATTGCAAATATATTGTATACTATATGGAAGCTTCCGCAAGAACCAGTTAGGCAAAAAATAAAAGTGCCAGATTGAAATTCCAATGTTTACAAGGGATAAATTCTTTCCTGCTCCCATAAAAAGAGCAGATGAAGGCGAAAGAGGGTATAAATCGAGCTTGAAGAGGTGGCTTAAGGGTGAAAAGCCTGAGGAAAATCCGGCTTCAGGCTTTCAAAAATCCACAAAATGTGGTAAAATACCTCTTATGAAACGATGTTTTCCAGGACCACCGGACCGGGGAAATATAAGAATACAGGCGTTATTCATCGCCGAAAGGGGAAAGACTTATGTTAAAGCTTGATAACATCAAGGGGCAGCTGCCCGGCTTCATGCCGATTTTACAGGAAGTTCGACACTCTCTTTGACCTGGATAAAATCAAAGAAGAGCTGAAGCGTACCGACAGAGAAATAGAGGAACCGGATTTTTGGGACAGGCTGGAATATGCCCAAAAAGTCATGAAGGAAAAGAAATCCATGGAGGCCACCATATCCTCCTACGAAAATCTGGAAAAGGCCATAGGAGATATAGGCGAGCTCATAGAGCTGACGGAAATGGAGGAGGAAGCCGGCGAAACTCAGGAAAAGCTGGAGGAAATGGCATCCTCCATAGAGAGGGACTTTGAAAGCTTCAAAGCCGGACTGGAGGAGCTCAGGCTGAGAACCCTTCTGACGGGCAAATACGATAAAAAGGGCTGCATCCTGTCAATCCACGCGGGAACCGGCGGTGTAGATGCCATGGACTGGGCCTCCATGCTCCTTAGAATGTACCTGAGATGGTGCGAGAAAAAGGGCTATGATGTGACCATGACCGACCTGCAGGACGATACGGAGGCGGGAATCAAGAGCGCCACCTTCATGGTTGAAGGCGAAAATGCCTACGGCTACCTGAAAAATGAAAAGGGCGTTCACCGTCTGGTTAGAATATCCCCCTTCAATGCTCAAGGTAAGAGGCAGACCTCCTTTTCCATGGTAGAGGTGACACCTCAGGTGGACGAGGAGCTTAATGTGGAAATAGATCCGGAGGATTTGAGAATAGATACCTATCGCTCTTCGGGAGCCGGCGGTCAGCATGTAAATAAGACGGATTCCGCCATAAGAATCACCCACATTCCCACGGGAACTGTGGTTACCTGCCAGAACGAGAGAAGCCAGCTGCAAAACAAGGAAACGGCCATGAAGATTTTGAAGGCCAGACTTTTGGAGCGGGCCGAGGCCGAGCATAAGGAAAATATCAAGGAGCTGAAAGGCGATTTAGGCATGAACACCTGGGGAAGTCAAATAAGGTCCTATGTGTTCCAGCCCTACACCATGGTTAAAGACCACAGAACAGGAGCGGAAACCGCCAATGTGAGCGGAGTCGTGGACGGCGATTTGGACTATTTCATAAATGAAAAACTAAAGCAGCGAGAAGAATAAAAATAAGGGAGCAGAAAGAGGTGCCGAAAAGGGTACCTCTCCCTATGTAAAATATAAAAAGAAAGGTCAGTATATGGACATAATCAAAGCCCTGGCGGCAGAATTCAGCGTAAGAGAAACTCAGGTGGAGCAGACTGTAAAGCTCATAGACGAGGGGAATACCATCCCTTTTATTGCAAGATACAGAAAGGAAGTGACGGGAGGTCTTTCCGACGTTATTTTGCGAGAGATGAACGATAGGCTGGAATATCTGAGAAATCTGGAAGAGAGAAAAGAGGAGGTCATCCGCTTAATAGATGAGCAGGGCAAACTGACGGAGGAGTTGAAAGCAGAGATTCAAAAGGCTGCTGTCCTACAAAGGGTAGAAGACCTATACAAGCCCTTCAAACAGAAGAAGGCTACGAGAGCATCAAAGGCCAAGGAAAGAGGCTTGGAGCCTCTGGCTATGATAATCTATGCTCAGAAGGAGAGAAGCGGCCGGCCGACAGATTTTGCGGGAGAATTCATAGACCCGGAAAAGGAAGTAGGCAGTGCGGAGGAAGCTTTACAGGGAGCCTGCGATATTATAGCGGAAATGATAGCCGACCATCCGGAGATTACTAAAGCTGTCAGGGAAAAGACCCTGCAGTCGGCCGTGGTGGTGACAGAAGCCACCGACCCGGAGGAAAAGACGGTCTACGAAATGTATTACGAATATACGGAGGCCTTGAACAAAATCCCTAACCACAGGGTTTTAGCCATAAACCGGGGAGAAAAGGAAAAGAAGCTGAAGGTAAAATTGCAGCTGGAAGCCGAGGCTATCCACAGGCTCATAGAGGAGGAAGTCATCACCGACGAGAGGTCCATCTTCCTGAGCATGCTCAAAGATACCATTGAAGATGCCTATAAGAGGCTTATGGCCCCATCCATCGAGAGAGAAATGAGAAATATGCTGACGGAGAGAGCAGAGCTGGAGGCTGTAAAGATTTTCGCCAAGAACACGGAAGCCCTGCTCATGGCACCTCCCGTAAAGGACAAGCGGGTCATCGCCATAGACCCGGGCTACAGAACCGGCTGCAAGGTGGCTGTCCTGGATGAGACAGGAAAGCTGAAGGCCTACACCACCGTCTACCCTACGGAACCTAAAAAGGATGTGGCAGGAACGGAAAAGGTTCTCAAAGCTATCATCGATAAATACAAATCGGAAATCATCGTAATCGGAAACGGAACAGCCTCCAGAGAGACGGAGGAGGTGGTTTCCGACTTCATCAGAAAGAACGCTCTCGATGTGCAGTACACCATAGTAAACGAGGCGGGAGCCTCCGTCTACTCGGCCTCCAAGCTGGCCACGGAGGAATATCCAGACTTGGATGTGACCACAAGAGGAGCCATGAGCTTAGGCCGTCGCCTTCAGGATCCCTTGGCGGAGCTGGTAAAGATAGACCCTAAGTCCATAGGCGTAGGTCAGTATCAGCACGATATCAACCAGAAGCTGCTGGAAGGAGCCTTAACCGACGTGGTGGAAAACTGCGTAAACCGAGTAGGAGTTGACCTGAATACGGCATCACCCTCCCTCCTTTCCTATATTGCCGGCGTGAATATGGGAATTGCCAAGAATATAGTGAAATACCGAGAGGAAACGGGTAAATTCAAGAACCGTAAGGAGCTGATGAAGGTGCCCAAGCTGGGAGAAAAAGCCTTCAACCAGTGTGCCGGCTTTATGAGAATTTCCGATGGCGATAATCCGCTGGATGCCACTTCCGTTCATCCCGAGTCCTACAAACAGGCTCAGGCCATGATGGAAAAGCTCCATGTGGATATGGACGCCATCAAGACCGGCGGTGACAGGGATTTGGAAGAGAAGATAAAACAGGCCTACCCTGCAAAATCCCTCAGCCTAAGCATCGAACAGATGGCACAGGATATCGGCATGGGTGAAATGACTTTAAAGGATATAATCGAGGAAATAAAGAAGCCTGCCAGAGACCCTCGTGAGGATGCACCTCCCGTGATTTTCAGAAACGATGTGAAGAAATTCGAGGATTTGAAGGTGGACATGGAAATGACGGGAACCGTCAGAAATGTAGTGGACTTCGGAGCCTTCGTGGATATAGGTGTTAAAAATGACGGACTTGTTCACATATCCCAGCTCAGCGATAAGTATGTAAAGCATCCTATGGACGTGGTAGCCGTGGGAGATACGGTAAAGGTTAAGATTATCAACATCGATTACGACAAGCAAAAGGTAGGCTTAACCATGAAAGGTATGAAAAATGGAAAATAAAATTTTGGCTGCGGAGGCTATGAGGGCAGGAAGTAAAGGAGGAGGTCAAGGAGCACGGAAAAAAGTAGACACGGTGCTCTTCGATTTTGACGGAACCCTGGTAAACACCAATCAGGTCATCATAGAATCCTGGCAGCACATATACAGACATTATTACGGAGCGGAAAAACCCGTAGACCATATAGTAAAGTACTTCGGCGAGCCCCTTCTGCCCACTATAGAAAGGGAATTTCCGGAGGTGTCCAGCCAGGAGGCCATGGCTCTCTACAGAAGGTATCAGGAGGAAAATGCGGAAAGACTGGTCCATGTATTTCCCGGAATTTACGACCTGCTAAAGGACCTTAAGGAAAATCAATATGAAATGGCCATAGTGACCTCCAGAACCAAGTCCTCCACGGAACAATATCTGGAAATGCTCAACCTGAAGGAATTCTTCAGCCATATGGTAACCTGCGACGACACCTCTATCCACAAGCCTAATCCGGAGCCCATATTTTGCGCCTTGGAAAAGCTGGGGAAAAAGGCGGAAACTGCCATAATGGTTGGGGACGGCCCCTTCGATATGAAGTGTGCCAACAATGCAGGCCTTCCTTCCGTTTTGGTAGGCTGGCGAATTACGGGAGACAACCACATGATAGATGATTGGAGGGCCGATTTCACCATTGAAAAGCCGGAAGATTTGAAGGGTGTATTGAGAGAAATAGAATTGTAGAGCTTCAATTTTTAACAGTTAATCAGGACAGGGAGAAAAGGATGGAAAGCCATGCTTAATATTTTTTACGGCCGAGACGGGCTGGATAAGGAAAAATTCATATTTGACAGAATAGACCCGAAAGGCCGAGCCCTTCTCATAGTGCCGGACCAGTTTACCTTGGAAGCGGAAAGACGTCTCTTTGAACATCTGGGGGTGGAGGCCCTCATGGATGTGGAGGTGCTCTCCTTGTCCCGACTGGGCTTTAGGCTCCTATCAGAGCTGGGCGGTGCCAAGAAAACCTTTATAGACAAGTACGGCAGACACATGCTCCTTTCCAAGATTGCCGCCGAGCAGGGAGAAAATCTGCAGGTGTTTAGAGGCATAGAGACTAAAAATTCATTTATAGAGCTGCTGAACAATTTCATATCGGAGCTTAAACAGTATAACTGCGGCAGCGCCGATTTGGCGAAGCTGTCGGAAAAGGCCGAGGCCGGCTCCTATATGGAAAAGAAGCTGAAGGATATGCAGCTCCTCTACGGACTTTACGAAGAGGCTATCGCAGGGAAATATACGGACTCCGAGGACAGGATTGACCTGTACCTCAGCAAAATATCATCCTCACAGCTGATAAAGGACAACAATATATGGATCTACGGCTTTGACAGCCTGGCGCCTAAGCACCTTTCCATCATAGGGGAGCTCATGACCGTAGCAAAGGACGTGAATGTGGTTATTACCGCCTCTCGGAGTGAAGCGGACCGAGACGGAGAGCTCTTTTCCCTGACGGAGACGGTAATATATAAGCTGGGGAAAACAGCCGAAGCACGGGGAGTGGAATGGAAAACCCTTCCCATAGGTTTGGAGTACGAAAATACAAGCCGTAAAAATATTTTGCGCCATGTGGAAAAGAACCTCTATGCCCTGCCCTTTGAAAAATATCAGGGGGATGATGAAGAGGGCTGCTTAACCTTGGTGGGAGCTGCCAACCCTTATAACGAGGCGGAAAGTGCGGCGGCCTATATACTCTCTCTTGTCCGTGATCAAGGCTACAGGTATAGAGATATACAGCTGATTTGCAACGACCAGGAGCTGAGAGGGCATATTTTGCATAGAATTTTCAGGGAATATGACATAGAAATATTTTCTGACGGCAGCAGGGATATCATGCAAAATCCCATCATTCAGTATGTGCTCTGTCTCATGGAGGGCATAATCACCAATTACAGAACGGACACAGTTATAGGCAGCCTCAAAACCGGCTTCGGAGATTTAAGCCATGATGAGGTTACGGATCTGGAAAACTACGCCATAAAATACCGCATCAGGTATAACATGTGGAAGAAGCCCTTCGGAAAGGGTGAAAAGGAATACGGCTTGGAAGAGCTGGCAAGGCTCAACAGCCTGAGAGAGCGGGCAGTGAAGCCGTTTTTGGCCCTGGAGCCTATCTTTAATAGGGAAAGCAACGGAGAGTTTTTAGAGGGCTTTTACAATTTCCTCTATGAAGAGGTTAAGTTGCCGGAAAAAATTACCCAATTTGCCAAGCTTCAAGAGGAAGCAGGGAATCTGGATTTGGCCGGTGACGCGGAGCAGATTTGGGAAAGCCTCATAGGAATTTTAGACCAGATAAAAGCCATATTAGGAAATGAAAAATTAGATGGAGAGAATTTTGCCGCTTTAGTTAAGACAGGCCTTTCCCAGGTGACCATAGGCGTGCTTCCCCCTGCCCAGGACGGGTTGATGATGGGAACCACCCAGAGAACCAGAACCGGCAGCGTCAGAGCTCTTGTGGTGGTGGGCGCCAACGAAGGAATATTGCCGGCGGAAAGGGCTCAGGAAGGTATTTTCCAGGGCGACGAAAAGGATATTTTCAAGGATAGAGGCGTGGAGCTTTGTAAGGTGGACTCCGTCATGGTTCAGGAAGAAAGGCTGGGAATATACAGAACCCTGTCCAAGCCTACGGAAAAGCTTTATGTGAGCTACAGCAAAGCTGATACAGAAGGAAATGGAGATAAGGCTTCAGGGATTTTCCTCCGACTTCTGGAAATGTTTCCGAAGAAGGAAGAGATGGGCGACATATTGAATGTGGCCGACGATAGAGCCCTTATAAACTCCGGATTGGGCGGCCTGAGGCATTTGACGGAAAAGCTGCAGGCCATAGCCGAGGGTGAAAACATACCTAAGCCCTGGCTGGAAATGATGAACTGGTACAAGGCGGAGAATCCGGAAGCCTTGGAGGGCATCAGGCGCGGCATAGGCTTTACCAATAAAGAAAAGGCTATGGGAGAGGAAAAGGCAAAAAACCTCTACATCAAGGAAGGGGAAAAGGATATGACCTTGAGCGCATCCAGAGTAGAGACCTATTCCCGCTGCCCCTTTTCCTTCTTTGTGGGCTACGGCTTGAAGCCGGAAGAGCGGAGAGTTTTCGAGGTGGCCCCCAGAGAAATAGGAGACATCTACCACAGATGCCTTAGGAGGCTTTCCGAAAAGCTTACAGTAGAAGGCATGCAGCTCACCCACGAAGAGTCCCCCTGGATGACCGTAGATAGGGACGCCTGTGACGGATATGTAGATGAGATTTTACGGGAAGAAATGGAGACCTACAAAGAGGGACTCCTTTCCTTGGGCAATGAAGAGCTTTACAGGAGCAGAAGGCTGGCTGATATATGCAAGAGGGTATGCTGGCATATGATACAACAGGTCAGAGCCGGCACCGTAACAAGAGCCGAATTTGAAGTAAATTTCGGCCGAGGCAAAAAGATAAAGCCTATCGAAATAGAACTGGCATCGGGGAAGCTGTATATAGAAGGTCAGATTGACAGAGTAGACCTGCTTGAAAATGACAGGGTGAAAATAATCGATTACAAGACAGGCTCGGAAAGCTTTAAGAGAGATGAGGCGGAGCAAGGCTACAGGCTTCAGCTCATGCTTTACCTGAGAGCAGCCATGGAGGAAGAAAAGAAGCCGGCGGGAGTCTTCTATTTTTCCATAGCGGAAAACAGGGAAAACCTGTCCGGTAAGGATGCCTCGGACCCGAAGAATTTGCCGGATATGAAAAAGAGCTTCCAGCTCAATGGAGTTATGGTGAACAATGATATGGTCATCAAAAACATAGCCGGCGAATTTAAAGACTCTTCCGATGTAGTAAGCCTGAAAAGAAAAACGGACGGCAGTCTGAGCAAGGCCAGCGAGAAGATACTCCTTTCGGAAGAGGACTTTGCCAAGATGGAAGATGCTGTGGCAGATAAGGTGACTGAAATATGCCAAAACCTTATGGCAGGAAAGCTTGAAACCCACCCCATGAAAACCGAATACACTTCCGCATGCCGATATTGCAGATATAAGGGAATTTGTCTCTTCGATACACGCTTTGAAGGCTGCGAGTATAACATAATAAGGAGCTCAAAAACAAAAGGCTCCGAAGAGCCTGAGTAATAGATTTATTCGCTTAGTTCACCGCGGAGATTTTGGCCCATGATGGACTTAACCTCCTCCGCTGAAAGTCTTTTGCTGAAGAGATAATAGAGCTTGGCCACGGCGGCTTCTGTAGTCATATCGTGACAGCCTACGGCGCCGAAGGTTTGCAGGTCGCTGCTGGTGGCATAGGTGCCCAGCTTGGTGGTGCCTTGGTGGCACTGGGAGCAAACAGCTATGACAGAGCCTTTTGAGGCGATACGGCCTATGCTTTCGACGAAGGTGGAGCCTTCTGTTGGGATGTTGCCGTCACCGAAGGATTCCAAGACGACACCCTTTAATTTCTCGGAAATTATCTGCTCGAAAAGATCGAATTGGATGCCGGGGAAAACCTTGAGGACGCCGATGGGAACCTGGTGAAAATCCGCCAATCGGAATTCTGAAGGCTGGTTGGGCTTGGTCAAGGCGTGGTAATTGTATTTTATATCTATGCCCACATTGGCAAGGGGCGGGTAATTAGGCGATGTAAAGGCCATCAGGTCGTCGGCGGAGGTTTTGGTGGAACGGTTTCCTCTCAAGAGCTTGCCGGCAAAGTAGAGGCATACCTCCTTGGCAATGCCTTCGGCGGCTATGACCATGGAGTTTATCAGGTTATCCCTGCCGTCGCTGCGCATTTCACACAAGGGAATTTGGGCTCCCGTCAGCACCACCGGCTTGTCCAGCCCTTCCAGCATAAAGGAAAGAGCCGAAGCAGTGTAGGACATGGTGTCCGTACCGTGGAGAATTACGAAGCCGTCATAGTCTTCGTACCTTTCGTATATGGCCTTGCCGATGTTGACCCACTGAGGGAGAGCTACATTGGAGGAGTCCAAGAGAGGGTCGAATTCAACGATGTCCCAAAGGGGCATTCTTTCGTCCTTGAGCTGGTAGGTTTTCTCCAGAAGCGTAGGGAAATAGTCCTTTTTCGGAGCATAGCCCTTGTCTGTGGCAACCATGCCTATGGTTCCCCCCGTATATAAAATGCAAACTCGTTTTTTCATGTAATTTAACCGCCTTAAAGTAATTTGAAGTAAAATATAAAGATGTTGGAAAATACCTAAATATGTGATACAATACTAACATATATTTTTATGAAAATAAAGGGAGGAAAGAAAAATGTCTAATACACCCACACCTCATATATCAGCCAAACCGGGAGATTTTGCGGAAACAGTCCTCATGCCCGGCGATCCTTTGAGAGCAAAATTTATCGCAGAGAACTTTTTGGAGGATGCGGTTTTAGTAAACAATGTAAGAGGAATTCAAGGCTATACGGGAACCTATAAGGGAAAGAGAGTCTCTGTAATGGCTTCCGGAATGGGAATGCCCTCCATGGGAATATACTCCTATGAGCTTTTCAATTTTTACGGAGTGGAAAACATCATAAGAGTAGGTACAGCGGGAGTTGTGAGACCGGATTTAAAGGTTAGAGACGTGGTTTTGGGCCAGGGTGCCTGCACCAACTCCAACTATGCGGCCCAGTACGGACTGCCGGGAACCTATGCGCCTATATGCTCCTTCGAGCTGCTGCAGAAAGCCGTGAAGGCCGCAGAAGACCTGGGCATAAAGCCTTTGGTAGGAAATATCTTCTCCTCTGATGTGTTCTATGATGACAACAGAGGTCTGGAGCTTTGGCAGAAGATGGGAGTTTTGGCCACGGAAATGGAAGCGGCCGCTCTCTATATGAACGCTGCCCGTGCAGGTAAGAAGGCGCTGACCATCGTAACCATTTCAGACAATCCTTTCACAGGAGAGGCTACCACCTCCGAGGAAAGACAGGTAAGCTTTACTAATATGATGAAGATAGCATTGGAGATAGCCTGATGAAAGTCAAAATGTTGGAAAAGGAGAAGGCCAGAAATAAATGGCTGAGGGACCTGAATGACACTGTGGACAGAATGAGTCCTAAGCTGAAATTTGTAATAGTTGTGGCCGTTACGGCCATCGTTTTGTACTTCAGGTACAGATAGAGGGTAGGTAAATATGGAAAACAGATATCCCAGAGTAGAGATAAACCTGGAGCACCTGAGAGAAAATGTGGCTGAAATCGTAGAAAGATGCGGCAGCTGCGGAGTGCAGGTGGCAGGAGTTATAAAGGGAGCCACAGGCCTTCCCGAAGTGGCCAAGGCCTTTGACTTAGGCGGCGCCGCCTTCATAGCATCCTCCCGCTTGGAGCAGATTGAGGATGCTCGAAATGCAGGTATAGAAAAGCCTATGATGCTCATAAGAGTACCCATGCTCAGCGAGGTAGAGGATGTAATCAGACTTTGCGAATACAGCCTCAACAGCGAGCTTGAGGTCCTCAAGGCCTTAAATGCGGAAGCCCGAATTCAGGGAAAGCTCCATAAGGTCATTCTCATGGCCGACTTGGGAGACTTGCGCGAAGGCTATTGGGACAAGGAAGAATTGGCAGATGTGGCCGAATATATAGAGAATAAAATGATCAATATCCAGCTGGTAGGCGTGGGCACCAATGTAGGCTGCTACGGCTCCATCGCTCCTACCAAGGAAAAATTGGATGAGCTGGTGGCAGTAGCCGAAGCGGTGGAAAAACGCTTAGGCAGAGAGCTGGAATATATCGGAGGAGGAGCCACCTCAAGCCTTATGAGGGTTTGGGACGGCAACCTGCCGGAGAGAATCAATTTGCTGAGAATAGGTGAAGGGATTTTGCTGGCCAGAGACTTGGCAGAGTTCTTCGGCTATGATATGTCATCACTGCACAGAGACGTTTTCAGGCTTAAGGCCGAGGTCATAGAGGTGAAGGACAAGCCTTCCCATCCCGTGGGAGAAATAGGCATAGATGCCTTCGGACACAGACCCGAGTACACGGACAGAGGTATTAGAAAACGTGCTTTGCTGGCCATGGGTAAGGTGGATTACGGTGACTGCTCCGAGCTTTTACCCCTTGAAAAGGGCGTGGAGGTTTTAGGAGCATCTTCGGACCATACCATCATGGATGTGGAGGATGCGGAAAGAGACTATAAGGTGGGAGACATCATGGAATTTGACGTCTGCTATGCCACTATGGTATATTTGACTAATTGCAAAAATGTAAATTTAGTTTATGTGTGAAAATTGGAGGAAAACATAAATGGCTGAAGAATATATTTTAACCCAAGAAGGGTATGACAAAATCGTAGAAGAACACGAAAGATTGACTTCCGTAAGGAGAAAAGAGGTTTCCGAAAGACTTAAGGAAGCCATTTCCTACGGAGACCTTTCCGAGAATGCAGAGTACGATGCCGCAAAGGACGAACAGGCAGAGCTGGAAGATCGTATTTTCAAGCTTGAAAAGATGATCAAGAGTGCAAAGATCATCAACGAAGACGATATGTCCAACGATTTCGTAGGTGTAGGCTCCAAGGTTAAAATAAAGAATATGGATTCGGGAGAGATTTCCGAATACACCATCGTGGGAACTACGGAAGCGGATCCCTTCGCAGGGAAAATATCCAATGAATCCCTGGTAGGACAGAACCTGCTGGGCAAGCAGAGGGAAGAAATCGCAGAGATATCAGCCCCCGACGGCGTTTTAAGATATCAGGTAGTAGATATTACGAGATAGAGATACAATTAAAAGGATAAAATCTAAGAGGAAAGAGAAATGAGTGAAGAAAACAGAATCAATCCGGAAGCGGAAGACCTGACAGAAGAAATTACGGAAGAACAACTTACGGAGCAAAGGCTCATAAGAAGGGAAAAGCTGAAGGCTCTCCAAGAGGCCGGCAGGAACCCCTTTATCCATGAAAATTGGAAGGTGACGGCTCACAGCGAGGACATCAAGGGCAACTTTGAGGCTATGGAAGAGCAGGAAATTTCCTGTGCGGGCAGAATCATGGCATTTCGCCATATGGGAAAAGCATCCTTCATCGATATTCAGGATAAGCAGGGCAGAATCCAGTGCTTCGTGGCTAAGGATGCCCTGGGCGAAGAGGAATACAACTGGTTTAAGACCTACGACATCGGCGATATTATCGGCGTAGAGGGCGTGGTTTTCAAAACCAGAACGGGAGAGGTTTCTATAAAGGCGGAAAAGGTTGTTTTGCTGTCCAAATCACTGCAGGTATTGCCTAACAAGTGGCAGGGACTGAAGGATCAGGACCAGCGCTATAGACAGAGATATGTTGACCTCATAATGAACCCTAAGGTAAGGGAAATGTTCTATAAGAGAGCGTCCATTATCCATGAGATTAAGCGAGTTCTGGAGGAGGACTACGGATATTTGGAGGTTGATACACCTATATTGACCACCATCGCCGGCGGTGCCAACGCCAGACCCTTCACCACTCACCATAATACCTTGGATATAGACATGAAGCTGAGAATTTCCAATGAGCTCTATTTGAAGAGACTCATCGTGGGAGGTCTCGACAGAGTATACGAGATGGGCAAGATGTTCCGTAACGAAGGTATGGACAGAAACCACAATCCCGAATTCACTTCCATGGAATGCTACATGGCCTACGGCGATATGGATGACACTATGGAAGTTACGGAGCAGCTGGTTTACAAGGCTGCCATGGCTACCAACGGAACTCCTATTCTCACCTATCAGGGCAAGGAATTCGACGTTACTCCACCTTGGAGAAGACTGAATATGGCTGACGCTGTAAAGGAAATCACCGGAGTGGATTTTGCAAAGATAGATACAGATGAAGAGGCCAGAGAAGCCTGCATCAAGTATGGAATGGACGCTGCCGAAGCCAACAAGATGTCCAGAGGAAAGCTCATCGCAGAAATGTTCGAAGAATACTGCGAAGATGTGCCCGGATATTTGGACGGCCCCGTTTTCGTAGTGGGACATCCCGTTGAAATTTCACCCCTTTCCAAGAGAGACCCGGAAGACCCCCGTATTACCCGCCGTTTCGAAGCATATATCAACGGTTGGGAAATCGCCAACGCCTTCTCCGAGCTCAACGACCCCATAGACCAGTTCGAGAGATTCGCCGAGCAGCAGGCCCAGCTTGATTCCGGCGAAGACGATGAAGCTCATCCCATGGATATGGACTTCGTAAACGCCCTGGAAGTAGGACTTCCTCCTACAGGCGGCTTAGGCGTGGGAATCGACAGAGTAATCATGCTCATAACCGACGCCCCCAGCATCAGGGATATAATATTGTTCCCGACAATGAAGTCCTTACCGAACGACAAGTAAGAAAACCCCAGTATTTATGCGGGTTTCGGGACTTTCCAAACCGAATAAATTTACCTCTTTACACCAAATTTACACCAATCGGTGCTAAAAACGGTGCAGAGACTAAAAAATCGCATAATTTACGGAATGAATGGGCAGTCCCATAGTGGGATTGCCCATTTCTAATAAAGGATACATTCGTATCTGAGTGCAAAAGGAATGTTTATTATGGAATTAAGTGAAAAATTACAAGAGTTGAGGAAAGAAAAAGGACTCACGCAGGAAGAACTTGCGGAAGCGTTATTTGTGTCTCGCACTGCAATTTCTAAGTGGGAATCCGGCAGAGGAGTTCCCAATATCGAGTCATTAAAAGCAATTTCAAAGTTTTTTTCAGTGTCAATAGATGAGTTATTGTCCGGTGAAGAAATACTTAAAATTGCTGACGAGGATAATAAGCAAAAGGAAAAACATACAAGAGACTTAGTGTTTGGTTTACTCGATTGCAGTTTGATTATGTTTCTGTTTCTGCCTTTCTTTGGACAAAAGGGTGATGAGATTATAAAAGAGGTATCTTTACTTTCGCTGACAGGTACCCCGCAGTATATCAAAATACCGTATTTAATTATTGTATTTGGAATTGTACTTACAGGTGTTTTGCTTCTCGCTCTACAAAATTATGAAGCAGTGTTTTGGTTGAAACACAAACATCAAATATCCATTGTGTTAAGCACAGTTGCTACAATAGAATTTATGATAACACTTCAACCTTATGCAGCCTTTTTCACTTTTGTTTTCTTGGCGATAAAGTCTCTGATGCTGATAAAATGGCGATGATACGAAGCGTGTCGCCAATGTGACGGTGAAATTCTTTTCATTTTTATTCATTCCACCTATATTGTAAACAGGCGAAAGCCAAATAATTATGGCAAAGGATTGATAAAAATGAAAAAAGAAAAAAGTCAAAAAGTATTGCTTTCAGGAATAGCAATGGTAGTGTTATTTATTTTGTGGACAGTGGCAATAAGCCTTATTGATGTTCAGCCCATCGGGCCACAAAACTCTTCTGTTGGATTTGCAACCTTGAACGGCTTTATCCACAGCCTGACAGGTGTGCATATGGCAATATATACCGTTACGGACTGGTTAGGACTGATACCGCTTTGCTTTATTTTGGGATTTGCGTTGCTTGGACTTATACAGCTTATTAAAAGAAAAAGCTTATTCAAGGTCGATTCCAGTATTTTGGTGTTGGGAGCATTCTATATTGTTGTAATGGCGGCATATTTGTTTTTTGAATTTTATGTTGTCAATTACCGCCCGGTATTGATTAACGGTTTTCTTGAAGCTTCGTATCCATCATCGACAACCTTGCTTGTTATGTGTGTTATGCCGACAGCTGTTATGCAGCTAAACAGTAGAATTAGAAATACAAAAATGAAAAGAGCATTTGCCTTTGCTTTAATTGCATTTACTGCTTTTATGGTAATTGGCAGGTTGATATCCGGTGTTCATTGGATTACTGATATTATTGGCGGGGCAATTTTAAGTGCGGGTTTAGTGATGATTTATTATAGTGTAACCACTCTTATTGCCCGACAGGAAAGATAAAATTCTAACTGAGGAATCACTTATTGACCTTGAGAGATATTTTCTCCCAAGGTCTTTCTTATTATTCGCAAACTACACCAATCCCGATTTTCTCAATATAATTGGGATAATCACAAAGGAAGGGGTGGTTGTACTATGACGGGCAGTTTAGCAAGCGTTCATCCGGAGCTTATTCCTGAATGGTCAGAGAAGAACTTACCGCTAACGCCGGATAAGATAACCTTCGGTTCAAATAAAAGAGTGTGGTGGAAAGGTGCTTGCGGACACGAGTGGGAAACGAGCGTCAAAGCTCGTTCAAAGGGCGAGAAATGCCCGATATGCTCAGGAGCGAGAGTAATAGAGGGTATCAATGATTTAGCCACATTGAAGCCCCTGTTGGCTCAGGAGTGGTCTAAAAAGAACAAATTAAAGCCTACCGAGGTATCTGTCGCTTCTCATAAGAAGATTATTTGGAAATGTAAACACGGACACGAATGGGAAACAAGCGTTAAAAGCAGAACGGTAAACGGCACAGGCTGTCCATACTGCTCACATAATAAAGTCCTTGCCGGATTCAATGACCTTGCTTCACAGTATCCCGATATTGCTGCTGAATGGTCTGACAGAAATCTTCCGTTGCTGCCTACAATGGTAACAGCCTTTGCAAACAGTAAGGCTTGGTGGAAATGCAAAGATTGCGGAAACGAGTGGTACACTCTTATTTCAACCCGTTCCGGTGGGAGCAGATGTCCGTATTGTAGCGGATATACATTGCTCAAAGGATTTAATGACTTGGCGACTACGCACCCTGACCTTGCGGCTGAGTGGTCAGAAAGAAATTATCCCCTAATGCCTGATGAGGTAAACGCAAAATCAAGACACAATGTTTGGTGGAAGTGTAAGACCTGTGGCAATGAGTGGAAGTCCGTTATCAATGCTCGTGTAAAAGGAACAGTATGCCCGGTTTGTGCGGACAGGGCGGTTCTTGCAGGATACAATGATTTAGCCACAACGGACAGGAAACTGCTTGCTGAATGGGATTACGAAAAAAACTCTCTGCTCCCGACACAAGTGTCAAGAAGGTCGATGAAAAGTGTGTGGTGGAAATGTTCACTGGGACACTCTTGGAAAGCAAAAATCAGCGATAGAACAATTATCGGAGAAAAATGCACTGTGTGCGAAAAAGAATATCGCTCCGTATTCCCCGGCTTGGCGGTCGCCTATTACGCCAATCAAAAAGGATTAAAGGTACAGCTCGGTTCAGATAAACTATTAGGAATACCACTTGAAACCTACATTCCGTCAGAAAAGCTGGCGATAGAATTTACGAACGGCTCAGAACATATGGAGGTTCTCAAAAGCCATCTATGCAAGCAGCGAAATATAAAACTTGTAAAACTCCCTTTTAAGACAACCGAAACGGAAGCGGAGTATGCCGATAGAGTAAAAGCAGTTTTCAAAAGCGTACATATCTTTATTTATTCTGATGTCGAAGCAGATGTTTCGGTAATCAGAGCAAAATTCAATGAATGGAGGAAGCGACTGTGAGAGAAGAAAAGTTCCATATCTATCTTAATGATGACGAATATAGCAGAGTAATACAAACACTTATCCGCTTAAAGAACAGTCTGATTTCACAAGGCAGATACACCGACGGAGTTGACGATGTTCTCTGCAAGGTGCTTTCAGCCAAGAAAAGAAAGGTCAAAATCAAATATTTCTAAACACAAAAAGAGACCGCCTACACGACGTAAGCGGTCTTTGCTAATTTTAGAGTAAATCCGACAAACTGAAATTTGAGTCTCTGTAAAACTGGAATTAACCCATACAATTATTTTAATTTAGATATTCACAATTTTACTTGCCACAGTATCTCGAAAAACACTGTCATGTTCTACCAGGAGCATGGTCGGGGCAAACTCCGTTATGAGTTGTT
>JBHADF010000012.1:0-14640 GCA_041854955.1 Anaerovoracaceae bacterium | reverse complement strand
TATCCCTATGTGGGGTGATGCAGTTGTATGGAGTGAGCTTCACCATTCAAGTAACTATCCAGTTTACTGGGATTAGTCATCAACACTTTTTGTCCTATAGCCCCAAAATACCGGAGCTCAGCTTTTTTATATACACCAAAAGAAGTTGACGGCAAAATCCGACAAAGGTCGGTGAAAGGAAGTGAAAAAAATGAAAGACAAGAAAAGAAGACTTTTAGGTATAATCCTCACCTTGGCATTGGTGGTGGGAATGATACCTATGACAGGAGAAAAAGCCTATGCTGCTTCAGGCTTTGACATCACTATTAGCAGCAGTAATGTTACCACCAATTTAAGCGGTACCGGCAGCGTAGGAGGAAGCTGGAGCTATAACGGAGCTACTAAAACTCTTACACTGACAGGCTATCAGGGAAAGGCTGTAGCCCTGAGCGGAGCTGCCAAATTCAACATAGTGCTGGTAGGAGAGAACAAAATCACCAATGTTGCACAGGCTAATGGGGGAAATACCTACGGAATCCATGTAAGCACGGACTTAAACCTATCAGGTGACGGCAGTCTGAAGATAGATTTGGGTACGGAAGCATCTTCCGATGGGATCTCCCTCAGAGGAATCGAAGCATATAACCTTACTGTTTCGGCAAAAGGAAAGGTGAAAATAAATCTTCCGGAGGAGGATACTGCTGACTACAGCGGTATATCCGGTGGAACTGGAACAGGCACCGGTAATGGAATAATCACTTTGGAAAAAGCCGATGTAGAGATAAACGGCGGAAACCATGCCATACTGAATAGATGTAGTGTGGGCACCGGTGTGCAGAACATCCAAGTAAAGGAAAGCAACCTCAAGATAAACGGAGCTGATAAAGGTATTACTTCGGAAAAAAACGGCATATTGATTAATAACAGTGCTGTGGATATCAACACGACCGGCGACTGCATACAAGCCGAGTTTAAAAGCCTGGACACAGATGATTTCTCCGTCATAGCCGTAGAGACGGATAGACCTGTTAAACTTTATTCTGACGGAAAAAGGGCAGTTACCATTGGCTCGGGAAACACAGCTGTCAATAATCCCGGTTCGGTGCTTATCGTCAAAACATCAATCGGAGGAAGCCTTAGGGCGAAGGCAGGGTCGTGGGATAACCCGCAGACGGTGATAAACACCTATATATCTTTAGAGCCATTTGTAGATTGTGTTGTGGGAGAAGCACAACCGGGCCTTTCAAATCCGGATTTCCCTACAGCCTGTCTCTACAACGCCGATAAAGGCGTACTTAGATTCACGCCGATAATCAGCATATCTGCCGAAAATTTCCCTGATCCTAAGTTCAGAGCATATATTAAAAGTACTGAAGTTGATAAGAACGGAGACGGCTTTATATCGGGAGACGAACTTGACATAGAGTTGATGGATCTGAAGGACAAAAACATATCAAGCCTCAAGGGTATAGAATATTTTGCGGAGCTGGGACACTTGTATTGTAGAAAAAATAAGCTTACCAGTCTTGATGTCAGCAAGAACACTAAATTGAAAGAGTTAGACTGTCATACAAACCAGCTTACCGCTCTGGATGTCAGTAAAAACCCTGAACTTTTATTGTTGAGATGCTATGATAACCCTATAGAATCTCTTGACTTGAGCGGTAACCCTAAACTGATTACATTAGAAGCTTCTTACTGCAATTTTAGTGAAATCGACCTAAGCCCTTGCTCTGAACTCCAGGAGTGCTACGTAGGTGGAAACAAGCTTACTACCCTGAATTTAATCAGAAACCCTGAGCTTCACTGGTTGGGATGCAATGATAACCCTATAACAACCCTTGACTTGAGCCATAACCCTAAACTGATTTTTTTAGATGCCGGTAAATGCAATCTTAGCGAAATCGACCTGAGTCCTTGCTCTGAACTCAGGTCCTGTTTGGTAAATGGAAACCAGCTTACTACCCTTGACGTCAGCAAGAACACTAAACTGACAAAGTTATACTGTTATAAAAACCAGCTTACCGCTCTTGATCTAAGTGCAAATACGGACTTGGAAAAGCTGGATTGCTCAGAAAATAAACTCACGGAGCTAAATATTAAACATTTGACAAAATTATATAGTCTGAGGGTTAACTATAATCAACTGGTAATGCTGGATTTAGAAGGAATGGAAAAAATCACTGGATTTTACGGCTTGAGTCAGAAAAGAGAGGTTACTTTGACCGGTAACAGCTTAAAATTCAGCCAGCTTAATCCCAGCTTTAACAAGAATAAGGTAAGCAACATAGCAGGTGGATATATAAATGATGCGGGAGATGGCTTCATATTCACAAAAGGTGAATTGACATACAAATATGATACCGGTGCGCAATCCTCCGGTAATACGATAAATCTGTGGGTAACGCTCACAGCAGATACATCTGTCATCAATGTAAGCGCTGAAGCTAACGGCATAGCTTATGCAGATGCTGTAAGCGGTTTTAAGGGACAGGAGGTTCACCTGGCATCAAGCCCCTATGAAGGATATGTCTTCGACAAGTGGGTTGTTACATCACCTTCAACTCTTTCGGTAAGCGGCGATAAATTCATCATGCCAGGAGAGGAAGTGAGCATACAGGCACAGTTCAAGCCCATCGCTGTAGCTCCTGGGGAGTACTCCGTAACCGTGCAGAAAGTAGGCTTCGGCACTGCGAAGGCTTCTCTCCAGTCGGCAGCTCCAAATGCGCAGGTCACCCTGACGGCCTCTGCCATAGAGGGATATAAGTTTAAGGAGTGGCAGGTAATAAGTCCCTCCGTACTTGAAATCACCGATAACAAATTCACCATGCCCGGCGAAAATGTGGTGGTTAAAGCTATATTCGAAGTTGACACAGGCGGCGGCGGTGGCAGCAGCGGTGGCGGAGGAGGCGCCATAATCATCCCTATTATAGGCGGTATAGCACCTCCGGCTGAAAAGGAATATCATGTAACAGCCGACACACCTAAGACATGGCAGAAGGGCTCCGATAAACCTCTTTCCATCATGACTGACGGAAACAAGAACGACTTTAAGGTAGTAAAGGTAGACGGAAAGGATATCCCTGCAGCGGATTACACTGCGACGGATAAGGGAGTGGAGATAAAGGCAACCTATCTGGAAACTCTCACAGAGGGAAATCATAAGTTTACTCTGGAGTATGCTGACGGAAAGGCAGAGGTAACCGTAGAGATACTTAAGGCCTCCGAGGAACCTAACAATGAACCTGCCTTTGAAAAGATAGTTCTGAAATCAACGAAAGTAACCTTAAAGAACGGTAAGAGAGGTATCAAGCTGACATGGAAGACGGAAAGCGGAAAGAAACCAGAATTTGACGGCTTTGAAATCTTCCGTTCCACAAAGAGAAACTCAGGCTATGGAAAGAAACCAATCTTCACCACCAAGAAGACAACCTACAACAACAGCACCGTGAAGAAAGGCGTAACCTATTACTACAAGGTAAGAGGCTTCATCATGAAGGACGGACAGAAGGTCTACACTGAATGGTCAACAAAAGCCAAGAGAAAAGCATAGAAAGCATAACTGAAAACCTAAAAAGCCCCTGTACTTTTGAAGTCAGGGGCTTTCCTTATGGTTCTTGTGTTTATCATACCAATCAGCAGGTTTCACCCCTTTTGGTATGATAAAATTTACATTTTCTGGCAATTTAGAAGGAGAAGTCATACTTTTCCGGCTTTTTTTGTGTTTTGGTATGACGATTTGGACGGGTTTCTAAGCCAAATAGGTTAAAAGTAGCTGATTGGTATGATTTTACCGAAATCCGGCTGAAAATCACCATGGTCTGTGGTCGCCGTGACCAATCCATCAATCAACCAACAAGCCAATCAACCAATCGATCAATCAATCAATCAAACCCTCTCCCTATATCTCCATATACCCCACCGCTTCGCCGGAGCTCATCTCCACGGAGAAGCCGCGGCCCGCATCGGGAATCCAGTTCCAAAAGCTTTCCCTCTCCTCGGGGAACCACATATACATCAAACTGCCGATGACACCGCCGTGGCAAACCAGTATGGAGTGGGCACCTTCCTCGGAAAGGCCTACAGCCTCTTCCTTTTTTCGGTGAAACTCTTTAAGATCGGCGATGCCTTCCTCTATTCTGGCGGCGAAATCCTGCCCCGACTCTCCCCCCGGAAAGCGGAAGCTTCTGTCCTCATCGGCCATCCAAAGGTCAAATTCCGGCTCTTTCCGGAGCTGGTCAAAGGTCTTGCATTCCCATTTTCCGAAGTCCAGCTCACGAAGCAGAGGCAAGGTCTTGAAATCCTTATCCCCGAAGAGTACGGCAAGGGTCTGGTCCGTCCTCAGCATGCCGGAGGTATAATAGTCCGCATCCTTAAAAGAAGGGTAAACACCTTGGGCCTTAAGCTGCAAAAGGGCCTGTTCTCCTTGGGGAAGCAGTGGAAAATCCGTACTTCCATAATACCATTTATTCAAAACTCCTTGAGTGATTCCGTGCCTGATGAAATGTATGTAAGACTTCATATTACTCCTTGATTTTATGGGGATTTCACCCCTTGATGGTCTGACCGATGCCGCAAAATACACGGATTACCTTGTCCGCCTGTTTTCCTAAGTAAATCATGGTGCGTCCGGCCATTTCCCGATATTCCCTGTCCAGGGGGTCCATAGGGACCAAGCCTTGGGAAATATCATCCATGATAATTATCTTTTCCTGAAGCTCTTCATCGCAGGCCTTGAGCACATCTACGGCTTCCACATTTTCCCGAGCACAGGCGTAGACGAAATCCTCCAGGTTGTATATGACCTTCTTGGACAAATCCAACTTTATATCCTCTATGCAGGTGGCCACATCCTCATGGGCCACTCCGAAATTTTCCTTAGCAAAATCCAACTTGCCCTGGTAGGCTCCGCCGAAAATTAAAATCATTCTATCACCTCTTATTTATTACAACAACACCAGTGCAAACACGCCCAGGAGCTCTCCCCAGACGATACTGTAGCCGGATATATCGCCGTTCATACCGCCAAGCTGCTTCTTTCCGAAGGTGGCGGCAAGGAAGGACCCTAAAAGGGTGGCCCCCATAACCCACAGGCTTCCCGTCAGGTAAAAGGAGAAAAGCAGGGCAAACGTAACATATATAATGAGCTGTATGGCTAGAAGCAGTATGCCGGATTTCTTGGAAGAAACCTTAGAATTTACCTCTTTGCCGTTCTTGGCGTTTTCCCCTTCCGATGAGGAACCCTCCTCGCTTTCCGATTCGTGCATCTTCACATATTGGCTCACCCTTAAAGGCTTGCTCAGAAAAACCTGAAGAGCGGCAGAGGCTCTGGAAAGTACGGCTATCAGCACTAAATTGCTGAAATCCACACCCTGTGAAATGGCGGTGGAAATAAATACGAAGAAGCCTAAGAGCAGGAAAATTACGCTGATTACGGCAAAGGCTCCCGTGTGGCTGTCCTTTAGAATCCGCTGCCTATCCTCCAGAGGACGGCGAGACAGAATAGCATCGGAGCAATCCATAAAGCCGTCAAGGTGCATAAACCCGCAGAGTATGAAAGGGATAAGGGTCATAAAAAAGGATATTACCAGAAAGGGAAGTCCCAGATATATGAGGAGCAGATATGCTCCGCCCCATAGAGCACCGATGACCAGCCCCACTGTGGGAAGCCAGCCCAGCATCAGACTTTGATAGTCCGTATCCCAAAGCTTTACGAGACATGGCAGGGTGCAGAAATTTCCCCAGGCCATGGAGAAAGCCGTTAAATATTTCTTCATAGTAAGCTCCTATTTATACTCATACTTAAAACCAAAGGACATTTCCACCACCTGCTGACAAACGGAGGCTAACGCTCGGTCCAGAGAAGCCAGGGTGCGGCGGTAGGCTTCGGTGTATTCATCGAATTTATTCCCGTCGGAATAGATATAGTCGGAAACAAAAACCGTGTTTCCTGTCAATCGGGCAAAGTCGGTCAGCTGCTGCATCAGTCGAGGCCCACAGTCCAAATCCGGATTTTCCCCGGGAGGAAACATTTCGTTGGACAGAAGTGCGGTTACACTGTCAAAGAGGAAAACCCCCTTGGGATTGACAGGCTTTCCGGAAAGGGTCTTGCCCTCTAGAACCTGCAAAATATCCCGACCCTGCTCCACCGTTTCGAAGCCCCAGCCCTCCCTCTCCCTTATGTGGCGGGAGATGCGGGCACGATCCTCCTCGTCATGAGGAATCATGGTGGCCAAATAATAGAGGGGCAGATTTTGGGCAGCGGCCATATCACGGGCCAATTCCTGGGCGTGATAGGACTTGCCGTTTTTAGCGCCTCCGCTTATGAAAATATTCATCAGAAAAAATTTCCTTTCTTAGCTTCTTCCAGGTAATCCGCGTTTATGGATCCCTCATCAAAGGTTGCCATGCCGTTCATGGCGGCACAGGCGGTTTCTATGATTTTAAAGCTGATGGGGCAGCCGGAGCCTTCCCCAAGACGCATGCCCAGATTGAAGTAAGGTGTGATTCCCAGCGCCTCCATAGCTATGAGATAGCCCGGCTCCTTGGATTGGTGGGAACCGAACATAAAGTTTATAGCCTTGGGTGCCAAGCGAGTGGCTGCAAGAGCTGCAACTGCTGAAATATACCCGTCTATGACGACGGGGATTCTATAGTAAGCTGCACCTAAGAAGGCACCAACCATGGCGCAAAGGTCGAAGCCCCCAACCTTGGCCAGCACATTTATGATATCCTCCCTGTCCAGACCTTTTACGGCCTGGTCTACTATCTGAATTTTACGGTTGAAGCCCTTATCGTTGAGGCCTCCCCCTCTACCCACGGCTTCCACTGCCGTGGCTCCCGTAAGGGCTGAAAGGACGCAGGCGCTGGTGGTAGTGTTGCCTATGCCCATTTCGCCTATGCCGAAAAGCTGATATCCACAATCCTTCAAGGCTTTTACCGACTCTATTCCTGTCATGAGTGCTTTGGCAGCTTCTTCGAGGCTCATGGCCGGCTCCTTGGCCAAATTCTTAGTGCCGTCGGCTATTCTGCGGTTTACGATTTTTCCTGTAACCCGGTCCGGTGTACCTTCTCCTACCATTTCAGTACTGTAAAGCTGTGCAGGGATGGCCATGCTGACGCCTACATCTACTACTAAAAGGTCTATATCAAAATATTTTGTCATGGCGCTGACGCCCGTAAGGCGGCGAGTGAAGTTGATGGTCTGAGCCCAAGTTACCTGCTGAGGTGCAGACGCAACCCCTTCTTCCACCACACCGTTATCGGCACACATGATGGCCACGGCCTGCTTTGCCACTTGGTTTTTAACCTGACCTGTGATGCCGGCCAGCTGTATGGAGATGCTTTCAAGGGTTCCCAAAGAACCGGGGGGCTTGGCCAGAATATTCTGCCTTGCCTCGGCTTCGGCCATGGCGGCGGTATTCAAATCCCCATTTCTCTCTATGTGCTCCAAAATCTCAGACAGATTGTTCATATTCCTTCCTCCTGAATTATATATATCGATTTTCTTTAAGCCAGTTTAAGCATGAAGCCGCATCCCCCGCCTCTATGGTAAGGGTTACATCCTCCCTGCAAAATCCGTCTATGGCGGACAGTATGGACTTCATATCCAAGGTACCCAGATGAAAAGCTCGGTGGCTATCCGCTGTACCGTCATTGTTATGCAGATGAAAGTGGCTTATGTAGGGAGAAAGCACCTCTATCCATTTTTCTATGGAGATAGACCGATCCGTCACCACCTGAGCATGCCCCACATCGAGGCAGAGGCCTATTCGAGGGTTGTCGGCCCGCTCTATCATGGATTTGAGCATATAGGGCTCGTCCTCCATGACATTCTCCACGGAAATCCGGAAATCCTCCGGTTTATCCTCTAAAAATTTGTTCCAAAAGAGGGCTGATTGCTCCTCCTGCCAGTTCTTGAAATATACCAGGGGAACCCAGCCTGTGTGCACCACCATTTTTTTGACGGAGAAATGCGCTGCTACCTCATAGGCTTCGTTCAGGCGGGCCATACCCAAGTCCCTGATTTTGTAGTCTATGGCGGCAGGATGGATTTCCGTAAAGGGGCCGTGGAGAATAAGACCCGAGGGCTTGGCTTTAGAGATGTCCGCTTCAATATCCCCTATGAGCTTTTCCCGAATTTCCCTGTCCCTATCAAGACAATGAGAAATACAGGTATGGTTTATTTCCATGCCCACCCCGTATTCCTTGATGCAATCTATGGAATTTTGCGCAAAGCTGCAAACGTAAAGTCTATCCTTCATACTTTTTTTCATAAGAGAATCATAACACATTTAGGGGAGAAATAAAAGGGCGGGCGGAGGAATTTTGCTCAGAGAAAGGTGGGATATAAAGGGGATTAAGGCCCTAAATATCTTGCAAGAAGCCTTGGGTTTTGGTAAAATAAGCGAGTAAATTACTTAAGAAATTAAAGAGGTCGAAAAAATGAGCAAAAAAATGCAAAGCAATCTGCTGCTTCTCATCACTGCCATGATATGGGGTTCCTCCTTCGTGGCACAGAAAAGCGGCATGGATTACGTGGGAGGATTTACCTTTGGAGGAATCAGAACCTTTATAGGAGGCTTGGTTCTAATACCGGTGGTGCTGTTTATGAACAGAGGAAAGGGTTCTCTTTTTGCACCTGAGAAAAAGGCCGAAAACAAGCTGATTCTCATCGGAGGCATCTGCTGCGGTTTAGTACTCTTTGTGGCCACCACTCTCCAGCAGTTCGGTGTGGCGTACACTACAGCCGGAAAGGCAGGCTTCATCACTACTCTCTATGTGGTCTTCGTGCCCATTATCAGCGTACTTTTGAGAAAAAGGGTCAGACTGCTGATGTGGCTTTGCGTAGTGTTGGGATGTGTAGGCTTGTACCTCCTTTCCATGCCGGCAGGCTCCTTCGGACTTTCCTTCGGAGATACCTTGGTACTTCTCTGTGCCTTAGGCTTTTCCATGCATATCATGGTCATAGACCATTTCACTTCCAAGGTTGACGGAGTAAAGCTTTCCTGTGTACAGTTCCTGATAGCCGGGCTGGTAGGAATGATCTGCATGTTCATCTTTGAAGACCCTCAGATAGGCGCCATTTTGGATGCTACAATTCCTATCCTCTATGCAGGCGTCCTTTCCTGCGGAATAGGATATACCTTCCAGGTAATAGCTCAAAAGCATGCTGAGCCCACCATGGCATCCCTGCTCATGTCTTTGGAATCCGTATTTGCCGTAGTATTCGGTGCTTTACTGCTGGGAGAGTCCATGACCTTGAGAGAGAAAATAGGCTGTGCCATCATCTTCGCCGCCGTGGTTATTTCCAACATACCGGAAAAGGACCCCAAGCTGGAAACTAAATAATATCAACTGCCACCTGTGGGCGAACCACATAATTTAAGATAGGAGGGACCTATGATAAAGAGAGATGAAGCCTACGAGCTTTTGAAAAAGTATAACAAAGAGGATTTCCATCTGCTTCACGGTAGAACTGTAGAAGGCACCATGAGATATTTTGCGGAAAAATTAGGCTATGGAGACGAGGCGGATTTCTGGGGAATCGTAGGGCTGCTCCACGACATCGACTTTGAGATGTGGCCCGAGGAGCATTGCAAGAAGGCTCCGGAGCTTTTGAGAGAAGCCGGCGTCGATGAAGATATGATTCATGCCATCGTTTCCCACGGTTACGGTGCCTGCACCGATGTAAAGCCTGAAAAGGAAATGGAAAAGGTCCTCTTCGCCTGCGATGAACTGACAGGCCTCATAGGGGCAGCGGCTCTCATGAGACCCTCAAAGAGCGTTCAGGATATGGAGCTTAAGTCCTTAAAGAAGAAGTTTAAGGACAAGCGCTTTGCCGCAGGCTGTGACAGGGATGTGATACAGCAGGGTGCGGAAATGCTGGGCTGGGAGCTGGACAAGCTCTTGGAGGACACCTTGGAGGCCATGAAGACCTGCGAAGAATAGAAAAGACCTATGAACCCGGGCGGGAACACCTTGCTCGGGTTGTTTTTTGAGAAAAAACCTTAAAAATTCTTGAAAAATTACTCATAAGATGGTATAACAAAAGGGTTGTTGAAAAAGCAAAATTCAAGATGAAAGGTATGGAAAAATGGATAAATTTTTCGAAATAACTCAACGCGGCTCCACGATAAAGACGGAAATTATTGCGGGGCTTACTACTTTTTTTGCCATGGCATACATAATATTCGTAAACCCCAATCAGGTTACGGGCTTCACTCCGGGACTTGAAAACATATGGAATTCCGTATATGTGGGCTCGATTTTGGTAGCCACCATAGGAACCCTGCTTATGGCCCTTTATGCAAAGATGCCCTTTGCTCAGGCCTGCGGTATGGGACTTAATTCCTTCTTCTTCGTCAGCTTCATACTGCCTCAGGTAATCTCGGGAGGAGATGTGGTTGCGGGGTACAAGGCCGGACTGGTTATAATCCTTCTTTCCGGACTGCTCTTTATGGCCTTATCCATTACCGGTGCAAGGCAGTATATCGCAAGAGCTATGCCCGACTGCCTGAAAAAATCCATTTCCGCCGGAATCGGACTGTTTATAGCCTTTATCGGTTTTCAAAATGTGGGAATCATTCAGGATAATAAATATACCTTGACTCAATTTGTAGATATTCACGGAGCCATTAAAGGCGAAGGAGGCATCATGACAGTGCTGCCTGCCCTCTTGGCTTTGGTAGGGTTCATAGTGATAGTTGCCCTGCAGCAATTAAAGGTAAAGGGAAATGTGCTCATCGGCATAGCTGCTACAACGGTTTTGTACTACCTTATTACCGGCAGTACTCCCTCTTTTGACATGACCCAGATAGGGAGAGCCTTTTCCGATTTTGCCCAGATAGGCTTAGGAGCCGTAATAAGCCCGGAGCCTTGGAAATTGGCGTTTAGCCCCGAATTTGTAGGAGGAGCCTTAAGTGCGGTGTTGTATGTACTTGCCTTTTCCATGGTGGATATGTTTGATACCTTGGGAGCTCTCTACGGCACGGCAGGACAGGCAGGTATGGTGGATGAAGAGGGAAATCCTCACAATCTGAATCAGTGCATGACCTGCGACTCGGTGGCGACGGCTGTAGGAGCCCTCATGGGAACCTCCACCTGTACCACCTTCATCGAATCCGCATCAGGCGTGGCTGCAGGCGGAAGAACAGGCCTCAGCAGTCTTGTCACATCGATATGCCTGTTTGCATGTCTGTTCCTGACACCCTTAGCCAGCGTGGTTCCCTCCTGTGCCACTGCTCCTGCCTTGATCTATGTAGGTGTGCTCATGCTGGAAAGCTTTAAGAATGTGGATATGGGCGAGATGCGCTTCGCTGCACCGGCCTTCTTAACTCTCATAATGATGCCGCTGACCTATTCCATAGCCAACGGTATAGGAATTGGTGCCATAGCTTATTCCCTCATAACCATAACTACAGGAAAGTTTAAAAAGGAAGACATAATGGTGACAGTTATAGGAATTCTCTTCCTGCTTAAATTCTGCTTTATATCCATGTAAATAAGACGGAAAGAAAAAGAGCGGCTTGCTGCCGTTCTTTTTGCTTCCTCAATCCTTGCCAACGGAGTGGGAAAGAGGTATAATGTCTAATAGTGTTGAAAATATTATATTTTAGGAAGGTAGAAATATGTTTCATGAGATGAAAATAGCCGGACTGAAGAGGCAGCTGCCCCTTTGCAAGGTTACAGAAGAACTTTATATAGCCGCTTTTATTATGTTTGGCGATGTGGAGATTACGGAGGCTTCCGCAAAGGCTCTCCTGGAGAAAGCACCGGAATTTGATGTGCTTATCACCGCAGAGGCCAAGGGAATCCCCCTTTGCTACGAAATGGCCAGACAGGCAGGCAAAAACGAATATGTCATAGCCAGAAAGGGTCCCAAGCTGTATATGGAAAATGTACTCTACACAGAGGTAGATTCCATAACCACAGACCATGTGCAGACCCTCTGCATAGGCGACCGGGAGGTGAGCATGCTCAAGGGCAAAAGGGTGCTCATCGTGGACGATGTAATATCTACGGGAGAATCTCTCAGATCCATAGAGAATCTGGTGGAGCGTGCCGGAGGAAATATTGTGGGCAGAATGGCTGTTTTAGCCGAGGGCGATGCCACCGTAAGGACGGATATAACCTATTTGGAGACCTTGCCTGTTTTCAATGCTGACGGAACCATAAAATAAGATAAATATATAATTGGGAGGATTAAAATGGATAGAGACAAACTATTTTTAAACAAGAAAAACGGATACGACACCATCAGCTCCGAAGAAAGAGCCTTGATGAATGGATACTGTGAAGGCTATAAGGATTTCCTGACAGTGGGAAAGACTGAGAGAGCCTGCGTGAAGGAGGCCATCAGACAGGCAGAGGCCCACGGATTTTCCGAGTATAAAAAGGGCATGAGCCTTAAGGCCGGCGATAAGGTATATTTCAACAATCGCGGAAAGAATATCAATTTGGCTGTCATAGGAAAGAAGCCCATAGAAGAGGGTGTTCACATCGTGGCTGCTCATATAGATGCTCCCCGCTTGGACCTGAAACCCAACCCCCTTTATGAGGATAACGGTCAGGCCCTGCTGAAGACCCACTACTACGGCGGAATCCGCAAATACCAGTGGGTTACCATTCCCTTGGAGCTCCACGGCGTAGTTGTTTTGGCTGACGGAACGGTGGTAGATGTTAAGATAGGCGAGGGAAATGAGCCTAAGCTGGTAATTACAGACCTGCTCCCTCACTTAGGCAGAGAGCAGAACAAGAAGGCTCTGGGCGAAGCCTTTGCAGGAGAAGGCCTCAACATTCTGGTGGGCAGCGAGCCTATCGGCGAAAGCGATGCCAAGGATAGAGTGAAGCATCACATCCTTGAAAAACTCAATGAAAAATACGGAATCGTAGAGGAAGACTTCGTCTCCGCCGAATTAGAGGCGGTGCCCGCTTACAACCCTACGGATATAGGAATCGACGGAAGCCTTATCGGAGCCTACGGCCACGATGACAGAGTTTGCTCCTATGCAGGCTTGAAGGCCCTTTTAGATATAGGAACACCTGAAAAGACGGCAGTTTTAATCCTTGCCGACAAGGAGGAAATCGGCTCAGTGGGCGTTACAGGCATGGCTTCTCAGGCCTTTGAAAGCTTTATAAAGAAGCTTTCCCCCGCTGAAAGCGTAGATGTTCACACCTGCTTTGAAAACTCCTTCTGTCTGTCCTGTGATGTTACGGCTGCGGCAGACCCCAACTATATGGAGGTTTATGAAGACAGAAACTCCGCCCACATAAATTACGGAATAGGCGTGGCTAAATACACAGGCTCAGGCGGAAAGTACAGCGCTTCCGATGCCGGCGCAGAAACTGTAGGCAAAATCCGCAAGTGGTTCGATGCAGCAGGAGTTATCTGGCAGATAGAAGAGATGGGCAAGGTAGATGCCGGCGGCGGCGGAACCGTAGCTGCGGACCTGGCAAACAGAAATATCGAGACCATCGATGCAGGAGTAGCCGTGCTCAGCATGCATTCACCCTTTGAAGTAGTGGCCAAGCTGGACTGCTATATGACCTATAAGGCTTGTAAGGCTGTTTATGAGGTAAAGTAGGAGAAGTACCGAAATAAGAGGGTTGCGAAGTGAGTGCAAGGTTAGTTTTCATATTGATGTTGTTGGCTATAGGGTTTGTCTTCTATGGCGGAGCCTACGTCGGATATCTGTGCTATAAGAAAAATACGGAAGAGTGGAAGGCGGATGGTGATAGAATCAAAAGAATGTCCTGGCCTGTCCTTATCTTAAGTGGCGGCGGATCATTGCTTATTTCATCCGCAAGCCTTATTAAGTATTTTATTATAGGTGGCATCGACTTTATTTTAGTCGTAGGCGTAATGCTTTGGATTCTGGTCATAGCCATATATGTGGTAACAAAGCGTGGCGGAACCGTAGCTATGTTGATGTTTGCTGCAATAACCGTGCTATACCTTTTCTTCGCAGGCATATTAATAGGGCTTCCGGAAAAGGCACCGATTTTTACCCTTGATGATAGGAAAATCGTCCTTTCTCACACCACTGCTTCAGATTTAATGGAGGATGGCTTTGGCATCTATATAGAACAGACTTATGAGCCGGGGCTGGACTACGAAGACATCCTTTCCTTGGACAGCTTTAAGAAATATCCCGCCGACGGCAGCGTTCATGTGGAAAAAGGGTTTAAAATCAATGATGCTCCCTATCCGCTGGTAAAAGACAATGTTGTAATAGGATACATCGGACTTTACGGTAGCGAAAATAAAGAGACGGTTTTGGAAGACTGCAAAATAGTCAGCATTGTGCTCACTGAAGAGAGCGTCAAGGTGCTGAGGGAGAATTCTTTCAGCTGTAAATTAAACGGCCTTGAGCTGATGGCTCCCATTAAGCCGGAGGAAGTTAAAAAGACCTTCGGTAGGAAGCTTTGGCACGTTCCCGTCAATCCTACGGACATAACCGAACTCAAATACGGAATAGACTGGTCCAACCCATGGACTCCTGTGAATCATCTCTTTTGGGACGAATACTTTGCGTGGATCAGCTTTGATGAAAATAACAATTTGACTAAGCTGGAGCTTTCCGCCTTAGTGGCACAGGACAGGAGTTAGCGCCGGAACTGAAAAAGAGACAAAAAACTAAGGCTTTTGGCCTTTGGAAG
>JBHADF010000011.1:0-28964 GCA_041854955.1 Anaerovoracaceae bacterium | reverse complement strand
GTAGCGGTGAACTTGTTCGTTGTAAGATAAGGGACTTTTACATCGCCATACTTATCTGTGGAAGTTATGGTAGTATCATGAGTTAAAGTAATCCCGTAAACAGGTGTTGCAAGCTTAAGAGGCTTACTTTCATCCTGCATTTTCACTTTTCCTATACTAGCTTCGGAATCTACTCGATCAAAGGATACAGTCTGATCTTTATCTCCAGAAAAAAGGATATAGCCATTATCTGTATAATGCAAGAATTTTGTATTCTCTCCTATCTGTGTCAGGTTGCCTCTCAGCTCTAAAACACTGTCACTTGCAAATCTCACAGTTTTAGCCGTTTGTGCATACATGTCTCCATTGACGATGGTATGTCCGTAGTTTAAAAAAGTGGCCGTAGTTTCCCCAAAATTCCCATCCTCTAATCGCCTTTGCAACTGAAAATCTCCCATGATTTCTACTATAGAATTAGAATTTACTACGAGAGTATCTTCCACCACAACATCCCCGCCAAAGATAACTTTTTTGGCAGATATATAGCATTGTGATGTGATTGTAACGTCACCTTCGTAGTAAATCTCATCTCCGGAAATCGAGTCGGTTATTTCTGTGTATGTCTTATTTAAATGACTTTTGAAAATTTGCCGAGAATGAGCCTCTATCGGCATTTCATGCTCGACTGAACCCTGCTCTTCAATGGGCTTTATATTTTGAAAATCAAACTCATTTTTTCGCTTCCTTTCCTTTGCTTTTTCATCAGCCGGCATAAGTAGATTTTGAGCTGCTACATCTTTCTTTATAATACTGCCGGGGTGTTCCAAAGCGAATGCTTGAGTCGGCATTGAAGTTACAAGTAATGCTAGAATTACAAATAGAGAAATAAGTCTTTTACTTTTCATTTTTTGTTTACACCTTTCTTCGTTAATTATTTTTATTTTAACACAGTCCTCTTTTCACCGTCAACCTTTCCCCATTGCTTTTCCTGCCTTCCGGGGCTATAATGCTTAATAGATATTGTTTTTTCGGGAGGATATGATGAAGATAGTCAACTTAGACGGATACGCCATAACTTTGGATGATTTGAATTGGGATGTTTTGGCCGCTATGGGGGAATATGAATTTTTTGAAAGGACTGCTCCGGAGGATATTTTGCCTCGCATAGATGGAGCCGAGGCCATATTCACCTCCAAGTGCCGAATTACAGAGGATATAATGAAAAAAAGCCCAGCACTTAAATTCATCGGCTGCTTGGCTACGGGCTACGATAACATTGATATAGCTGCTGCAAAGGCTTTGGGCATCGCAGTGTGTAATACGCCGGCCTACTCCACCATGGCGGTGGCACAGCATGTTTTCGCCATGATTTTGGAAATCACCAACGGCGTCGGTCTCCATAACGCATCGGTTCAGGCCGGAAAATGGCAGGCCTCACCTAACTTCTGTTTTGTGGAGCAGCCTCTCATCCAGCTTTCCGACAAATCCCTGGGAATAATCGGATACGGCAATATAGGCAAGCAGGTGGCGGAAATCGGCAAGGCTTTCGGCATGGAAGTAAACATATACAGTAGGGACCCGGAAGCTGCTATAAAATCCGATATTCTGAGCCTTCATTGTCCTGCTACGCCTGATAACGCAGGCTTCATAAACAGAGAGTTCATCTCCCGCATGAAGGACGGGGCCATCCTCATAAATACGGCTCGCGGCTCCCTGATAAATGAGGCCGATCTGGCAGAGGCCCTGAAGTCGGGCAAGCTATCTGCCGCTGCCTGCGACGTGCTTTCCGCAGAACCGCCAAAAGACGGAAACCCTCTCATAGGAGTTCCCAATCTCATCCTTACCCCTCATATAGCCTGGGCCACGAGGACAGCCCGCGAAACGGTTACGCAAATCGCTGCGGAGAATCTAAAAAGCTTTTTAGCCGGAGGCAGTCTGAACAGGATAGTATAAGCAGTTCTGATGGGGAGATATTGATTCATTGATAGTAAACTATTTGAAGATACACCTTGCTCATAGGCTACAGAGGTTTTTCCGGAAACCTCTTTGTCATCCCTAAAGGTAAATCCTGAAACGAGAACAACCACTGTCAGCAAAACAATTATCGGTTGAATAAATACTATTAGCTTCAATGACAGAGCTTTTGTCCTAAGATTCAAATGTCTCTTAAAAAGGCGCTCAGCTATATTGTAGGCAAAGTATACAACTCCTAAAGCTGTCGATGAACAAACTATCAATATGAAAATATTCAACATATTGTCACCTCTCTGAAAACCATTTCTTTATATCTTCCAGTTCTTTCTCACTTATGGCGTCACTTTCCACAAATGATGTGATTAAACGTTTTACAGAACCCCCATGAATTTTATTGATCATTTCCCGGGCCGACCTTTGTGCGTATTCCTCTGCAGAGATAATGGCACGATACTCATTTGTGGATCTGATTTTTTTCACCGATAAGTATTCCTTATCTACCAATCTCGAAAGGAAGGTGCTGATCGTTTGTGATTTCCAACCCCTCGTCTCATTAAACGCTTCCAGAAGCATGTATGACGTTATAGGAGTAGCTAATTCCCATATTTTGTACATTATTGCTTATTCCGCTTCTGTTAAAGTCTTTAGTTCCATGTGCACACCTCATATTTTTCTGTAATACATTATGCATTTCCGTCGAGCTAAACACCATACATCTTCCACGCAACACCGTACTACAATTTGTAGTATAATTACACCACTACAGCGCGTAGTACGTCAAGGCTTTTAAAAAACAAAAAACCGCTGCAATGCTTTTCAACATCTGTAGCGGTATATGATGACGATTTTTTCTTTTTCTTTAAAAGCAGCACAGAAGAGGTAGGCCATATCCACTGCCGCTGCAACAAATGCTGGCACATGCCATGGTAGAACATACCTGCATACAATAGTTTGAGCCCTGCATGGAGGGATTTCCTCCGTAGTAGGCACTCCTTTGCTGGTATCTGGTTTCGCTGCCCGTAAGCTGATCCAAGAGCCGGCGATAAATTAGATTTTGGGGCTCCAAAGCGCAAGCCACCTTGGCATGCTCCACGGCTATGCCGTTATTGCCCACCTTGTAGTTGGCAAAGGAGCTGTAGTAAAACCATTCGTCAGTTCTCTTTTCCTTATTTATCTGCCCCAGCACATTGAGGCCTTCTCTGTAATATCCGTTTCGTATATATTGGGCGGCGGACATAAAGTATTTCTCTTCTTGGGTTTCTTCCCTTGACTGCTGCGGGCCTCGGCCTCCCATGGCTCCGCCGAAAAATTCATTCCAAAATTCTGCAAAGGCTTCATCTCCGTAGGCTCCCCGGCTGTACTGACCTCCGTAGCCGTTCTGGGAAGGTATGCGTCCCTGCTTCTCATCCATGATGGCCGAATAGGCCTGCTGCACTTCCTTGAACTTTTCCTCGTAATCCTTCTGATTTGGGTTTCCCACATTCACATCGGGGTGATATTTTCTCGATAATTTCCTGTATGCTTTTTTAATATCTTCTTCCGTAGCATCATAGCCTATGCCCAGAATCTTATATGGATCCATTATTTTCCCTCTTTTTCCTTGTTGTGTTTCATCTTGGCATCGGCATACCTGACCCAAACGCCCGAATAGAGAATGTTTCTAAGTATCTCCGCATTTTCCACTATAGGAAGTCGCTCAAAGGCATCGGTGCACTCACCTATCATCAGGAGCAGCATATTCATAACCTGCTCGTCAAAGTTTTCATTGTGGTATAGCTCTTTATAGGGATTGTAGTCTCCGGTTTTTATATCCTTTTCTATATCTTCATAGGCGTCCAGAAGATATATGTATTTTCCCAGATAAAATCCCAGCTTAAAGAGGTCCTCCTTCCAAAAATCCTCCTTATAGACAAATACGGTACCCATAATTTCTCCGAAAATCTTAGCCACCTTATCTGTAGGAACGTTTTTGGCGTTCTCCACTATGGAAAGCATGTTTATCTTTTTTTCCAGCACTGCCGCCTTGTCGGGATAAAGCTTCTGAACCTTCTTAGCCTTTCTCTTTAACATTTTAGCATAGAAAAGGCTGCTGAGCTTGTGCTCGTCATTCCAGTCGTCCATACACTTATAGTAGGCCAGCAAAACACATATATCGGCACAATAATCCGTAATCCGGCTGCTGGCTCTGGAGCAGTTTTTAGCTAGAGGATGGACTATACATCGTCCCCATTTAGTGGTTTCTTCCTCTTCATACAGGCCGGAAAGAACCATGATGAGAAAGGTCATGTCATAGTTGAGGGTGAGGCGGCCTCCGAAGCCGTGACGCTTCTTGAGAGCATGACAAAGCCCGCAGTAATAGCTTCTGTATTTTTCGAATTCTTTGATTTTTAATTCCGGCTTATTTACCAGTACGTAACCAAACACAGCTTTGCCCTATTTTCCTCTCTCAAACCATCAATAATCCATCTGTTTTCATAGGTATATTACCACAAAAAAAGTACACTTTCGTGTACTTTTCGTGAAATGTTAAAGGTATTCTACTTGCTTGCAGTTGATGCTACAGTACCTACAAATACAGGGGTTCCGGTTGCCTGATCAACGATAGCGTAGATGAAAGGTCTGTCGAGGCGGACATTGTATATTTCCTCCATAGGCATGCTGGTGCATTTGACCTCTATTGCTGTAATTGCAGCAGCCTTGGTGCCTTCCTTATCCAGCTCGATGTGGGTTTTGTGGATTATATCGCTGACATACAGTCTGGCAGGGCTATTTGAGTCTATCATCTTCGACAGGTCAGCTTTTCCGCCGTCAAAAAGATCCTTCATTCCCATCTTTGCCAGTACATCCTTCAAGGCCCTTGTCTCATAATCATATTTGAAGGAAGGCATGGTAACGTTCACAATACCGGAGACCTTCTTCTTGTTGAGCAGATTGTTGAATCTGGTAGCCGTCAAACTTGCTACGGCTTCCTGCATGGTCATGCCCTTCTTAGGAAGGAATGCTGCAAAGTAGTAACCGTCTTCATAGGCCTTTGTAAATCCTGTGAACTTGCTGTCTTTAAAATAGGTGCTCTCCTGTGAGCTGAGCATATCCACCTTTTCCTTGGTTCCGTCAGCTCTCGTGAAGGTCTGGTCCTTTACTATATCATCTTCTGTGTACTTTTCGGCCCATTTTCCTTCAAAGGCTGTAGCATTGAGAAGCAATGCAATTAAATCCTCGTCCAGTGAATCTGCCAGCTTATCGATCATGCCGTAGGTTTCATCCTTTACCCACTGATTCACCTTTTTTGATGCTTCCTTGCCGAAATCCGTAAGGAAAATATCTGCTCCGTAGATTTTGGACACTCTATCCATAAAGGGCTCGCTCAGCTTCATGTAAGGCTGATCCTTGAACCATACAGAATTGGCGATATTGGTCTTTGTCTTTTGATTGTTGCCCTGAATCACTCTCCAGGATTTAAGCCAGCTGTTTAAGTCCTTAAGGCTGCAGCCCATGGTCTTTTCCATCTGGGCCAAGGTTTCTCCCGAAGCTCCGTTTTCCACCATTCCCATAGCCATCAATATGGATATGGGGGAAATCATCATGTTCTTATTCAGGTCTTCTCCCTTTGCCAGATTCCTCAGCATTCTCAGGGAAAATTTGTTTACGGCTTTTCCCACTTTATTTTTCTTGGTAACATTCTTTACCGCCTTGGCGTAGGAATCCGCAGTAACGGTAATAGTCTGCCCTTCCAAGATCTTTGCCGTCTTTTCCTGTGCACCGGCAGCTCCGCTAAAAACTGTCAGAGAGCTTATCATGGCTATGGACAGTCCCAGTGCTATCAATTTCTTAATTTTCATCTTTCCCTCCTATTTCGGGTAACTCTACGGTTCCCTTTACATATAAAGTATTAAGTTCACGGTTATTTTTTCCTTCCTCTTCGGAAGTTTCATAATAGTTTACTATGTAGTAATTTACGTATTGATCTTTTTCAGCCTCCCGGATTTCAGCTTCAGTCATCAGTTGGTTCTCCTTAAGGTTATCAATCCATGCTTTCACCTCTTTCACCTCTTTTTCATCAACGAAAGTAGTGCGGAGCGTTTCTTCAGTTCCTCCTACCACTTCATCTATGGTGACCGCATCAGGTGTATTCTCTATGGCTGCCCCTCCGTCCGCACCGTTCATGTTAACGCTGTAGGGCATCATTTCTGATTCTGCCGGCACCTTGCCTTTTGACGTTTGGTAGTCTTCTTCAAGGCTATAGGTATCGGAAAGGTTGGCACCGCTTTTCTCCGAACTGCCAATGGGGGAGTTAAATAATCCCGGTTTGAAAGCGCTCATAGTTCCAACGAACAGCAAAAAGCAGGCTGCCAAGGTTCCTACAGTTTGGTAGAAACGCTTTTTCTTGACTTTTATTCTCTTTGCTTCCATGGCTGCCAGCTCGGCTTTCCGATACACGCTGGCAGTAAATTCTTCTCTCGTTTTCATTTTATAATAACCCCTTTGCTAAGATATTCCCTCTGTGAGAAGTTCTTTCAGTGCTTTTTTACCCCGATATACAAAGTTTTCAATCTGTTTTCTGGATTTTTTCATAACCTTCCCTGCTTCGTCATAGGACATTTCTTCTAAATAAACCAGGTGGAGTGCCACTCGATACTCTTCCTTCAGCTCTCTCATGGCCCGAAACAGCTCTTCCTTTCGCTCCTCCTTCAAGACTTCCTCCTCTAAGGAATATCTCGATTCAATATCGTTTACATCACTTTCATCCTTTTGGTGGTATATGAAATTTTCCTGTCTCTTATTATGCCTAATAAAGTCCACGGCTTTGTTTCTGCCCATGGTATACAGATAAGTCTTTTCCGATGCGGCCCCCCTAAATCTGTCAGGGTGCACAATCACATCGACGAAAACATCCTCCGCCAGATCCTCCGCCGCATCTAAGTCCTTTACATACCGATAGATAAAGTATATCAGTCCTTCGCGATAAAGACCGATAAGCTCCTCTATTTTCTCATTGTCCATTGGAACTCTCCTATCGTTAAAAGCGCTTTCATATATTAGTCGCTGTTCTTATCAAAAACCCTCACCTTATTTTACCCCTTTTTGCCTTGATTTGAAAGAATTAAATTGATATACTTTAATAAATTAGCGTTTAGGAGTGTAAAATATGAGTAAAGACTCTAATATGGACGGAAAGAAAAATAAAGGTGATAAAAAGCTTAAAAAGCCTAATCCCTTTTTCTATTATATGCTATATCCATTTGTTTGGATTTTTATCAGACCGGTGTTGAGAACCTCAATAGACAGGAAAGCCTTGAAAAATCTCAAGGGTCCTGCCTTTGTGGTCTGCAATCACAGCTCCAATATCGACTATATGTTTGCGGCGGCGGCACTTATGCCCCATCGGCCCAACTTCATAGTAAGCCAGCACTTTATGAACAAGCCTAAAACCCGCTGGATTTTGAAGCTGGCCAGGGTAATTCCCAAGAAAATGTTTTCCGCAGACATAAACGCCATGCGACAGATTTTGCGGGCCAAGGACTCGGGAAATATAGTGGTAATCTATCCGGAAGGACGGCTCTCCTGCTACGGCCGAACCCTGAGGGTCACCGACGGTACTGCCGAGCTGATTAAAAAGCTGGGGATCGACGTTTATCTCATAAAGCAGGAGGGGGCCTACAAGACCCTGCCCAAATGGGGAAAATCAGGCTTCAGACGGGGCAAAATACAAGTAAGCTCAAAGCTTCTCTTTGATGGCACTTCTGTCAAAGATATGGAAGTGAGCCAAATCTCCTCTGCTTTGGACGAGGCCATATACCACGATGATGACTTAGTTCTCACGGAGCAAAGGTACAGGTGCAAGGCTCCTGCCTTAGGCTTGGACGGCATCCTCTACAAATGTCCTTCCTGTCATAGCGAATTTCAGATGTTTTCCGACGAGCATCACCTTACCTGCCGTCAATGCGGCCTTAAGGCAAAGCTGGACGAAAGCTACAAATTAACACCCCTTTCCCTTGGAAATGCAGGTCTCAAAGAGCTACCCTTCAGCCATATCAACAGCTGGTTTGAATGGCAGGAAAGCCTGATAGATTTAGATGTGCCCCTGTCTACCCCTTGCAAGGTGGCCAGCCCGGATGCCCAAGGAAATACGGACAGAAATGCAGGTGAAGGCGTTATAACCATGACTCGGGATAACATTTCCTTCTCCGGCAGGTGCTGGGGTCAGCCTTTGGAATTTTCAGAATCAACGGCTGTGGTCAAGGGATTTCCCGCCACGGTGGGAGACCATTTCGACATCTATTCCAAAAATATTATGTACCATATAATCCCCCAGCCGGACCCCCGCCTATCTATAAAGTGGGTGGCCTTTCTCGACAAGCTGACCAAGGAAAGCTCCCTCTGACAGGTCAAGCCTAAAGGGCTTTAAGCTTTGATTTTTGTTCCATGACAACTCAATATTTTTTCAAAAACCGTAAATAGGGACTTGACAAAAAGGTCATATTGTAATATACTTCCTATTGTTGTCGAAGAAAATATGATGACACTTGGTATTCCGGAGTAGCTCAATGGTGGAGCAGGCGGCTGTTAACCGCAAGGTCGTGGGTTCGAGCCCCACCCCCGGAGCCAACTTGCCGGAGTGGCGGAATTGGCAGACGCACAGGACTTAAAATCCTGCGATCCTTACCGATCGTACCGGTTCGACCCCGGTCTCCGGCACCAATGACTCGGTCATTCCGAGGTATATTTTTTTCCACACAATTATATCGCGGGGTAGAGCAGTTGGTAGCTCGTCGGGCTCATAACCCGGAGGCCGTTGGTTCAAATCCAGCCCCCGCAACCACGAATTCAACCTTGGAATTTGTCAATTCCGAGGTTTTTTGTATAGCAAACTAATGTATGCTTCCCAACTTATATTTAGGTATATTTTGCCGGAGCATACCTGATCTTTAACCATGAAATGAGGTGAAAAAGTATGATGACATACGAAGATATAAAGAAAAATGAAGCCATAAGGACCTACATATCCCATGCGGATGCTTCCCTTAAGGCTTTGGGTTACACTGAGCACAGCTTTGCCCATGTGACCACGGTGGCTGTAAAAGCCGGCTACATTTTAGAAACTCTGGGATACCCGGAAAGAACGGTGGAACTGGCCAAAATAGCCGGTTTTCTCCACGATATAGGAAATCTGGTCAACAGGGCTGACCACAGTCAAAGCGGAGCTGTCATGGCCTTTAGGATTTTGGACAATTTAAAGTTCACACCGGATGAAATAGCCATGATAACCACCGCCATAGGAAATCATGACGAAGGCACGGGAGTGCCTGTAAACGCTGTCTCCGCCGCCCTCATATTGGCCGATAAATCCGATGTGCGGAGAAGTCGCGTCAGAAATGAGGACAAGAAAAACTTTGACATTCACGACAGGGTCAACTATTCCGTTACGGAATCGGAGCTGAAGATAAATCAGGAAAAAACTTTGATAAAGCTTAAGCTTTCTGTAGACCTGCGCTACGGCTCCGTCATGGACTACTTCGAAATCTTTATGGGCAGAATGATAATGTGCCGTAAAGCCGCAGAGCAGCTGGGACTCCAATTTAAATTGATGATAAACGAGCAGCAGCTCATATAGAAAATACCCCGTTGAGGGGTATTTTAGTTTTGGCTCATAAGCCTATTTTTTATTGTCTTCTTCTATGGACTTTTCAACATCACCGATCAACCGTGCAAAGTCTATAGCATTTCGTGAAGTGATTACCGGTTTACCTGTTTCTTCTTTAATTTCTCTTCTGGCATTACCGGCAATTTTTCCTCCGCGTTTTGCCACTTTTTTATTTTCCTCCAGCCCCTTTGGATTAGTGGATTCTGCTATATCTTTAGTTGCTGTCTCTGCAAGCATATTTAGAATTAACTCAGTGGTTGACATATTGTCTCTTAAGTTTTCCTTTTTTAAGCCTTTTAAGTCTCTATACTGCCTCGTGGTCATTCCGCTCCATGCCTTGGATATTTCGTTAGTAAGAATTGCATATTCTCTACCCTCTTCAACTCCATGGTCTTGCCAAATGTCAGTTAGCTCTTTTCTAACTTGAATAGCTTGCAGCCTCTGGTTAATCCACTCTCTCGTATATCCCTTTTTGAGATATGTTTCCAATGCTCTCTCTATTGTAATTTCAGGGTCAATTGTTTCATCAATTCTTTCTTTGCCTATCTCCGCTAACCACATCTTGAAGGGCTCCGCTTTGGGAGATGGGATTGACTGTATTATGCGAAAAAGACCTTGCATGTCGGCAACATCTGTTTCTCGCATTTTCCCGTCCGGTGCCTTAAGTTTCAACTGTACGATATTTTCGTACAGTTGGTTTGCACCTTCCACGTCCTTCATCTTTCTTTTCAGATCACTCCAATATCTTCTGGGATTTTGGCTGTCCGCCAGAACGCTCACAACATCTACTACACTGAAATATCATTCTTCCTTTTCATTATCCCAAGCTTCATTATCCCAAGCAGAACGGATTTGATTACCCTCAAATAATTTTATTTCATTACTCATTGTATTATCCTCCACTATAAACTCCGGTATATCCTTGGGTTACAAGTCAAGGCCATATATTTTTCTAATTCATCAACTCTGCCGGGGCTTGGGCCATGGTCTCCTTCAGCTTGGCGTCTTCTTCCGCATTTGCCCTGACTATCTCCAGCTTTTTCTCGTATTTTTCCTGATTTTCCGGGTCCTTAAGGATATCATATAATTCCACCAGCTGAGACATAGCCTCCTCATTGCTTGGAGAATATTTCAGCACCTCTTTAAAGCAGCTTACGGCCTCTTCATGGTTCTCCAGGCCTACATAGGCTGTCCCCAGATAATACCAAAGGGGCCACCACTGGGCAAACTGTCCTTCCTTATAGGGACTTAAGGCCTCTATGCCCTCTTCGAAGCGGTTGGAAAGAATCATGTTATAGCCTTCTTCTATTTTTATGGGCTCACGGAGCTGGAAAAGTCTTTCTTCAACTTCTTTTTTCGTAGCCTCCAACTCTTCCAGAGCCTCTCCCGTCAGGGATGAAACGCTTCCCGATTCGTCCAGGAGCTTTAAATAGGCTTCCCAGGTGAGCTTGGCCTTGATATACAAGCCCATATTCAAATAGGCGTACCCCAAGAAATAGAAGGCCTCTGCCAGCTTAGGATTCTTCACCGTAGCTACCTCAAAGGCTTCCAAGGCCTCCGCCTTAAACCTGCCCACAAACTCCTCTTCCTCACCTAATTCATAGGCATCCTTACAGGCTCTCCCATAGCAATAATAGGCGTTGGCGTTGTCAGGATTTACCTGTACGGCTGCCCTGAATTGAATGCAGGCATAGTCAAAATCCTTTTTCTGTGCCCCGTCCACACCGTCTGCCACCAAGCCGTCGGAAAATTCCGAGTTAAAGTTTCTCAAAATATATTTTACATAGTTTTCCTTGTATTTAAAGCTAGGGTCGCAACCTATTACGAAGGCCATATTTCGAGCTATGGCCAGCACGGAAATATTATTCATCTCCTTCTTTCTTATGGGTACGGGAACCTCTGATAAAATGTCTTCCACTCCGGCCTTTTTCAGGTAGGCCTCCGAAAGCTCGTCGAATATCATCTCGTCCAGGTGGGGAATGAGATACTGACCTATTCTATCCTTTTCCATTAAATTCATATGTTTTCTCCTAATCTATATTCCAACCTTTTCTTATAAACCGCTTATAGTTCTCCGGATTCATGGTGTCCAGCAAATCCTTGTCCAAGGTTTCTGCTACCCTCACTTCTGCCTCCGGTACTATTCCTTGGTCCGCAAGATATTTTGCAAAGCCTAACATAATGCGGTATTGATCTTCCTTTTTCCTGTCTCGGTTCTGATAACCTGCCTCATAGTAATAGTCCGCCAGGGCCTCATAAAAGGCGAAGGCTCCTTTTCCCAAGGCTGCTATGAGATATTCCAGGGTTCCCGCGAAGCCTCCCCTGTTGTAGAAGATATCCAACATATTTTCTATGGCCTTCAGGCGAATAATTTCCTTTACGCTGATAAAATCTGTGGATATAACCTCATAGGGAGCATGCTTCCTGTAAACTACACCGTATTTTCCCGCTTCCTCCTCCATAGGAGTACCTTTCAGAACCTTCAGAAAGCCCAGCTGCAAATTATGAGCCTTGGCTGCGTAAACCTCGTCAAAGGAGCGGGCAAATATTTCATAGGTTTCATAGGGCAAGCCGGCTATCAGATCGGCGTGGATGGCTATGTTTCCCATGGACACCAGCCTTTTTATATTTCTCAATATCTTCACCGTATCCGAGTGCCTGTTTATGGCTTTCAGGGTTTTCCTGTTGGTACTCTGTACGCCTATTTCAAACTGGAAAAGACCCTTTCTGGCCTTGCTCAAAATGCGGAAGGTTTCCTCATCCAGCAAATCGGCACAGATTTCTGTATGGAAGTTGGTTATGCCATTATCCATGGATATGATATATTGGAAGATTTCCTTTGCACGCTGCCTGTCAAAATTAAAGGTTCTGTCTATAAATTTTACCTGAGGCACCTTTTTATATAGAAAATATCCCAGCTCTCTCCTTACCCTGTCCATATCCAAAACCCTGAGATTCTTCTCGATGGAGGAAAGGCAGTAGGAGCAGTTAAAGGGGCAGCCTCTTGTGGATTCGTAATATACCACCTTATCCCCTTCGCAGTCCAAAATGGAATAGGGAAAAGGGATTAGGTTGAAGTCCATAGGCTCCACATCACCGTTCACATATATCTTCTTTCCCTGCCTGTAGGTGAGGCCGGGAACGGTTTCAAAGTTCCTTTCAGGGCTTTCAAGCACTTGGCAAAACCTATAAAATTCATATTCACCCTCTCCCGAGAGAATGTAATCAATCCAGGGGTGGCTAGCCATAAGCTCATAGCCTCTGAAGCTTACCTCCGGACCTCCCAAAAGGATTTTCGTCTTCGGGGCCGCCAGCTTTATATCCGCTGCCAAAATCTTAATCTGTTCTATATTCCAAACGTAGCAAGAAAAGCAAACTACTTCATAGTTTGCTCTTACTATTTCTTGGAATATGTAATTAGGGTCATTATTCACAGTGAATTCACGAATGTCAACATGAGCATGCTCGCCGGCCACCACCGTATAGAGATATTTCAGCGCCGGGTTGGAATGCACATATTTGGAATTCAAAGTAGTCAACAGAATCTTCATATTAGAGTGCTCTGAACCTTTCATCCTTAAGCAGTCCATGGTCTGCCATACATTTTTTCAAAGAGGCAATCATTTCCTCATTGTCCTCCGGCAAATTACCCCTCAGGGATACATAGTTGGAGGCATGATTAGACCTGAATATACAGGATTTCTCCGGCTTGGCATTTTGTAATACCAAGCATGTTTCAGCCAGGACCTCGGCAGCGCTTAGCAGCTTAAATCGTCCTGCCTTCACATCGTCGAAGATGGGGGCGGGATATTCCACCATAAGGGTGAGCAAGCTGACATAGGAGGCGTTCATCTCCGATATCATCTTTCCCGTCTCAATGGCATGCTCTTCCCACAGCTCCTCACCGGCCAGCCCGCTGATAAATGTAACGGAGGTTTGAATTCCGTTGTTTTCCAGCTTCCTTACCCCGTCTATGAGCTGCTGCCTTGTCTCTCCCTTTTTTATCTTTTCCAGCACCTTTTCGCTGCCGGATTCGGCACCCATATATACCAGCTTAAGGCCATGGGCTTTGAGCTCCCTCAGCTCCTCGTCGCTTTTCCGGAGAACATCGGAGGCTCTGCCGTAAAGGCTCACCCTTTCACATTCGGGAAAGTTTTCGGCTATATGGTCCAGTATGGTCAGCAATTTATTGTTGGAGAGGCAAAGAGCATCACCGTCGCAGAGGAAGATTTTTTCCACCCTCTTATAATGGCCTCTGGCCCACTTCAAATCCTCAAGGACATCTTCCACCTTTCTTACGCGAAAGCTCTTGTCCTTGAACATGCTGCAAAAGGTGCATTTATTGTGGGAGCAACCGATGGTAACCTGCACCAGCAGGCTGTAAGCCTCACTGGGGGGTCTGTAAATATTGCCTTCGTATCTCATTTTTCTCCTAATTTTTCTACATACGCTCAGGAACTTCTATTCCTAAGAGGGCTAAGCCGTTTTTAATAGCATACTTTGTTGCCGTTACCAAGGAAAGCTTGGCTATCTTTTCTTCTTCGTTATCCACCAAAATGTGCTCGTCATGATAGAATCTGTTAAAGCCCTGGGCTATATCTACCAGATGACGGGTCAGGATGGAAGGCTCATACTTTTCTCCGGCCTCTACGATTACTGCGGGCATCTTGTATATCAGCTTCGCCAGCTCATAGGCTGAAGGAGATGTGATATATGAGGCCTTAATTTCAGCGGAAGCAGCCTTCTTAGCCAGCTCTTCGCCTGCGTTTCTGAGAACGGATGCGCAACGAGCATAGGTGTACTGGACATAAGGGCCTGTCTCTCCGTTGAAGTCCAAAACCTTATCCCATTTGAACACATAGTCCTTTATTCTGTTATTTGAAAGCTCGTTGAAAACAACGGCGCCTATTCCTACCTGATGAGCTATCTCGTCTATGTTATCGGTGGCAACGCCCTTTTCCTTGATGATTTCCTTAGTGTGGGCTACGGCCTGATTAAGCACATCCTCCAGGAAAACTACTCTGCCCTGACGGGTAGACATGGTTCCTGCTTCCAGAGATACTAAACCGAACTGAACATGGACTATATCCTTTGCCCACTCGTAGCCCATGAGCTCCATTATCTTCTTCAGCTGTTGGAAGTGAAGATTTTGCTGGGAGGCCACCACATAAATGTTCTTATAGAAATCGTAAGTCTCCTTACGATATTTTGCGCAGGCCAGGTCTCTTGTTATATAAAGGGTTGAACCGTCCGACTTAAGTATGGGAGCCGGTGTAAGTCCATAGGGCTCCAGGTCTACGATTTCGGCACCCTTGGATTTTACAAGAAGCTTCTTTTCCTTTAATTCTTCCACTACGGCAGGCATCTTATCTGAGTAGAAGGACTCTCCCGCGTAGGAATCGTAGGAAATTCCAAGCATGTCATATACTCTTGTGAATTCCTTCAGGGATTCTTCTCTGAACCACTGCCACAGCTTGGTTTCCTCTTCTCCACCCTGCTCAAGTCTGGCGAAGGTTTCCCTTGCTTCAACATCTAAAGCCGGGTTGTTATCCGCCTCTTCGTGGAATCTTGTATAGTATCCAAGCAGGGTCTTAATAGGCTCTGCAACTACATCTGCCTCATTACCCCAATGCTTGTATGCCACTATCATCTTTCCGAACTGGGTACCGTAATCTCCCAAGTGGTTTATACGTGTAACCTTGTAGCCTATGGCATCATATATTTTGTTGATGGAGTTTCCTATAACCGTAGAACGGATATGTCCAATGTGGAAAGGCTTTGCGATATTAGGCGATGAAAACTCTACTATTACCGGCTTTCCTTCTCCTACGTTGGATTTTCCGTAATCGGCTCCTTTTTCCAGAACCTCCTTTACTACATCTGTAACGAATTCCTCTTTTGAGATAAACATGTTTACATAGGCGTTTACCTGCTCGACCTTTTCAAAGAGGTGATTTCCCTCAAGGGCATCCGTTATGGATTTGGCTATGAGGGGAGGCGCTTTTCTCATGACCTTGGCCAATCTGAAGCAAGGGAAGGCATAGTCTCCCATCTTGGCATCCTGAGGGGTCTCAATCATGCTCTCTATTTCCTGAAGCTCTAAGTCGGCTATCTGCTCTTTGAGCAATTCAGCGATTTCTTTTACAAAATTTATCATATTTTATCTCCTTTTCCCTTATTCAAATTCTTTTTCAGTCATTACGGGAATGCCTCGGCTTTCAACCAGTTCCGCAAATATTCCCTTACCTTCCGTCAAGGTTGCCGTAAAGGTTCCGTCATATATTTTACCGAAGCCGCAGGAAGGGCTCTTGCTTTTTAAGATGGCACCTTCAATGGGTTCTCCATATCGTTCCGCTTCCTTAACAGCTTCTTCCATGGATATTCGGGCTCCCGCTAAGAAGTTCTCCGTCAGGTCCTTGCCCTCTCTATCCACAACTCTCTTTTCTCTTATCTCTGCCGGTATCCGAGGCGTAGACAATTTTCCTGCCACCTCCGGGCACACAGCCAGGTATTTATGATTTCGGCAAAATTCGATTACCTGTCGGTTTTCGTTATTTCCGCCGTCATATTTGCAGTTTCTTCCCAAAAGGCAGGCGCTTACTATATACATGTTCTCACCCTTAATCCTTCAGCTTGGCCACGGTTACGCCGTCGCCGCCTTCGTTAAAGCTGCCTTTTCGGTGAGAGCTTACCAGCTTATGTCTGTCTAAAGCGTCCCTGATACCTCTTTGGAGTATTCCCGCTCCTCTGCCGTGAACTATGGTAACCTCTTTAAGGCCTGCCATATAGGCATCGTCCAGATATTTTTCCACCTGATCCAAAGCATCGTCCAGATTTTTTCCTATGACATTGGTGGAAATACCTATGTTCATAGCCTTAGTTCGGAACATGGAGCCGTGGTTGGAATTTTTCCCCTTTCCGCCTCCCTGCTTCGGTGCCTGGTTTACCATGATCAGCTCGTTAGCATTTACATAGAGCTTCATGACGCCTACCTTGACCTGCATATCTCCGTTGCTGTCAGGTCGGCTCATCACCTCTCCCGTCTGATCCAAAGCCATTACCTTGACCTTGTCGCCGACTTTGATGTCCTCTATCTTTACAGGAGCTCCATTTATTTCCTGCACATGGTCTTCCGAATACCTGTTTTCAAACTCGGTCAGTCTTCCCTTGTTCTTTGCGAGGCGGTTGTTTCGCTCTCCCAGGCTTTCAACCTTGCTCAGGTTTCTCAGCTCCTGCTGTACTTCGTTGGCCGTTTCTCGAGCTTCCTTTATGATTCCCTTTGCCTCATCTTTAGCCTTGCTTAAAACTTCCTTTTCATGCTTTTCCAAGAGCTGAAGTCTTCGCTCCAAAGCCTCCTCCTTGGCTCTTATGGCCTCCGTCAGCTTGGCCGCCTCTTCCCGCTCCTGCTCAGCTTTTTTCTTGTCTGCCTCTATGGCTGTCAGCACATCTTCAAACTGGATATCACCTTTTTCCAACAGCTGGTTGGCTCTGTCGATGATGTCTCCGGGAAGTCCCAGCTTTTTTGATATTTCAAAGGCATTGGACTTGCCCGGCGTTCCTATGGAAAGCTTATAGGTAGGGCTCAAGGTCTCCACATTGAATTCCATGGAAGCGTTTTCAACGCCTTCTGTGGATAGAGCATATTTCTTAAGCTCGTTATAGTGGGTGGTGGCCACCGTGGTGGCCCCTTGTCTCGCCAATCTTTCCAGTATGGATATGGCCAAGGCTGCACCCTCTGTAGGGTCTGTGCCTGCTCCCAGCTCATCCAGGAGCACCAAGGTATCGTGCTCTGCTCTTTCAACCAGCTCCACCGTATTTTTCATGTGGGAGGAGAAGGTTGACAGGCTCTGTTCTATACTCTGCTCGTCACCTATATCGGCAAATATATCCTTGAAAACCGGCATGCTGCTCATTCCTGATGCCGGTATGTGCAGTCCGCTTTGAACCATCAGTGCCAATAGCCCCATAGTCTTAAGGGTAACGGTCTTTCCTCCCGTATTAGGCCCTGTAATTACCAATGTCTTATATTCGTCGCCGATTACCACATCTATGGGAACTACCTTTTTCTTATCTATGAGAGGATGTCTGGCCCTCTTAAGCCTTAGAAATCCTCTGTCGTTTATTTCAGGCTCCTCAGCTCCCATGGACACGGACAGCTTACCCTTTGCAAAGATGATGTCCAGCTCTATGAGCAGCTTTTGATTGTTAATAAGGTCGTGGAAATGCTCGGCCACATTGGAGGAAAGCTCCGCCAATATCCTTTCTATTTCCACCTTTTCAGCCAGCTCCAGCTCTCTCAGCTTATTGTTCAGGTCTACTATAACCTGTGGCTCTATGAACAGGGTCTGGCCTGAACCGGACTGGTCATGAACTATTCCGGAGACCTTCATCCTGTGCTCCGCTTTTACGGGAACCACATACCTTCCGTCTCTCATGGTTACGATGGCATCCTGAAGATATGTCTTGTTGTCGGAAGAATTGAGTATATTGTTAAGACGATTTTTTATGGCATCGTTTTGCCGCAAAATATCTTTTCTTATATTCCTCAATTCAGGAGATGCGCTGTCGGCCATCTCATCCTCCGAAAGGATTGAGCGGTCTATTTTTTCCGCCAGCTTGGGGAAGGTTACCAGCAGACCTGTCATACCGTGAATGATAGGTAGCTCCGGCAAATCCGTCTTTACAAAGGCAACTATATTTTCCGTAACCCTCATATTATACAAAATCTGCAAGAGCTGTCTCATAGTCAGGCTTCCGCCTTTTCTGGACAAATGGAGACTGTCCTCTATGGGATATATTTCTCCGATGGGCAGATTTCCCTTTTTTATGATCACATCTACCGCTTCTCCCGTCTCCTTAAGACCTTCCCTAATCACATCTATATCCAAGGATGGCTTTAACTCTCCTAAGGCGTTCTTTGCCATGACGGAACCGGCTTGGGACTTGAGCATTTCTATTATTTTATTGTATTCTAAAACTTTCAGTCCCTTAGGGTTCATCTCTATCTCTCGCTTTTCTCTATTCTGTCCTTTAACTGGATATTTTCCATCTGGAGGTCAAAATATGCGTTTTCAAATTCGGAGCATTTCTCCTCCAGCCTTCTGCACTTTTCCTCCAGCTCTCTCATCTCGTCGTTGGTCCTGTTGGCACCTTCTTTGTATTGAACGAAGTTTTTCTTTGCTTCATCCCACATATCCATATAGTGCTTTACATCCTTTGTAAGCTGTTCCTTTTCCCGGGCAAGTCTTTCTGTCCTTTCCCTTTCGGAAAACAGCTCGTCTGCCATGTTTACCGCAGCTAAGGTTGCCAAGGATCCCGGCTGGCTTGATGTGAAGAACTTGCCTATTTCACGGATTTTCTGGTCTACATAATCAGCAATCGCTAAGATGGTTTCTTCATCTCTTTCGCCACTTACGGTATAATCCTGGCCGTATATTCTTACATTTACTTTAATATCGCCCATTTCTTTCTCCTTCTTTATCCTTTGCGGCTTTTGCCTGCTTTACCAATGTTCCAAATAGGAATCTATATTTCTCTGAGAACTACTCCCAGCTTTTCCTTAAGGTTTTCCAAAACCTTTCCGTGGGCCTGCCGGATGTCTTCTTCCGTCAGTGTTCTGTCCTGATGTCTGTAAGTCAGGCTGAAGGCCATGGACTTCTTGCCTTCTCCCACCTGCTTTCCTCTGTATATGTCAAAAAGCTTTATTTCCCTAAGGATTTCCACCTTAGAATCCCAGATAGTTTTCTCTATTTCACCTACGGTCATTTCTTCTTCGCAGAGAAGAGCTATATCCCTGTTCATTGCAGGATATTTGGGCAGCTGGCTGTAAGCCTTTTCAGTGTCTGCCAGCTCCATGACATTTTCAAACATGAGCTCGCAGGCATAGGCTTTTACACCTATTCCGTATCTGTCTGCCACATCGGGGTGAACCTCACCCATGATTCCCAGCTCTACATCCTCTTCACGGTCGCCGTCCTCTAAGTGGGCCATGTGCTTTGCTACGATTCTGGCACATCTGCCAGGATGATAAACTCCGTATTCTCCTTCAGGAATGAAGGTGATATCTTTTATGCCTAATTTCCCCAGCAGGGCTGTCAGAATACCCTTCAAGGTGAAGAAATCGGCGGAATTTCCGTAAAGTCCTACCACCAGATTGTCGCTTTCGTAAGGAAGGCCTGTAGGCTCCACCATATTTGCCATGAAGGTGTTACCGATTTCAAAGGCTCCCATGGCAGGCAGGTTTCTGGAGTAGTTTCTGCCCATGACCTCCAGCATCTGGGGAGTAAGGATAGTTCTCATAACCGAGGTCTCTTCGCCCAGAGGGTTGAGGATTTTCACGAAGGCTCTTTCCCAGGAATCTTCCTCAATTCCCACATTGTCGAGGCCCTTGGGGCTGACAAAGGAATAGGTCTGGATTTCATTTAAGCCCATGCCTACCAGTGTTTCTCTGGCCAGATCCTTAAGGTCTCGCTCCCTGCTCTGGGATGCTTCATTATTTCCCTTGGGGATGGTCACAGGAAGCTTGTCATAACCGTAAAGTCTGGCAATTTCCTCTACTATATCCTCTTCTATCTCTATATCCTGTCGCACGGTGGGGGCTTTGACCAGCATCACATCCCCTTCTCCATCTACCTTCATTTCCAGGCTTTGAAGGTATTTTACCATATCCTCTCTGGTGAGAGAAATGCCGAGAACTCCGTTTATGCGGCTTACTCTGGCTCTTACGGTCTTGCTGTCTTCAACTCTGGGGTAGACATCTATACTGCCTCCCATTACCTTTCCTACGCCCAGGCTCTCTATGAGATAGCATACTCTGTCTGCCGCATCCTTGCAGAGGTTAGGGTCTATTCCCTTTTCATATCGGCCGGAGGCTTCCGTTCTGAGCACCAGCTTTTTGGAGGTCATTCTCACCGAGTTTGCCGAGAAGTTGGCTGATTCTATAACTATGGTTTTCGTATTTTCTCTTATTTCTGAGTTTAAACCTCCCATGACGCCTGCTATGGCCACGGATTTTTCTCCGTCCTTTATCATGAGCATGTCATCATCCAAGGTCCTCTCCACACCGTCCAGGGTAGTGAATTTCTCACCCTTTTCGGCTCTGTCCACGATGATTCTGTGTCCTGACAGAGACTCTATATCAAAGGCGTGAAGGGGCTGTCCGTATTCCAGCATAACATAGTTGGTTATATCAACTATGTTATTTATAGGTCTCATGCCTGCATGGATAAGCCTTCTCTGAAGCCACCAAGGGGATTCTCCCACCTTTACATCCGTAACCACTCTGGCCACATATCGCTTGCACAGGTCGTCCTTTATGTCTACGGAAAGTATTTCATCAGCTTGTCCAAGCTCATCCTTGCATCTTTTTTCCGGATATTCCAAATCTGTCCCGAAGGTGGCGGCAGCCTCTCTGGCCATGCCTATCATGGAAAGGCAGTCGGGGCGGTTGGGTGTTATCTCAAAGTCGATTATATTGTCCTTAAGTCCCAGTGCCTGAGCAAAATCCATTCCCAGCGGGAATTCCTCGGAAAGGATCCAAATTCCTTCCTTCTGATTTACAGGGATAACCTTATCGGAAAATCCCAGCTCTCCGAAGGAACACAGCATTCCATAGGAATCAACTCCTCTCAGCTTGCCGGCCTTTATGAGGGTTCCTCCCTCTTCCCTAGGCTTTCCGTGAAGGGGGCCGGGTACTCTGGAGTTGTCCAATGCAACGGGCACATAGGCGCCCTCGAAGACATTGGAGGCTCCTGTCACTATCTGGAGAAGCTCCTCCTGACCTATATTGATACGGCAAATCACCAGCTTGTCGGCATCCGGGTGCTTTTCGATTTTCTCGATTCTTCCCACCACTACTCTTTCGAAGGCGGTTCCCGCCTCCTCCATAGTTTCTATGTTTGAGCCGGACATTATCATCCTGTCGCAAAATATTTCCGGTGAAACCTTAATTTCCGTATAATCCTTTAACCATTCTAAACTTACAATCATGGTGCTTACATCTCCTTAAATCTATGAAATCGACTACTTGAACTGCTCGATAAATCTCATATCGTTTTCATACATGAGTCGAATATCGTCTATACCGTATTTCAGCATGGCTACTCTCTCCACGCCCATACCGAAGGCAAAGCCCGTATATTTCTCCGTATCTATGCCGCCTTCCTTGAGCACATTAGGGTGTACCATACCGCAACCTAAGATTTCAATCCAGCCGGAGCCCTTGCAAACTCGGCATCCTTTGCCGCCGCACTTAAAGCAGCTCACATCCATCTCTGCTGACGGCTCTGTAAAGGGGAAGTGGTGAGGTCTGAATTTAGTCCTGGTTTCCTCTCCGAACATTTGCTTTGCAAAGCTGTCAAGAACACCTTTAAGGTCTGCCATGGTTATACCTTCGTCCACCACCAGGCCCTCTACCTGATGGAACATAGGGCTGTGGGTGGCATCGGGGGTATCGCAGCGGAAGCATCTTCCCGGAGCAAAAACTCTGATGGGAGGCTTCTGTGACTGCAAGGTTCTCACCTGCACCGGTGAGGTCTGGGTTCTCAAAAGTATATCTTCGCTTATATAGAAAGTATCTGTCCAATCTCTGGCAGGATGGTCCGGTCCCGCATTCAAAGCATCGAAGTTGTTGAATACGGTTTCCACTTCAGGGCCTTCCGTCAAGGTGAAGCCCATAGATTTGAAGATTTTGGCTATCTCCTCCATGGTCACGGTTAAGGGGTGCTTGGTTCCTATCTTTACCTCTTTGCCCGGCTCTGTCACATCTATTTTCTCCGCCTTGAGCTGTGCCTCTCTCGCCTTGGCTTTCAGGCTTTCATAGGCCTTATTGAGTATTCCTTCTATCTCCGCCTTCGTTTCGTTGGCGATTCTGCCCATTTCTTTTCTTTCTTCCTGGTCAAGCTTTCCCATTCCCTTTAAAATTTCCGTGAGCTCGCCTTTTTTACCCATGAATTTCACTCTCAGGTCTTCAACCTCCTGAAGAGCCTTTGCCGTCTCTATGCGCTTCTTCGCATCCTCTAAGATATTTTTTAATCTTTCCTGCATTTCAGATTGCCTTACCTTTCTAATAATTTATAGAGGCGTCCTTAGACTCTAACCGCCTCATACATCAAAATCCCTGCCGCCACACTGGCGTTAAGAGATTCTATATTCCCTTTCATGGGAAGTCTCACCTTGCATTCCGCCGCTTCCATAAGCTCCGGTGAAATCCCCTGCCCCTCATTTCCTATGATGAGGGCTATGTTTTCCTTTAAATTTTCTTCATAATAGCAGCGTTCACCATCTGCAGCTGTGGCTACCAGCCGTTTCCCCGCAGCCCTGATCAGCTCTCTCAGCTCTGCCCCATCTTCAAGCAATAATACAGGCACTCTGAACAGGGAGCCGGTTGCCGACCGAACCACCTTGGGAGAAAAAACATCCCCGGTTCCCTTCATGGCAATTACGAGGGCATACCCTGCAGCATCGGCAGTTCTCAATATGGTGCCGATATTTCCCGGGTCCTGAAGCCTGTCCAAAATCACGAAGTTTGCCGACGGGCTCAAGTTCTTTGCCTCGTCCTTTGAAAAGTCCCGCTTCTTCACTATGGCCATTATTCCCTGACTGTGTTCCGTTTGGGAAAGCCTTTGGAAAAGCTTATCCTTTAAAAGAAAAGCCTTAGCCTCCAAATGGGGATATTTGTCAAAGAGGCTTTCCCTTGGGAAAACCTCATCTAAAATTATTGTTTCTATCTCCCCGTGATTTTTCACAGCTTCCTCTATGAGATTGCTTCCCTCTATCAAGTACAGGCCTGTTCTGTCTCTGTGCTTTTTTTGTGTAAGCTGTTCGGTTAATTTATATATTTTATTATCTTTTGAACTTATCTCTCTCATGGAAGGACACCTGTATTTTACCACAAAAGCCGGTTTACAACCGGCTTATATTTTCTTAAAGAAAGCTTGGAATTTCAAATCTTGAGGTTCCCTGATCTTCGTCCTCTTTCATGAGGATATCCTGTAATGTAACCTCTGTTCCGCTGAGGCCTTCGACCCTGCCGATTACGTCCTCTGTTACCGGGCTTTCAGGAGCTGTATGCCCATTTCCCAGTCCTGTAGCCTTCGAGCTTTCAGGCACCTGCAGGGTGGGCACGTTATTGCTTCCCGGACCTTGTGATTCTAAACCCTCATCAAAGCCGGTTGCAATTACTGTAACCTTTACTTCGTTGTTCAGGTTTTCATCTATGGCAGTACCCAGGATGAGTATGCAGTCTCTGTCGGCCTGTTCCTCAATCTGGCTGGCGATTTCGTTGATTTCCATCATACCTATATCATAGCCGCCTACAACATAGAGCAGGATAGCCTTAGCTCCGTCGATGGTAGTCTCAAGAAGAGGACTTTCGATGGCCGCCTTGACAGCCTCAGCTGCACGCTTTTCGCCGGTGGCCTTTCCCACACCCATATGAGCTATGCCTCTGTCCGTCATAACGGATTTTACATCGGCAAAGTCCACATTCATCATAGCTTCATCGGAAATCAAGTCTGAAATACCCTGAACTCCCTGGCGCAAAACATCATCAGCCATCTTGAAAGCATCTATCATGGATGTATTCTTCTCGCAAGTCTGGAGAAGCTTGTCGTTAGGCACTATTACCAATGAGTCAACATATTTTTTCAGGAAGTTTATACCTAAGTCTGCTTGTTTGCGTCTCTTGGAGCCTTCAAAGGAGAAGGGCTTGGTAACCACACCTACGGTGAGGATGCCCATATCCTTGGCAGTCTTTGCTATTATGGGAGCTGCTCCCGTTCCGGTGCCGCCACCCATACCGGCAGTAATAAACACCATATCCGAACCGTCGATTAACTCGGCGATATCATCCAAGGTCTCCTCTGCTGCCTTTTGACCGATTTCCGGATTGGCTCCGGCTCCCAGTCCCTTTGTCAGCTTTTCTCCTATTTGAACTTTAGTCTCCGCGGAGCATCTGTTCAAAGCCTGTCTATCTGTATTTACTGCGATAAAATCGACGCCCTTAAGCTGGGCCTCCACCATTCTGTTCACTGCGTTGCAACCGCCGCCGCCGACTCCGATGACCTTTATTACCGCACCTTTATCCACATTGGTATCAAACTGTAGCATCTTAAGTTCTACCTCCTGCACATTACTTCCTTTGGTTTTCCCAATTATTCACTATATCATATCATAAATTCAGTGCAAATGCACTATTTTTTTAGGCTTTTTGAAGGTTTTTTACACATAAAAAGCAAGGCCCGTCATACACGAGGCCAAGCTGCCATATCCTTTCCCTAAAAACCGGTTAGTCTATACGAGGCGTAAAGGATATGAATTTCTCCCCGCTTATTTTCAAGGTCCCCCTCTCTATGTCCTTTTCAAAGAGATCCTTTATCACCAGCTGCAAATATTTACTTTCCATAGCCTCCATAATATGCTCGGAGGTTCCCTTACAAATGAGGCTTTTCAAAATATGGGCCTTTACCTCTTTCTTGGATATCTCTATGGCAGTAAAATACATGTCATTTTTATTCATGGATTCCAGTATTTCCAAGGTCTGTCTCAGCAGCACCTTTTCCTCTGCTTCGATGACTTCTCCCACCTTCAGCTTGCTTATGGTCAAGCCGCTTATGATGGTGATTTTGGGCTCTACGGAGGTTTTTCTGAGCACAGTTCCGTCGGAATCTATGACTACAAACTTGCTGCCGTAAACTATGGCGGCCATCTGCTTTCTTTCGGTCAATTCTATTATTATGGTATTAGGCAGCTTCCATCTCACTCTGACCTTTTCCATATAGGCATCCTTTTCCAGGCGCCTCTCTATATCCTTGCAGTCAGTGCCGATAAAAATGTTTTTTCCCGTCTTGCAATTACCCATGTTGATGATTTCTTCGGCAGTATAATATCCGTTTCCTCTCACCTCGAATTTTTTAACATTGAAAAAAGGCGCCTTAAAAGCGAATACAAGGACAGCACAAATCCCAAGGAAGGTTGCTACCTTGACCCAAAACTTTATTTTCCGCTTTTTCCGGTTTTTAACTCTCTCTTCCCTCAAAGCCTCTCCTTTTTTTACAAAACTACATCTTTTTCGTAAGAGTTTCCTTTACCTGTTCATAAATTATGTCCAAAGCCATAGCGGGTGCAGCTTTAAGACTTGCCTCGGACATCTTTTCCAGATGAAACGGGTTGTCCATAAGTTCCAGCACCTTATCCTTCAAGGCTTCCGGGGTCATATCCTTCTCTTCCAATAGAATAGCCCCACCGACATCGGCCACTGCCTTTGCGTTATAATACTGGTGGTTTCCCGTCACATTGGGCGAAGGTATCAATATGGAGGCTTTACCGCAGACGGTGGTTTCCGCCACGGATAATGCACCTGCCCTTGAAATCACCAAATCACAGGCAGCCAAATAGTTTTCCATATCGTCTATATAGTCTTTTATTTTTATGTTTTCCTCTATGGTTATATTTTCATCGGCGGCTCGCTTAAGCACGGCATCATAATACCACTTTCCCGTTCCGAAGACCATGGCGGTTCCTTTTTTCCCGTTTAATTCTTTCATCAACGGGAAAACCGCATCATTTATCTTTTCCGCTCCCAAGCTTCCCCCAAAAGAGAATACCACAAAATCCTCTTCTCCGAAACCTAATTTTTTTCTGGCTTCCGCCTTTCGGGCTTCAAAGAAGGACTTCCTGACAGGATTTCCGGAAACACGGATTTTCTCCTTTTCCGTGAAATACTGTGCTGCTCCGCCGAAGCCGAGAAATATTTTCTCAACCCGTGACTGGAGCTTTCTGTTGGCAAGTCCGGGGTAGGCGTTTTGCTCATGGATAAAGGTCTTGGCTCCGCAGCTGTGTCCTGCCACTATGACAGGGAAGCAAACATAGCCTCCCGTCCCTATAACCGCGTCAGGTTTGAATTTTTTCATAACTCGCTTTGCTTCCAAAATTCCCTTTATTACCCGGACTCCGGTCCTTATAAGCTGCCAGGGATTTGACTTATTGAGCCATCTGGCGTCCACCATTTCCATGGGATAGCCCGTCTTGGGAACCACATCCTTTTCGATACCTTCGATGTTTCCCACATAAAGGATTTCGCAGTCCGGTTCCATTTCTTTAAATTTATCGGCTATGGCTATGGCCGGATATATATGTCCACCCGTGCCTCCGCCGGTAACTATTAAACGCATCTTTTCTCCTTGCTTAATGTTTTGCTTAGTGCAGCTCTGCAGATTTGGATATGTTGAGCAGTATTCCCATCATGGCCATGAAAATCCACAAGGCGTTTCCGCCGTAGCTTATAAAGGGCAAGATAACTCCCGTAGGCGGCATGGAAGATGTCACTACGGCAAAGTTGATTATGACCTGTATTCCCACCATCATGGTGATTCCCGAAGCCAAGAGCATACCTGTATAATCCTTGGCATTCATGGCAATCTTCCAGCCTCTCCAAATGAGCACAAGGTAGGCCAATACTAAAAACAAAATTCCGAAAAATCCCAACTCTTCCCCTATTATAGCCAAGATAAAGTCATTTTGCGGCATGGGCAGATAGAGAGTCTTTTGAACGCTGTTACCAAGTCCCAGGCCGGTTATTCCTCCCGTACCGAGGGCCAGCAAGGACTGCACGACATTCCATCCCGAATCCAGGGGGTCGTTGAAGGGGTCTCTAAAACTCATAAAACGAGCATACTTATAGCCGGTAGGGTCTCTGAATATGAGGAAGGCTCCCGCTGCAACAGCCATAGCACTTAAGCCCACCATGTGGATCAATTTCATACCCACAACCAGAAGCATACCGCCCGCTATTAGGCAGACCGTAACTGCCGTAGACATGTTGGGCTGGGCCAGGATAAGGCCTGCATATGCACCGGCAAGGCCCACTATGGGGATTATACCCTTTTTAAGGTCAGAGCCCCACTGAGGGTATTTTGTAAAATATCCTGTTATAAAGAAAATTATGGCCACCTTGGACAATTCTCCCGGCATTATGGTTATGGGTCCCAGCTCAATCCAACGGGTGGCACCGTAGGCCGTCCTTCCTATGCCCGGTATCATAACCATTAAAAGGAGCACCAATCCGGCGGCATAAGCTACCAGCCAAAGCCGTGACCATATGTGGTAATCCACCACGCTGAAGAACCACATTATTACTATGCCTCCTGTCAGCCATATAAGCTGTCTTATAAGGTAGTGATACGGACTTCCGAAGTTATTTATGGCATAGTAATAGCTGGCGCTGAATATCATCACTGTACCGAAAATGGTCAGCACAGCTACCATAATTATAAGCATGTGGTCCGAGCCTTTTTTTCTCAAGCTAGGTTTAGCAGTATCTTTTCTCATCTTACTATTCTTCCAATCTTCTCACACAATCTTTAAAATGGTTTCCCCTCTGTTCAAAGTTGTCGTACATATCCCAGCTGGCGCAAGCAGGAGATAGCAATATATTATCCCCTTTTTCCGCTATGGAAAAGGCGGTTTTTACCGAATCCTCCATGTCCTTGCAAAGGGTATAGCCGTCAAATCCTTTTTCATAGGCAGTCTTCGCCAAAATATCCTTATCCCTTCCCATGAGCACCATGTGCTTTACCTTGCCGGCGAAATCTTGGAAAAGAGGCTCAAAATCCTGACCCTTTCCGTCGCCTCCGGCTATGAGGATTATATCCTTACCGACAGCTTTTATAGCTGTAGTTGATGAATCCACATTGGTTCCCTTGGAATCGTTATAGAACCTAACCCCGTCTACGGCTCCCACATACTCCATTCTGTGCTCCACACCGGTAAATTTCAACAAGGTATCCCTTATGACTTCCTTATCTATACCGGCCAAATAGGCTATGGCTATGGCTGCAAGGGCGTTTTCCACATTGTGGTCGCCTAAAATCTGCAATTCATTTCTGTGGCATATTTCAACTCTGCTTCCGGCTTCGTCTTTCATGAAGAGCACATCATCTTTCATAAAGGCTCCAAAACCAACTTCTTCCTTCCTTGAGAAGAAAAGGACTTTAGCCTTAGGCCTTTCCTTTATATTCTCCAAGCAAAGCTTTACAGAAGCTTCGTCATCCCTGTTCATTATGAGGAAGCCGCCGGCATCCTGATTTTCCCAGATGCGGGCTTTGGCGGCACCGTATTCTTCCATGGTGTGATGGCGGTTTAAATGGTCCGGCGTCAGATTTAAAATAGCGGAAATCCTCGGCTTGAAATACTTGATGGTCTGAAGCTGGAAGGAGCTGGTTTCCGTAATCAGCCAATCTTCTTCTTTGGATTCCAGAGCTTTGGATATGACAGCTATGCCGATATTTCCCACCACATGGGAAGGTTTTTTGGCATTCCTGAACATTTCTCCCACCAAGGTGGTTGTTGTGGTCTTTCCGTTGGTTCCCGT
>JBHADF010000010.1:0-27747 GCA_041854955.1 Anaerovoracaceae bacterium | reverse complement strand
ATTCATAGCAGTCCCCTTATGGGGCATAGGCTTTTCTATAAGCCTGACGGAGACCTTCTATATACCTAATTTCATCATGGAATTTATCGAGAGCAAACCTCTCTATGGGGCTGTCTACGGCGCTGCAATCATACTTCTGATTGCCATAGGCTTCAACTCCATATTTGCCATCCACGGGGTGCTGATTGACGGAAAGAAGCCCAGGGAGGCCCTCAAGAGCTCGGCAGAAATTATAAAAAAGAACCGGAAGGTCTTTTTAAAGGAAACAGCAAAGATAATACTCATAATTTTTCTCATACAGGTAGGGGCGTGGCTTCTGTTCAGAGCCCTTCCCCCTATCTGGCTGGAAGAGTGGAGCGGCAATGAGATACCCACAGGCTATATCATAGATTGGATGGAAAAGAAAGACTTTTCCATGGTGACGGATATGGACTTGATGGTGGTGCTCTACAGATTTTCCGGTGCCTTCGTGGTGCTGGTGGGAGCCTATTTTAATTCCATAACAGCACTTTTGGCAGGGGCATATTTCATGGTTAGAATGACCCGCTTCTATATGGAGTTTACGGGCAGGGGCCGATCACGATGGAAGGAAAGACCTCGTAAAAGGCCATATATCTGGAGCTTAGCCGTGATGACGGTAACCCTGGTGGCCGTATTTGCAGGCTCCCTTGTCATAGGAATATTCTACAACCAGATTTTCGACAGAGATGTTCCCGTAGGGATAATAGCCCATAGAGCAGGAGGGGTCATGGCCTCGGAGAACTCTATGGCCGGCATATATGCCGCCTTGGAAAAGGGGTGCTACGGCAGCGAAATAGATATACAGCGCACCAAGGACGGCCATTATGTAGTAAACCATGACAGTGACTTCAAGAGGGTGGCGGGAGTGGCGAAATCCTCACAGGATATGACCTTGGCGGAAATTAAGAAAATGAAAATCAAGGACACCACAGGAGGCTCTAAAGAACACCAAATCAGTACCTTAGAGGAAATGCTGGATGCAGTAAAGGGCAGGATGAAGCTCTTTGTGGAACTGAAGGGCTCTACGGCAGACAACCGCATGGTGGACGATGTGGTGAAAATGGCCGGAGAAAAGGACTGCGTGGAGGATGTGGTCCTCATATCCCTGGACTACAAGATTATAGATTATGCGGAAAGCAAATATCCCGAATTTGAAACGGGAACTCTGTTCTTCGCCGGCCTGGGCAATGTGGCCAGGCTGAATTGCGATTTTCTCATAATGGAGGAGCAGACCGCAACCACAAACCGTATAAATCAGATACACTTGGCTGATAAAAAGGCCATGGTCTGGACCGTGAACACGAGAGAAGGCATGCTGAAGTTTTTAGACAGCGACATAGATGCCATCATAACCGATCAGGTGGAGCTGGTGAGTCAGGTGGAAAAAACTCTGAAAAACAGAGATGAATTTGCTGTTTTAAGAGACAAGCTGGGAAATTTTTGGGGATAGGAAGAAAATCACAGCCGAAATGGTGAGGCTGTGATATAATAAGGGATACAGAAATATAAGGACAGGAGGAAAATTTATGAAACTTATATCATGGAATGTAAACGGACTTCGAGCTGTGCTTGGAAAGAATTTCATGGAGTTCTTTAATGAAATAGATGCGGACATATTTTGTCTACAGGAAACTAAACTACAGGAAGGGCAGGTTGATTTAGACCTTCCCGGCTACCATCAATATTGGAACTATGCTGAAAAGAAAGGATATTCCGGAACGGCGATTTTTTCAAAGAAGGAGCCTCTGTCCGTGGCCTATGGCATAGGCATGGAGGAGCATGACAAGGAAGGCCGCGTCATAACGGCTGAGTATGAAAGCTTCTACATGGTGACGGTCTACACCCCTAATTCTCAGGACGGCCTGAAGAGACTGGACTACCGCATGGATTGGGAGGAAGCCTTCAAGGCCTATCTCAAGGGCTTAGAGAGCAAGGGAAAACCCGTAATCTTTGCAGGAGACCTGAATGTGGCCCACAAGGAGATAGACCTGAAAAATCCCAAGACTAACAGAAGGAATGCCGGCTTTACCGACGAGGAACGGGAAAAGATGAGCATGCTCCTGGAAGACGGCTTCATAGACACCTTCAGATATTTTTATCCGGAGCTGGAGGAAGCATATTCCTGGTGGTCCTACAGATTTAAGGCCAGAGAAAAGAATGCGGGCTGGAGAATAGACTACTTCCTCGTATCGGAGGCCTTAAAGGATAAGCTGAAAGGCGCTAAGATACACAGCGAAGTTTTAGGCTCGGACCATTGCCCGGTAGAATTGGAAATAGAGGAGATTTAGCGTAATGGGTAAGCAGGTACTTAGGAAAACATGTTTTTCCAGCTATGATATTGACAGAAAGCGGCAGGGCAGGCCGGGAGCATATTTGCGCTACATGCAGGAAACGGGCATGTACCAGATGGCAGAGGATACTCCTACCGATGAAGAACTCAGGGAGCAGGGGAAGGCCTTTATGGTGACGAGAATGGACTTAAAAATCCATGAGCCGGTTTTGCAGGATGAAGAGGTTATCACCAAGAGCTGGGCCTGTCCCAGTGAAAGGGCAACCTTTATCAGAGACTACGCCATCACCAAGGGCGACAAGCTTCTGGCAGAGGCCACATCCCAGTGGGCTCTGGTAGACCTCAACAGCCGCCGCATTTTGAGAGTCAAGGATGTGGACATGTCCAATTATTATATGGAAGCTGACAGACCTCTCTTCGATGAAAAACTCAAGATAGAAGATGACATAACGGAAAAGATGAAATTTGTGGACGAGAGAAAGGTATACTTCAGCAATACGGACAGAAACGGCCACATGAACAACACCTACTCCATCGATATGTTCTGCGACTATATAGAGGATTGGGTGACAGGTGAGAAAAACATAGATTATCTGAGAGTCCACTTCGCCAATGAGGCCGTATTAGGGGAGAAAATAGAGATATATATGCACAGAGAAGGAGACAGATGCCGGTTCCGCTCACAGCTTGCTGACGGAAGGCTCAATGTGGAGGCTGAAATTAAGCTAATATAGCTTTTACCCATATATGAAATAGGGAAAGACTTTAAATAGGGAGGTTGGCATAAGGCTAACCTCCCTATTCTACAGATTTAAGTGATTCGGCCATGTTGATTTTTTCCAGCTTGAACAGCATTATCAGGCTGACCAGGGCGGAAAATCCGAAGGTTATGACCACGGACAAAAGATAGCTCAATGGCTCTATGTGTATGTCGAAGCTGACCATATCCACCACTATTTGAGACATGACAAAGAGCTGGAGGGCCTTTCCCAAGGGCAGGCCCACAAGGGCTCCGATTACTGTGAGAACCCCGTTTTCACGGAATACATAGGAGGAGGTTTCCCCCCGCTTAAAGCCGAGCACCTTGATGGTGGCTATTTCCCGAATTCTTTCCGTAATATTTATGTTGGTAAGGTTGTACAGCACGATGAAGGCCAAGGCTCCTGCGCAGGCCACAACAAGGAGGATGATATAGTCCAGACTTTTCATCATATTGCTGATTCTTGCCCTGAAATCCTCCGATACGGATACGGAGGAAACGTGGGAGCTTTCCATGATTTTCGCTCCTTGGGCGCCGGGATTTTCAACCTTTCCGGAGGCGTCGGGTACACCCAGCAGAAATGCGGAATTTATCTCGTAGGGGCCCTGCTGTGCCTCGTAGGTGGGGATGCTTATATACATGTAGTTGAATACGAAATTTTCGCACATGGCAGAGATTCTGGCGGAAATCTTGTTCATATCGCTGTCCTGCACCGTTATGGTGTCCCCCACCTTGAGACCCAGCCGCAGGCCTAAATTGGAGTTTATTATGCAATCCCCTTCCTTGGGAAAGGACAGGGGGTTCTTTTTTTCGTCGTGGAGGTCGATGAACTTCCCTATAGGAGCCTTTTCATCACAGACCACCAGGTTTACCGACTTTATCTGCCCCTTGTGATGAACATCCATGGATACGGTATAGGCGAAGAGGGCATCACTGACAAGACCCTGATTTTCTTCCATGAAAAGCTGTTGGTCTCCCTCCTTCAAGCCCTTGTCAAAGGTGGCGATATAGTCTGCATACATGATTTCGTCGTACTGGGTGGAAACCACATCCTTAATGGAGTCGCTTATACCCAGGCCGGTGACCAGAAGGGCGGTACAGCCGGAAATGCCTACCACCATCATAAAGAATCGCTTTTTATAGCGGAAAATATTTCTTGCCGTAACCTTGTGGAGGAAGCTGAGACGCTTCCAAATAAAGGTGAATCTTTCGAGAAGGATTCTCTTTCCCATAGCGGGAGCCTTTGGCCGTATCAGCTGGGCGGGCACTTCGGAAAGCTGTTCATAGCAGGAATAAACCGTAGTTCCCACTGCGCAGACAAGGGCTACCAATATGGAGAAGGTCCCCAGGAGAGGGTTCACCACGAATGTCAAATCGGAAAAATGGTACATTATGCTGTAGGCCTTCCAAATAGCCAAGGGGAACAGGTGGGAGCCTACAAAGAAGCCGAAGGCTCCTCCTAAAAGGGCTCCGCTGCCGGAATAAAATACGTATTTCAACAAAATATCTCTTTTACTGTAGCCCAAGGCCTTCAGAACACCTATTTGTGTCCTGTGCTCGTCCATCATTCTCGTCATGGTGGTCATAACCACCAGGGCTGCCACCAGCAGGAAGAAGGCAGGGAAAACCTTGGCTATGCCGTCCACTATATTGGTATCGTTTTCAAAGCAGACATATCCAATATTGGTATCCCTTCCTAAGAGGTAGGTGTCGGGGCTTTCGATTTTGGCCACTTCCTTTTTTGCAGCTCTTAGTTCCTTTTCCGCATCCTGCAGCTTACGAGAACCCTTTTCCAAATCAGCGCGAGCCTTTTCCAGCTTTTTCTCTCCTTGAGCCAGCTCCTCCTTGGAATTATTCAGGGTAACCACAGCCTTGGCCAACTGTTCTTCCCCTTCTTTTATTTGTGAATAGCCTGCGTCGATTTTAGCCTGATTTTCCTTCAGCTCCTTTACTGCCTGAGACAGCTTGGCTTCGGCAGGGGCTAACTGCATATCTATATTTTCCTTTGCCGCATTATATTGGGCCAGATAGGTTTGGTAGGCGGGAGTGTTTTCCGCCTTCTCCAAGACTGCCTTCAGAGGCTCCAGTTGTTGATAGGCTGCCGCTTTTTGGTCTTCGAAGGCCTTTAGGCTATTGTCGTACTCAAGGCGGCCCTCGTCCAGCTGGGCCTGGGCCTTTTTCAGGTTTTCCTTCTCAGCTTTTATCTTATCTCTGTTGGTGGCTATGTCCTTTTCGCCCTTTCGGATTTCCCCACGGGCATCCGATAGCTTCCTTTCGTTTTCAGCCAATTTTTTCTCTCCGTCGGCCAGCTTGATGCGGGCATCATGGAGCTTATCCTCAGCTTGGGTCAGCTCTTCCTTAGCTTCATCGATGACCTTTGTGTAACGCATTTCCCCACAGGTGGTGAGGGCATCCTTCAGGGGCTTCTCCATGGATTTCACATTAGCCTTGTATTCCTCGGAAAAAATAGGCCCACCCTCCTTTAGAGTGAGATATATTTTGCTGTAGCAGGGGGCATCCCAACCCTGTTCGGGGATATAAAAAAATCCGCTGACAGTGCCGTCACCCAGGGAAGTAGACCCTCTTTCAAAGTTGAGATAGAGGGGAGACTCCACAAGACCGGTGATGGTGTAGGTGTCATAGGCCAACATATCCCGGGTGTTTTTATCGTTGGAGGATGAAATTGTAACAGTTTTACCTATATACTCATGGGAAAACCTTGAATTATCGGCTAAGCATTCATTAGGGGCCTTAGGCATGGAGCCTGCCATCAGCTTTAAGGTGTTTATTTCATCGCTTATACTGTGAAGCTTGACGGCGATTTCACTACTGTTTTCTGATTTATCACCCCTGTCCGAAGGGGAAGAAACTTGGTCGGAGCTTATACGAATCAAGGCATCGGAAGAGTAGGCACCTTCGGCCGAGGCAACTCCATCTACATCCTTAATATAATCCAGACTTTCTTCGTCCAAGCCTATTGTGGAAAGGAGCTCGTAATCAAAAAAGACATGGTCACGCAAAAATATATCGCCTGTAAGCCAAAAGGATTCCTTACAAACCTTCAGGCCGGAGAAAAAACCTACTCCCAAGGCGATGATGGCCATTATGGCAAACCAGCGAGACAGGCTGTTTTTGATTTCACGAAAAGCGGATTTTCCCATAACGGATTTCATAAAAAGCCTCCTTTACCACTCAATATCCTCTACGGGGACAGGAGTCGGGTTGATTTCCATAGAGGAAACGGTGCCGTTTTTAACATGTATGATTCGGTCAGCCATAGGCGTTATGGCCGTATTGTGGGTAATGATGATAACCGTGGTTCCCGTTTGACGGGCCATATCCTGCAGGAGCTTTAGAATGGCCTTTCCCGTCTTGTAGTCAAGAGCTCCCGTAGGCTCATCGCAGAGGAGCAGCTTGGGATTCTTGGCCATGGCTCGTGCTATGGCTACTCTCTGCTGCTCGCCGCCGGAAAGCTGGGCGGGGAAGTTACTCAGTCGGTCTCCTAAGCCTACTTTTTTTAAGGCCTCGGCAGGGTCCATGGGCTCTTGGCATATCTGAACTGCCAGCTCTACATTTTCCAAGGCAGTCAGATTTTGCACCAAATTGTAAAATTGAAAAACAAAGCCTACCTGATAGCGGCGGTAGAGGGTAAGCTCCTTGGCAGAATAGGAGGATATTTCTTCATCCTCCAAGAAAACGGTACCACCCGTCAAGGTATCCATACCTCCCAGTATGTTTAACAGGGTGGTCTTGCCGGCTCCCGAAGGTCCTACGATGACGCAAACCTCTCCCTTTTCTATATGAAAGGAGGCATCTCTCAGGGCTTCGATGGTAACATCTCCCATTCTGTATTCTTTTCTTACCTGGTCAAATTTCACAAAGGGTGCCATAATTACCTCCTCTTTACTCCATTGTTCACGGAAAAACCACCGTGGCTACACTTCTTGGCTATATAATAGCATAAAGGATAAAATATTGGAAGAGTATTGTAATTCTAATCTGAACAGGCAGGAGCCATAGGAATACATCATTACAGAGGGCAAAGGGCATGAGTGATTTATTGTTGGATAAATTTCATATAGGCTTTGATGGTATGTGGAGCCTGGCAGAGATAGTCTTGCTCTCCCTTTTGGCGATTTTTGTCGCAGTATCGGTCTATCTGATTTTAAGAGGCAGAAGAGGAGACGGGAAAAGGGAATTTTCCAAAGGGGGCACCATATTCAGCCATAGAAAAAATAGATACAAGGACAGAACCGGGAGAAGGAATAAGTTTTGACTTTGGAATTATGAGAGTGATTTAGAGTTTAGGTAATAGCAAGATAAAACCGCCTAAGGGATGAAAACCCCGTGGCGGTTTTGAGCTTTATATGCCATATGCTGAAATATTAGGCTGTTGTTATGGGTAAGCCTATTCCTCACCATAATTCAGATAGGTTGATGTGCAGCTGGCCAAAAGCTCCCCCTTGGCCTTGCCCCTCAAGGTGGCTTCCACGTGAATGATACGGCGACCTTTGTAGGTTATGTGGGAAGTTGCCACAATGGTATCTCCCGGCTGTCCCGGTCTGAGGAATTTCACCGCCAGCTCCACCGTAGGGCACCAGGTGCTCATCAGGGAAGCCACGCACACTCCGCAGGCGTGATCCAGCATGGTGGAGATAAGGCCACCGTGGAGAATTCCCACCCTGTTCAATTCCCAAGTCTTAACGGGAAATTCCAAAACGGCGGTCATATTTTCCCTATCAAAGGAAACGTATTCCGCATCTAAAAGAGCGTTGATCCTGTCCGGCTGCTCACTTTTTTCCGCCTGAAAATTTTCAAAATAGTTTTTAAAAGATGTCATAAATGCCTCCTGTGTTTTCATATATCTATTTTACGCCTATGGAAAGCTTGACTAAATAGTGGTCATAGCCTTCCGTGGAAAAGTCGTCTAAAATAACTTCTTCGTAGAAATGGTCTCCTAAAGTCAGGTTGTGGCTCGTGGCATATTCCTTCAGCTTTAGGCAGCTGCTATGGATGTTTCTGTAGCCTCTGTCGTCGTAGATGGCCAGGAAATTTCCGCCGAAAGCCTCTACATTGGTAGTATCCCCACCGATTTCCGCACTTTCAAAGTCAACATCATCCACCACGGAGTAAAGCTTGGAATATCTATATTCTTCGCCGCTGACTGAATCCAAGGGAATCATGGCTCCCTCCGGGTAGGAGCTGTGCAGCCCAAGACTGTGGCAGTATTTGAAATGCCGACTTACGGCCATGTTCACGGCACGGAGATCCGAATCCCCACGGTACTCGGTGGTTATGATATGGCGATTTTGCATATTTTGAAAAAGGATTTCTCCTATGGGAGCATGGAATCCTTCTTCGATGGAATTCAGCTTTCTTTCTATGTAGCTTTTAGCCCATTTGAGCCTGTTGATTTTCCCGTCGATTATATCCTGATAGGACTCTAAAAGCTTGGAAAAGCCCTCAGGAGAAGGCTGCTTTACCAGCTCCTTTATGTGGGATATGGACACACCCAATTCACGGAGCATAAGGATTACCGCAAAGGTTTCCAGCTGGGGGTAGGAGTAGTAGCGATATCCGTTTTCCCCTAACATTTCAGGGCGAAAAATGCCCATATCATCATAGTGGAACAAGGTCTGCTTCTTCACTCCGAAGAGGCGAGCCAGCTCGCCGGTGGTCAGGTAAAAGCTTTTTCCTAACATGAGATAACCTCCCCATCTCCTCCTGCAAAATATCCATGGCCATCCTCCCTACGGGAGAAAGACTATGGTAACAGTATACTTTGATATGGAATAATTTGCAAGGTATTCATGGGAAAATACTGCGTTAGAAGGCCCTCTGCACAGCCTTTCCGTTGACTTTTTTTGCACTAAGCCCTATAATTTTCTTGGTAAAATGTTAAAAAACATGTTTTGGAGGGAAAGATGAAATATATGCAGATAGATATTGAAATGGATAAGGAAGCCATGGAGCCTTTCATATCGGCCCTTTCCAACGAGGGAATCACGGATATGGCCATAGAGGACCCGGCGGACATCGAGGAAATCATGGAGAAGAAGGAGGAGTTTCACTGGGACTATATTGACCCGGAAGTGCTTTCCCTCAGAGAAAAAAGGCCTAAGGTTACCCTTTACAGGGAAGACGGAACCGAAGGTATGGAAATGGTTGAGAAGATAGAAGGCCTCATAGTTCGCCTGAAGGAAGAAATGGCCGGAGGCGCCTTCGGAGAAATAGGAGCTCCTTATGTGGAGATGAAAGTGGCTTTAAGGGACGAGGACGAGTGGAAGGACAATTGGAAAGAGTATTTCCGTCCCGCTAAGATAAGCGACAGAATAGTGGTAAAGCCTACCTGGGAAGAGTATGAGAGGCAGGCGGATGAGCTTGTAATAGAAATAGACCCGGGAATGGCCTTCGGCACGGGAACCCACGAGACCACCTCTCTCTGCGTAAAGCTCATGGAAAAATATATGAAGCCGGGGGACAAGGTACTGGATGTAGGTTGCGGCTCCGGAATTTTGACCATTGCAGGGGGATTGTTGGGGGCTTCGGAAATTTTAGGCATCGATATTGACCCTGTAGCGGTGGAGATTTCAGCTGAAAACATTGAAAAGAATCGCCTTTCCCAAAAGGCAAGGGTCATGGTGGGCGACCTGACCAAGGGCATAGATTTTAGAGCAAATCTGGTTGTGGGGAATTTGATGGCTGATCTTGTTATGATGCTTTCCGAAGATGTGGTAAAGCACCTGCTGGAAGGGGGCTACTATATATCCTCCGGCATACTGGATGAAAAGCTGGAGCAGGTAAAGAGCCACATGGAATCCCTTGGCTTTAAGGTGGTTGAAGTGAAGCAGGACGGCATGTGGTGTGCCGTTGTAGCTCGGGTATAAGGGAAATTTCCCTGTAAAAAATGCGAAAAATCACATTTTTTCATTGTAAAAAGTGTGATACGTTACATTTTTCCCTTGTAATTTTTGCGGAAGCATGTTATCTGATAGCTGAAAAATATTAAAACATAACCTGAGGAGGATTTATGATAAAGTTTTTTGTAGACAGCTCTGCCATAGAGGGACAGTTCATATGCATAGAGGATGAGGGGGATTTGCACCATCTCACCAGGGTACTGAGAGCCAGAATGGGTGAGGAAATCCTGATTTCCGACGGAGAGCGTTGGGAATACATAACGGAGCTGGTGGAGATGACACCGGCAAGTGCAACTCTGAAGATACTGGACAAGCAGTCCATGGCAACGGAGCCTTCCACCAAGGTGGTGCTCTATCAAGGAATTCCTAAAGCCGCCAAGATGGAGACGGTGATTCAAAAAACCGTGGAAATGGGGGTCGAAAAAATAGTCCCTGTCTTTATGGAGAGAACCGTAGTGGTGGAAAAGGGGAATTTCTCCAAGAAGCTGACCCGCTGGCAGAAAATTGCCGATGAAGCGGTTAAGCAGTGTAAGCGGGGCGTGATTCCCACTGTGGAAGCAGGGAAAAGCTTTGCTGAAATGCTGGCTCATATTGAGAAGGAAAACTTTGACCTGATACTCTGCCCCTATGAAAATGAAGAAAGCCGTACCATGAAGGAATGCCTGCGGGATTTTGCAGAAAGGGAGGGCTGTAATGATAAGAGGGCAGCCATCATCATCGGTCCGGAGGGAGGCTTTGCGGATAAGGAAATCCAAAGGCTGACGGAGATAGGAGCCAAAACCGTAACCCTGGGAAAGACTACACTGAGAACGGAAACGGCAGGACTGGTGGCCTTGGCAATGATAATGTATGAGCTGGAGCTTTAGTATCCTTGCGAGAAAATGTTAAAGGGTTGGGAGGCCAAAGGCATCTCAGCCCTTTTTATCCTATAGACCCAGAGACACAAAAAATGCCACCCCGAAGGGCGGCATTTGTCATCCTTTGATAGTAAATAGGGGCGAACTGTTATTCGTCCTTTGATATGAGCTTTTTCATAGCCGCAAAGGTTTCCGGACTGATGACATGCTCAATTTTGCAGGCGTCCTCGGAAGCGATTTCAGGGTCGATTCCCATGCCTACAAAGACCTTGGTGAGAACGGTGTGCCTTTCGTAAATCTTTGTGGCTATCTCCAGCCCCTTCTCCGTTAGGGTCAGATAATTATTGCTGTCCACAGATATATAGCCGTCCTCTTTAAGAATACCTACGGCTCTGCTGACACTGGGTTTGCTGTATCCCATATAGTCGCAGATATCTATAGCTCTGACAGTGCCCTTTTCCATGGATAGAACCAATATGGTTTCAAGATACATTTCACCCGATTCCTGCAATGCCATGGCAATACCTCCAATAAATATATATTTTATTCTGATAGAATTAACTTACCGAATTTCATTATATCATTAAAAAAGGCTTATATCAAGGGGAAAGGAATGAGGAAGGCTTCAGGCATAGGGCCTCGAACAGCGAAAAATATATGTAAAAAAGTTTTGAAAAGTTATTGACAAAGCCTTGGGCATAGTATATTATAAAAATATAGTTAGCCATAGCTAACCGTACAAACTCAAAGAACAAGATACAGACTAAATGCACAAGTCGAGCCGTAGCTTAAAGTCTTCGGCTCCCTGAAGCATTTAGAGAAAAGAGGCATGGATGAACTGGGGAACATTTATAGTAGGAGCAGTGGTTTTGGTCATCTTGGGAGGCATAGTCTTTTCCATGATGAGAAACAGAGCAAAGGGGAAAAACTCTTGCGGATGCGGCTGCAGCGGTTGCGCCATGTCTGACCATTGCCATGGCAGCAGAGATTGAGCTGCCAAAATAAAGAGATAATAAGATAAGCCATTATAAAAAACAGCCGAGTAGGTTTTGAAGCATACCGGCTGTTTCCTTTTGTAAAGAAAACCCCGCCTTAGAGGCGGGATTGCTTTTTTGTATCTTGTAAAGGTGGATGAGCCTTATTTCAGATTTTCCGGGTTTAAGGCCTCCAGCTCGGGGATGACGAAAATGCCGTCTTTTCTTATGAGCACGTCGTCGAACCATATTTCTCCGCCGCCGTAGTCTTCTCTCTGAATCAGCACCAGATCCCAGTGAGCCGCAGACTTATTTCCGTTGGGTGCTTCGTCGTAACAAGCTCCCGGTGTAAGGTGGAAGGAACCGCAGATTTTCTCGTCAAAGAGGGTATCCTTCATAGGATGAAGTACGTAGGGGTTAACACCGATGGCGAATTCTCCGAAGTATCTGGCTCCTTCGTCCACATCGAGAAGCTGATTTATGCGTTCCGTGTTGTTGGCGGTGGCCTTTACTATTTTACCCTTTTCCACTTCAAAGCGGATGTTTTCAAAGGTGAAGCCTTGAGCCTCCGAAACCGTGTTATAGGATATGACGCCGTTCATGGATTCACGAACAGGAGCCGTAAACACCTCTCCGTCAGGGATGTTGCAGTCTCCTGCACATTTGATGGCCGGTATACCCTTGATGGAAAAGGTCAGATCGGTGCCGGGGGCAACCAAACGAACCTTATCGGTTTTTTCCATGAGCTCTACCAAGGCGTCCATAGCTTTTGACATTTTGTTGTAATCAAGAGTACAAACATCGAAGTAGAAGTCTTCGAAGGCCTCCTGAGAAGTTCCGGCCAGCTGGGACATGGAAGCCGTAGGGTATCTGAGAACGCACCATTTTGTGTGGTTGACTCTGCGGTCAAAGGTAGGAGCCATAACCTTGTAGTACATATTCAGCTTTTCCGCCGGCACATCGCCCAATTCGGAGGAGTTGGCTCCGCCGCGGACGGCGATATAGGCATCCATACCCTCCATCATAGGAAGCTGGCAGGCGTTTAGAAATCCGATCTGCTCCTCATCTGCTCCCAGCAAAATCTCTCTCAGAATTCTGCTGTCTGTGGCATTGACATAGGGCTTCGCTCCCAAGGCGTAGGCATCCTTAACCAGCTGCCTTACCAAGGGTTTGCAATCCTCTCCCGTATATTCGATTAAAACTCTTTCTCCCGGCTGAAGCCTGGTGGAATAACCGGTGAGAAGCTTTGAGAGTTTAACTATTCTTGAATCCATGATTACCTCCTGTTTTGTAAAATTTTCAAATATTTATTGTAATTATAATATAAAAATGTGATAATTGAAAGTAGAGAAAAGCGAAAGGTATAGATGATGAGGACTATTTTTGTAGTAAACCCAAAGGCGGGTAAAGGCCGTGGTTGGAAGGGATTGGTTAAAAGAATCGAGGCGGCGGCTGTAAAGGTCGGCGAGAAAATAGATATACATATTACAAAGGGTGAGGGAGAGGCCGAGAGCTTTGTAAGAAAATACATGGAGGAGCTGGAAAAGGAAGGCTCCGATTTTGAAGAGGAAATCAGATTCATTGCCTGCGGAGGGGACGGAACCTTAAACGAGGTTCTCAACGGAGCCATACTTTCCCCTCTTTTTCACCGTGTTGCTTTGGGCATAGTGCCCACGGGGACGGGAAATGATTTTGCCAGAAATTTTCCGCAGGGAGGAGATTTTTCCGACATAGAAGCTCAGCTGAAAGGAAAAGCCCTTCACTGCGATGCTCTCTTGTGCACAACGGTAGAGGGAAGTGGAGAGAAAAAAAGGTTTTGCGCCAATATGTTCAACATAGGCTTTGACTGCAATGTGGCCCATATGACGGACAGCCTTAAAAAGAAGCCGTTTTTAAAGGGGCATTTGGCATATTTGGCAGCAGCCGTGGTGAATTTGGCAGGCAAACGGGGAGCTGACCTGAGGATAGAAATAGACGGAGATACGGTTCACAAGGGCCCCTTGCTGCTTACCACCGTGGCCAACGGAGCCTATTGCGGAGGCGGTGTTAAAAGCAATCCCCTCGCTTCGGTTCAAGACGGGAAAATGGATATTCTTGTGGTTAAGAACTTGACCAGACGGGGAATAATCGGCATGATGTCCAAATATATAAAAGGCATACATCTCGAAGAAGAACGGATGAAGGAGACCATAAAGAACTACAAGGGTAAGACCCTAAGGATAACTCCGGAGGGAGGCAGGGTCATGGTCTGCACCGACGGTGAAATAACAGAGGCCGGCACCATGGAATTTCGCGTGGAGGAGAAGGCCTTCAGAGCTATAGTCCCTGCCAAGTAGATGCCTCGATTTTGGTGGACTTTATCCTTGAAAAATGGTATTATAGAGGCCGTAGTTATAAATGATGAAAAGGGGGACTGAAATATGAACTGTCCATATTGCAATAATCCGGATACGAAGGTAATAGATTCCAGACCTACGGAAGAGGGTCACGCCATAAGGAGGCGCAGAGGCTGCGATAAGTGCAACCGGCGTTTTACCACCTATGAAAAGGTGGAAGAATCCATACTTACGGTAGTAAAAAGCGGGAACAGACGAGAAGAATTCGATAGGGATAAAATCCTGAAGGGAATCGTCCGCGCCTGTGAAAAGAGACCTGTTTCCATGGAGACCATGGAAAAAATGGTTGATAATATAGAGAAGAACGTATGCAATCAAATGCTCAAAGAGGTGGATGCCAAGTACATAGGCGAGCAGGTCATGGAGCAGCTCAAGGGCGTAGATGAGGTGGCCTATATCAGGTTTGCCTCCGTTTACAGGCAGTTCACCGATGTGGACACCTTCATCAAGGAAATAGAAAAGCTGGTAGGAAAGAGAGCGTAACAGCATGGCAGACAGAATATTCAAAATAGCCATAGACGGGCCCAGCGGTGCGGGAAAATCCACCATCGCCAAGGCTGTGGCAAAGAGGCTGAACATCGATTATATAGATACGGGGGCCATGTACAGAGCCATCGGCTTGAAGATGATGAGAGAAGGCCTGGCCATGGAAGAAAATCCGGCACTTGAGGAAATGCTGGAAAGGACGGAAATAGATTTCAGATTCGGAGATATATTTTTAGATGGGGAGATTGTAAATGACCTCATAAGAACTCAGGAGATATCAAAGGCCGCATCGGACTGTTCCGCCTTCGGAAGTGTGAGAACCAAATTGGTAGAGCTTCAGCGTAAGATGGGCGAGTCTAAAAGTGTAATCATGGACGGCCGAGATATAGGTACTGTGGTTTTACAGGATGCGGAATATAAGTTTTTCCTCACTGCCGATGATGAAGAGCGCGCAAGGAGAAGGTTCAAGGAGCTGTCGGAAAAGGGTGAAAAACTGGATTTTGAACAGGTGCTTAGGCAAATAAGGGAGAGAGACCACAATGACACCACCAGAAAGATCAACCCCCTGAGACAGGCAGAGGACGCAGAGCTCATAGACAGCACAGCTATGACCGTTGAAGAAGTGGTCGAACATATATGCGAAAAAATAGAAAAATAATGAAGAGGCCTCGGTGAAAGACGTGAATTTGCACCGAGGTTTTTCCTTGTACTTTCATATTAAAAATGATATAATCATAATGATATTCTATACCATTGTTACGATGGTATAGCTGTGAGAAGAAACGAGAAAATTAAAGAGGTGTTGCGATTTTTGCCCGGAAGAGGGAACTATGAAAATCAAAGCATTACCAAAGGCTGAAAGGCCTGTGGAAAAGGCCATGGGAAGGGGAGTAAGCACCCTTTCCAATGCAGAACTTATAGCTGTGCTGCTGGGGGCAGGCACCCCGGAAAAATCTGCCATAGGAGTTGCGGAAGAGCTTTTATCCAAGGATGAAAGAGGCATCGCTGCTCTGGCGGACCATACGCCGGAGGATTTTATGTCCGTGAAGGGCATAGGCGCCTTCAAGGCTGCCAGAATTGTGGCCGCCATCGAATTGGGAAAGCGGATAGCTACCGCGCCTAATGAGAAGCTGTTCATCACAGGCACCGACGATGTGGTCCGGCTCTTTATGGAACGGCTCAGATATGAAAAGCGTGAGCATTTCGAGGCTCTGCTGCTGAATTCCAAGGGGATGATAATATCTTCGGAAACCATATCCGTAGGAGAGCTTAACAGTGCTCCGGTTCATCCCAGGGAGGTCTTTAAAAACGCCGTAAGAAAAAGTGCGGCGGGAATCGTGTTTGTACATAATCACCCCAGCGGTGATTCCTCTCCCAGCAAGGAGGATATAGCTGTTACAAGAGAATTGGTTCAGTGCGGCAAGCTGCTGAAGATAAATGTTCTGGACCATATCATCATAGGTGACGGCAGCTTCACAAGCCTGCGCAGCATGGGAGAAATATAAAATTTACAGTAATTTTGGAGGAGTAAAATGTGTAGTTTTTTCAAGTCAAAGGATATGGGTATCGATTTAGGTACTGCAAATACTTTAGTTTATATGGTTGATAGCGGAATCGTGTTAAATGAACCTTCGGTTATCGCTGTGGAAAATCGCAGCAACAAGGTTTTGGCCGTAGGCCTGAAGGCCAAGGAGATGCTGGGGAAGGCCCCTCAGAACATATCCGTTATAAGACCCTTGCAGGACGGAGTAATATCGGATTTTGATAAGACTGCAGAAATGCTCAAAGCCTTTATACAGAAGGCTCTTACTACTAAGAAGGTGAGAAACTTTAAGGTTGTGGTAGGCGTACCCTCAGGAGTTACAGAGGTGGAAAAGCGTGCCGTATCCGAGGTAGTAAGACAATTAGGAGCCTCAGAGGTTTTCATCCTTGAAGAACCCATGGCGGCGGCCATCGGCGCAGGCATGGATGTAGACGGAACCACCGGCTGCATGATAGCAGACATAGGCGGCGGAACGGCAGATATAGCCATAGTGGCCTTGAGAGGTATAGTTTGCTCCACCTCCATAAGACATGCGGGAGACAAGATTAACGAAGCCATAATTCAGTATATGAGAAAGAGACATGCCCTTCTCATAGGCGAGCATACAGCCGAGCAGCTTAAAATTAACATAGGCTGTGCCTGCATGGATGAAGACGAAAACGGCAATGAGATAATAACCACCATGAATGCAAGAGGTCGTGATATCATATCCGGCCTGCCTAAAACCATGGAGGTAACCAATAAAGATATGATGATAGCCCTGCAGGAATCTGTTGATATTATCATAGACGGAATAAAGAGCACCATAGAAAAAGCGCCTCCCGAAATAGCTGCCGATATAGCGGAAAGAGGACTGACCCTGTCCGGCGGCGGCGGGATGATACACAATCTTGATAAGCTGATAAAGAAGAGAACGGACATGGATGTTACCATTTCCGAGAATGCCTTTGAAGCTGTAGCCTTAGGAGCAGGTAAAAGCTTAAGTGACCCGGAAAAACTTAAAGACTACGCTTCCAACGGGAGAAAGAGTTACTAAACATGGGATGGATTAAAGGACACAAACTACTTTTTACTCTGATGATAACCATATTAATACTGGTCATCGTCTTTGTTGTGTCTATATTCGCTGGCCCCGGAGGAAATGGAGGGGCATCTGTTTGGTCAGGAGGCCTGACAGGGATCGTTAAGGCGGTTAAGGAAAATGTGACCGGCCTGTTTTCCTATAGGGCACTTCAGAGCCAAGTGGAAGAGCTGGAGGCGGAAAACATTCAGCTGCAAAGGAAGCTTACGGAAGCAAAGCTTACAAGAGATGAGCTTGACGAGCTTAAGGAGCTTTCCGAGGCCTTGAATTTTGAGTATACTCAGAAGGAATATACCCTTATCTCCGCTGATATCGTAACCATGGACGGTGCCAACTGGACCAATATTTTCACCATAAACAGAGGCAGCGAAGCCGGAATTAAGGTGGGAGATGCAGTGGTCAACGGTGCCGGCCTTGTAGGACGGGTAGAGTCTGTGGGTAAGAAATGGGCCAAGGTTACGGCTCTCATAGACGAAGGAAGCAGCATAAGCTTTAAGCTGGCCAGAGACCGCAAACAGCTGGGCATAGCAAACGGAGATAAGAAGGGCGAAATCACCGGCTTTATGATGCATGCCGATTCTACCGTATCGGAGGGAGACATTATTTTGACCTCAGGTCTGGGAACCTACCCGGAAGGACTGGAAGTAGGCAATGTTAAGACTGTAAAGTATAACAGCAACACTCTGCTAAAGGAAATAACCGTAGAGCCGGCGGCCAACTTTAAAGAACTTGACAAGGTGGCGGTATTGCAATGAAGTATTGGAAAGCAGGTATAATATTCGGCGTGGCCCTGATTATACAGGCCTCATTGCTGAACCTTGTAAACATAGAAGGCTATACTCCTGATTTGCTCCTGGCTTTATCGGTAGCCTTTTCTTTCGTATATAGCGATGAACTTTTCGGAATAATTTTCGGAGGTGTCTTCGGCCTTCTCTACGATATTTTTTATGGTATTTCTGTCGGTCCCACAGCCATTGCCTTAGTGGCGGTAGCTGTGCTCATAATACTGTTCAAGGACAGCATGAATGTGGACAACATGGTGAATATGTGGGTGGTGTCTCTGGTTTCCATTGCGCTGTACTCTACTTTAAGATGGGCCTTATATTATATAAGTGGAAGTAATTTAGGCTTCCTCTATATGCTGAAGACCTTACCTTGGGTAGGACTCTATTCTTTGGCAGTAATCACGGTAATATACATCATACTTATGAAAAACCAACGGAAGAAGCGTAAATACAGGTATTTCTCATGAATAAAAAAATTCTCAATTCCCGCTATTATCAGATTATAGCGGTAATAATCATACTTGTTCTGGCTTTATGCGTAAGGCTTTTTATGCTGACCGTTTTGCAAGAGGAAAAATGGGTAGAAGCCGCCAAGAATCAGAACACTAAAGAGGTCATCATATCTGCCCCCAGAGGTGAGATATATGACAGATACGGCCGGGTTTTAGCTGCAAATAAACAGATTTTCACGGTGGTTTTCAATGTGAGCGGATTGGAAACCGGCGATATAAATAACTCTGCCTATGAAATTATAAAGCTGTTTGAAAAAAACGGGGATGAATATGTGGATAATTTCCCCATAATAATCACTGCAAACGGCAGCTTTAAGTACACTTATGATATAAACAAGAAAAAATATCTCAAGTCCATGGGCATGAGCTACGATGCTACGGCAGAGGATGTGCTCAATAAACTGCGCATTGAGTACGAAATAGATCCGGATGCTGACAGATATGAAGCCATGAACATCCTGCAGGAACAGCATGGCATTTGGCCGCCTATAAATGTGCGCAGCATGACCTTTGCTTTTGATGCGCGGAAAAAGCTGTTCCTTGAAAAATATGATATATACACGGAGCAGAAAAATAAGAAAACGGGACAGAAAGAGAAAGTATATGAAATGCCTGCAAAGGATGCTTTCATGGCCCTGAAAACAAAATATAATCTGGACAAGCCCCTTGAAGAGGGCGGTGGCATACTTTCCGACGAGGATGTAAGGAAAATCTTCAATATAAGGGAAGAAATAAAGAACACAGGCTACAATAAATACAGATCAAGTACCATAGCAACGGATGTAAGCGACGAAACGGTTGCTTATATAGAAGAGATGGGAAACCTGCTCCCCGGTGTGGATGTAGTCTCTGACACGGTGAGAGTATATCCCAACGGCAAACTGGCATCTCATATTTTGGGATATATGGGCAGCATAGCTGACAGCCAGTATGACAAGTATGTAAACGAATTAGGATATAACGCCGAAGACCTTATAGGAAAAGACGGCATAGAATATACTATGGAATCCATGCTCCGAGGAAAGGACGGCATAAAGACCATCCTGGTAAACTCAGGAGGAGACTATATGGAAACCATAAGCGAGACCGAGCCTTTGGCAGGCAGTAATGTTTATCTTACCATAGATAAGGATTTGCAGAAGGTTTCCGAAAAGGCCCTGAAGGAAGCTATTCAAGCTACTGCTTCAGGTGGGGTCTTTAACAGCAAATACGGAAATTTAAGGTTGAGAAAATATGGAAACTGTGCTTCCGGTGCGGTGGTTGCCATAGATGTGGATACTGCTGAAATAATTTCCATGGCCAGCTTCCCGGATTACAATCCCAATATCTTTGCCGAGGGAATCTCGGCTAAGGACTGGGCATCGGTGCAGAGCGTAAACCCCAGAGATTCCTTGGCGCCTACACCGCTATACAACAATGCGACACAGAGCTCGGTGCAGCCCGGTTCCACCTTTAAGCCCATAACGGCGGTGGCAGCACTGCAGTGCGGACTTGACCCTAAGAGGCCTATATACGACAAAGGGTTCATAACCATAGGAGACAGAACCTTCGGTTGCAGCCTTTGGAATAATTATAGAGGCAGCCACGGCACTGAGACCTTGGCTACGGGGATACAGAATTCCTGCAACTACTATTTCTATTGTATAGCTTCGGGAAAGGACTGGAGAACAGGCGCATCCCTTGGATATACAAAGGAAATAAACATCGAAAAGATAATGCAGGTAGCCTCGGAATTCGGTCTGGGTGACAAGACCGGCATAGAGCTGAACGAGTCTACAACCTCCTTGGCTTCTGCTGAGAAGAAGCTACAGAGCACAAAATATGCTTTAAGGCAGTATCTGAAGAGTCGCGCAGAAATCTATTGGCCTAAGAAAATTGCTGCCGATGAAGAAGCCTTGGCAAAGGATGTGGATACCATCGTGAGCTGGACCGAGGATAATCCTGACAGAGGCGAAATAATAAAGAGGATAAGGAAAAACACTTCCGTCAAGGACAATAAGGTTGAGACCCTTGCTGATGTGTGCAAATATTCATATTTCAGTATGGCGGCCTGGACCATCGGTGATACCTTCAACATATCCATAGGACAGGGAGATAACGCCTATACTCCCCTGCAGATGTCAAATTATGTGGCAACCTTGGGAAATGCAGGAAAGAGAAACCCGGTTACTATCGTAAAGGGCATAGAGGGACAGAGTCGGGAGAAATCAGGAAAGCCTTACCAGATAGATGTTTCCAAGCAGGAGCTGGATACTGTAATAGAAGGTATGAAGCTGGTAGCCAAGAGAGGAACTCTTGCAGGGGTATTTTCACACTTCCCCGTAGATGTGGCCGGTAAGACGGGAACAGCACAGAAGGACGGAAAGATAAATCCTAAGGATGAAGTTGAGTACATAAAGAAAAATCTGGGGCGAATAGCTCCGGATGTATCCTGGGATCAGGTGGAGAGAGCTATGGCCAAGCTGATGAAGGAAGATCCCAAGAAATACTATGATGAAAACAATACTGTAGATGCCGCCTTGATGAAGGTTGGCGGAAGCAAGCTGACCATGACAAAGATAAACGAATATAAGGACAGCTATGATAACTTTGCATGGACCATAGCCATGGCACCGGCAGACAAGCCCAAAATTGCCGTCGTAGTGCTGCTTATACAGGGCGGTATTTCTACCAACGCCGCACCTGTGGCTAGAGAAATAATAGGTTCATATCTGAACGTTATGGGAGAAAACGAGGAAAGTGCGTATTTGGATTTCTCCACAAGGATGAATTAGAAAGAAGTGAAAGAGGAGGATTTTCGTGGGCAAGACTATTGTTATAGCATCGGGAAAGGGTGGCACCGGTAAAACCATGTTTGCAGCCAACCTGGGGGCTATGCTTTCGGGACGAGGACACAAGGTTGTACTGGTGGATATGGACACGGGCCTTAGAAATTTAGACCTTTATTTAGGTTTGGAGAATAATGTGGTATATGATGTAAATGACGTGCTGGGCGGTGTTTGCCGCATAAAGCAAGCCCTCATCAAGCACAAGAAATTTCCCGGGCTTTCCTTTATGGCCGCGTCACCTAAAGCTGATGAAGGGGAAATAACCCCTCTCCACATTAAGGTACTCTGCAAGAAATTAGAAGAGCTTTTCGATTATGTCATCATAGACGGCCCCGCCGGCATAGATGACGGCCTTATGGTCGCCATGGGCGGAGCGGATATCGTAATCGTAACTATAACTCCCGAATATTCTTCCTTGAGGGATTCCGATGTAATAGCCGGAAGAATAAAGGAAATGGGAGTGGAGAAGGTGTACTATCTCCTGAACAAGGTGGATTTGGAGCTTATGAACAGCGGATATGCACCTACGGTAGAGGAAATCTCCGCAGAGATAAGAAACCACCTCATAGGAATAATACAAAACGACAGAAATATTCATATTTCAACAAACATGGGGGTGCCCGTGGTCTTCATGGAAAATACCTATATCTACAAAAACTTTGCGAGAATCTGCCAGAGAGTGGAAAAACTTTAAGAGTCAGGGTAGGTCGATACACAGCCTGAAATGGGTCGACTGTGTTGAGATAGATATATTCTTGTTCAAAAGGAGGAAGAAAATGAAAAGCAGAACTTCTAAGATGTCTGCCAAACTGTTGGTGATGATATTGATTTTCACCATGTCCTTTGCATTCATGGCTTTCCCGGCCAATGCGGAGAGGACGGACAGCGTAAAGACAGACTACCGGTTGACATTGACGGACAAGGCTGAGAACGTTAGAATCTTCGTTCCCGTTACTATTAAAAAAGCAGTGACGGATTTGAAGAAAGAAACCTCAAAGCTTTCTATCCAACTGGTAAGAGACACAGAAAAAGTCTATGTGGACACAAGCCTGTTCCCCAACCTTAAAAAGGGCGGCACATTGGAATCATGGAAGACTTCCGAAGGGAAGCCCATGTTCACCGACATCAAGAGCACCGTTACGGAAATCGGAGGATTGAAGTATTTTGAAGTTCAATTCAACAAAGCCGATTACTTCGGAGAGGAAAACAGTGTTCCTCACGCTAACGGAGGCAAGTACTTGGACGATTGCGGTTATTTCAGACTCCAGGTAAAGAGCGGAAAGACCATATACGGCTCTGTAGCAGTGAAGGTAGTGCCTTATGCAAACTTCAGAACTATGGAAGAAGTATATTCGGAAATTTCCCAAATTGCAGCCTATGACACCAAGCTTTTCGTAAAGGAATACTCCATGGGTAAATCCACGGGAGGCAGAAACATTCCTTATCTCATCATTTCAGACAACAAGAAGTCAGTAGACAATTGGCTCAAATTTGCTGATTTAGCTGAAAAGGATCCTATTCAGGCCTTAGCCGATATCGAAAAAGGCAAAGCCAAGGATATAAGAGTACCCGTTCTTTTCTCCAACGTTCATGCCAACGAAGTAGCCGCCACAGACGGAATTATGGAATTTGCGTGGAAGCTGGTTAAGGAAAAGGAACTTCCCTACAGCTACATCAAGGGCTTTACTGAAGCAGGTAAGGCTAAATTACAGGAGCAGATGGGCCCTGTCAATACAAAGGGAAGCACAGCAATCCCTGACTTAGTAAAGGACACAGCTTCTTATCTGGGTTACATAAAGGCTGATGAAACTATGTTCTCCAAGCCCGTAGATATGGCCAAATACTACGAGATGGAAAAGAGAAACGTTAAAGTTACCGATTTACTGAAGGACGTATTCTTTATAATCGTTCCTGAGGAAAATGTGGACGGAAGAACCTACATCACCAGAACTGCTCAGAACGGATATGATTTAAACCGTGACAACTCATTCCAGACAACTTCGGAAACAGCTCAGATGCAGAATCTGATAGGAACATATAATCCTGTTTCCTTCATAGAGTTCCACGGATTGATTCCTACCTTCCAGTGCGAGCCTTGTGACCCTCCTCATGAGCCCAACTTCGAGTACGACTTACTTTCAGAGCACCTCATGAAGGGCGGAGAAGCTGCCGGAATAGCAGCTATAGCTAACAACAAAAAATACAACAGCTACTTCATCCCTCAGAGAGACGGACTCACCTATACGGGAGAAAAGGATCAGACTGAGTGGCTGGATCCCTGGGACGATATGTCAACCAGCTATACACCTCAGTTTGCAATGCTTCACGGAACCGTTTCCTACACTGTAGAGCTTCCCGGTTACAACGATGCGGCAACAGACCTTGTATCCTATGCAATGCTGGGAAATGCTGATTTTGTAGCAAAGAATAAATTGGGATACTTAAAGTCACAGACCTCCATCTTTAAGAGAGGTGTGGAAAACCACAATTCAAATAAGTTGAGCGAAGCAGGTCAGTGGTTTGCTGATATGCACGATGTGGAAGGCGCAGAAGTAAATCTTTTCAGACCGGAATATAACGGCAAGGGAGAAAACGGAAACTTCTATCCCGAATGCTACATCATTCCTCTTGACGGCGGTCTCCAGAAGAATCTGGATGCAGCCCTTAAGATGATGGAATGGCTCACAAGAAATGACGTTAAGGTTAAGCTCACAGAAAAGGAATTCACCTATAAGGATGTTAAGTATCCTAAGGGCACTATGATAGTATCCATGTATCAGGCAAAGCGTTCCGTTGCTAACGGCGTACTGAACGACGGAGTCCTTATCCAGTCTTGGAACCAGCTGTACTCCGAAGGTATTACAGCCTTCAATAAGACAAGAGGCTTCGATATGGTAACTGTAGCTGAACCTGCAGCCTATAAGGATATCGCAGCAGTATGCGGAAAAGACAGAGACTATAAGTTTGCCAAGGATTATCTGACAAAGGCTAAATCCTATTTCACAGGTATAACCGGAGCAGACGTTATAATCAAGAACGTTTCAGAAGCATCTACAGCAGCTGTAAACAAGCTCCTCAAGGACGGTAAGAAGGTTGCTATGATCACAGAGGGTGAGAACAAGGGCGACTTTATCTGTTCCTATAATGATTATAAGACAGTAAGAAGCAAATACATCTTATCCGCTAAGGGACTCAACGGAGGAGACATTAAGGCTAAACTCATAAGCGAAACACCTAAGGTATATGTAACGGGTAAACCGGGACAAGACTCCGCAGGCTATGTAAACACTACTTTAGTGGCAGCTTCCCCTAACTGGAACTACGACAGAGTAGCTCTGGAGCTGATGGGCTTCAACAGAGTTGAAAATGCCAAGGATGCCAATGTGGTAATCGGTGCCAGCAAGCTGGATGAAGCCGGACTTACCGCCGTAACCTCAGGCACACCTTATATCGGCTACGGACGTACTGCAATGACAGGTATCGAAGGACTGAAGCTGGATGTAGAACGTAGCGCTTTAGACAGTGCTATGGACTGCTTAGGCTTTGTAACATATCCTGAAAATACCCTTGTAAACGCAACCTATATAGCTGAAAAGGATGATATCTTCTACGGCTACGGCGTAGGATACTTCTCGAAATATCCTAAGGAAGCTAAGGTATTGGTTCAGATGGCAAATAAGAAGCCTTTAGAGGGCTTTATCCCTACTATGACGGCAGCACAGAAGACAGCTTATGAAAACTTCCTCAACGGCTCCGTTCAGGGTATTGAATACACTAAGGATTCCCTCGATGTGGTTCTGTTCGCCAACACCCTTACAAATAAAGCGCACCAGAGAGACGAGTATACATTCATAAGCAACTTCATCTTCTCCAGAATGTTAGGCAATGAGGATTATGTAGGCGTTCCTACAGGAACTCCCGAAAATCCCGACGTGACCAACCCGGGAGATACAGATGATGCCGTAACTGCACTTAAGGAAAAATTAGCTGCCTACAGCTTGGTGGCTAAATCCAAGAGAGTGACCTTATCCAACGGTAAGAGAGGCATCAAGATTACCTGGAAGGATGCTAACGGAAAAGCATTGGAATTCGACAAGGTTCAGATTTTCCGTTCCTTGAAGAAGAACTCCGGCTACGGAAAGAAGCCTATCTTCACCACGGCTAAGAGCTCATACCTGAATAAATCCGTAAAGAAGAATGTTAAGTACTTCTATAAGGTGAGAGGCTATGTAGAGCTTGACGGCGTTAAGTACTACACCAAGTGGTCCACCAAGACCAAGAGAGTAGCCTAATATTTATAAAAATATAAAGAGTAAATCAAAAAGAAGCCTGAAAAGGCTTCTTTTTGGCTGTCTGTGAAAAGGCCTGTAATTCTGGGATTACAGGCCTTTTGCGTTGGCGGAAGCGGTGGGATTCGAACCCACGTGCCCTTGCGGACAACCGCATTTCGAGTTTTATGGGTTAATGGCTGTTTAGCGATTTTTGAAGGCAGTTTGAGGAAACTTCGTATTCGCCGAAAATGCTTGATATGAAAGGCTTTTTGGGCAGTTATGCCGATAGAATCCCGATTAATTCAAGGGGATTCGAATAACGGCAGTTTCGCTGTTTTTGGAAAGAACAGGCACTATTTTGGAAAGAACTGCGGAAAGAACAGAATAAACACATCAACAACGGCAATACACGGGAAAAGCCCGCACCGACAAAATATTTACGAGGTGTATTACTATGGATGAAACCGCAATCAACTGGGATTCGATTCCCGATATTATTACCAAAGACCAACTCTATCAAATCTGTCACATCAGCAAATCAACGGCTTTGTATCTGCTGCGAAGCGGAAAGATTCCGTGCGAATACACGGGCAAGAAAACTCGCTGTTACAAAATCAAAAAGGCGGATGTTATTACATATCTTGAAAAGAGAAAAGTATTTCCCGAATCCTATTCAGCACCGGCAGGTTGGTACAAGGGGAACTATACAGTGAAAATGAAAACCGAAGTACCCGAACCGGTTCTTGAAAATATGAAGCTGTATTACACGGAACTTTTTGCGCAATATCCTGATGTGCTGACTGCGACCGAAATATCAAAAGTAATCGGTTACGGCACGACGTCAATAAATGATTGGTGCAAGAAAGGATATCTTAAAGCATTCAAGAAAAACAATGTGAATCACATTCCGAAAGTCTACTTGATAGAATTCTGCTGTTCAATATACTTTCGCACTATCACCCGAAAATCTGATTGGCATATCCGGGCGCTTCAAGAATTCCCTCGTTGGCAAGTTATACGAGGATTGAAAACAAAAGAGTGAATTTTCGCTGAATTTTCACTGAATATTCGCTATGTTCGCTGTAAAAAGTGGCACAAGTTTGGAAATATTCGCTGTAATTTTTGGCAATAGCGGATTTACAAATTCATAAATCGCACATTCGACTTTTATTCGCCTCCTTTGTACAATATAAGCGAAAAGGAGGTTTTTACTATGACTGACACATTATTTGAACAACTCGGCGGTACTTATACACAGGTTGGCGACTATCTCTTGCCGTACTTGTCATTACCGGCGGAAAAAGAAACGGGTAATATCGGCGTGTGGGCATTAAGACACAAACGATATTTGAAACAACATCATAAGGTGCTGTACTATAATTTACTCACATCCGGCAAGCTCCATTCCCACCTTGCCGATACTGAGGAACAGGCACAACAACTTTTTCTCCGGCTGGTAAAAGAACTTGCCGAAAAGGAAGGTGTGACCGAACAACTCAAATCCGCCGACCCAATGGCGTGGGTGCAGAGGATGAATAATATTCGAAACAGAGCGGCAGAAAGGGTAAATAACGAAGTCATATATAGTTAATTATAACGAATAAGCCATATTACCTGCTTATATAGTTAAAATCAGTGCTTACTTTGAACTTGATTCATCGTTGGCACTGATTTTTTATTTTTCATAGCTATCCCAAAGTATCAAATTGATACTTTGGGACTTTGAGATGATACTTTGGAATAACAGAATTAATAAAGTAAGAGCGTTTTCACTAAGTTCGATGTAAAAAACGGACTTATTACTCAAATAATCGTTGCATTTTTTGGCATATAGTGATATACTAATACTGATTTATAATATGGAGGTGCAGTATGTACCGAATTGCGATTGAAAAATTATATAAATGGAAAAACAGTAAGCGCCGCAAGCCGTTGATTATTGAAGGCGCAAGACAGGTCGGCAAGACTTGGCTGATGAAGGAGTTCGGTAAACAAGCTTATGCGGATACTGTATATATCAACT
>JBHADF010000009.1:0-11482 GCA_041854955.1 Anaerovoracaceae bacterium | reverse complement strand
TACGCCTGTTATGGTTCCGTTTTTATCTATTCCGACCATCTCGGTCAGAAGACCTCCAAAGGATTTTGTCTTAACGGTCACTACCATTCCGGCACCGTTATCGGCGGTAAAGCAGTCTACCACGAAAACCTTACCCTCTTCCAAAACTGCCAGATCTCCTTCAAACTCAGTGAAGGTATCCGCATCTGCCAAGAGAAGCTTTCTCGTTTCGTTAGCCTTTTCTGCAGCCTTCTTTTCTATGATGGGTGCAGTTATGGAGTTCACATAGGCCAAAGCGAAGGTTATTACCAGACAGATTACAACCAGCACTACCGTAGGTGCGAAATATTCCTGAAACTTACTATTTTTCATTCTTTGCACCTCCATACATTCTCTTTTGACAGAAGTCATTGATAAGGGGTGTGAGACAGTTCATGATAAGGATGGCGAAGGATACGCCCTCAGGATACTGTCCGTACAATCTTATGAGCATGGTTATAAGACCGCAGCCTATTCCGAACATGGCTCTTCCCAAAGGAAGGATGGGAGTGGTTACATAGTCTGTAGCCATGAAGAAGGCTCCTATCATAACTCCACCGGCCAAAATATGGAACAAGGCCATTTCAAGCACATTTCCGGAGCCGGTAACACCGTAGTATACCACAGCGAAGAGGAATACTGTTCCGATGAAGCACAGAGGGATTATAGGGCTGATGATCTTCTTCCAAATGAGGAAAACACCGCCTATGATAAGTGCTAAAGCGCTGACCTCACCCATAGAACCGCCGATGATTCCCAGGAACATCTGCATATTTTCCGGAAGGTTGTCAGCACCGCCTTCGGCCAGCAATCCCAAAGGAGTAGCTGTGGATGTAGTATCCGCTACCATTCTGGGTACAGGCCAAGTGGTCATTTCAGTAGCGAAGGAAATGAAGAGAACTATACGAGCCGTTATGGCAGGGTTTGTGATGTTCTTTCCTATTCCTCCGAATAATTGTTTAATTATGATTATAGCTACAAAGCAACCGACCAGAGCTATCCAAAGGGGCAAGCCGGAGGGCACATTGAAGGCTATCAAAAGTCCTGTGAGAGCCGCGGAAAGATCTCCTACGGTCTGGGGCTTTTTCATGAGTTTATTCCATATCCATTCAAAGAACATGGAAGCGGCTACACATACAGCCGAAAGCAAAAGTACTCTAACGCCGAAAACGAAGGTACTTACCGCCAAGGAAGGCAACAAGGCCAGAATAACCATGAGCATGGTTTTCTGGGTGTCCATGGAGGTTACCAGATGGGGCGATGAGGATACTATCAAATTATCGTAAAACTTCTTTTCCATTATTTAATCCCAGCCTCCTTCACTACAACCTTTCCTAAGGTATTCATAAAGCCTAAGGGCCTGCGAGCAGGACACACATAGGAGCATGAACCGCAATTCATACACTGCATTACAGCCAAATCGGATAAGGCCTGAGCATCTCTGTTTTCATAAGCGTCAGCCAAGGCCGTAGGGATGAGCTTGAAGGGACATGCATAATGGCATCTTCCGCAGTTGATGCAGGCTGTCTCTTCGGGCACCAGGGCCTGAGGGCCGGAGAATGCCAGAATAGCGTTGTTGTTCTTAATAAGAGGTGTAGCATCGCTGAAGATAGCTCTGCCCATCATAGGTCCGCCCATCAATATTTTCTTGGGCTCAACCTTGTATCCTCCGCAAAATTCCATAACATCGCTTATGAGAGTTCCTATGGGTGCTATCACATTCTTAGGTGTGGTAACAGCGTCTCCGTCTACGGTTATTCTCTTGTTTATGAGAGGCATACCTGTTCTGAAATAGGAGCCTACGAAGGCGATGGTGGTAACGTTGGACAGAATAACGCCCAAATCTGCGGGAAGGACTCCTGCATCCATCTTCTTTCCTGTAATCTCGTAAACCAGAACTCTTTCAGCTCCCTTAGGGTATCTGGCCTGGAGAGTAAAGGTTTTGATGTTGGAAATTCCCTTGGCAGCCAAAAGCTGATCCAAGTGGGCGATGGCATCGGGCTTATTTTCTTCAATTCCTATATAGCCTTCGTCTAAGCCGATATACTTCATCAAAAGCTGGCATCCGGCTATGAGGTCCTCGGCCTCCTCCAGCATGAGACGGTGGTCCGATGTTATAAAGGGTTCACATTCCGCCGCATTAACTATGAGGGTGTGAACTTGGTCGATGTTCTTGGGGTTGAATTTTATGTGCGTAGGGAAAGAAGCTCCTCCCAATCCCACGATACCGCTCTCGCGGATGGCTTTTATGAACTCGGGCAGATCCTTAGCCTCAGGGATTACAACTTCATCAGATATTTCCTGTTTCTTGTCAGCCTCAATCACAACAAGGGTATCTGTTCCTCCAACGGCAGAGCGCTGCTCTTCGATGGCCGTTACGGTTCCTGATACGCTTGAATGGATAGGTGCACTTACAAAAGCGTCCGTATCGCCGATTTTCTGGCCGACCTTCACATAATCGCCTTTTTGAACCAAGGGCTTGCAAGGGGCTCCGATATGCTGAGACATTGAAATCTTAACAATATCAGGTGTGGGCATTATTTCGGTGGCACTTTCCGCCGTGTGCTTATAATGGCTCACATGAATACTCGGTAAATGTTTTTGACTCATCTTGTGAGACCTTCCTTTCTAAAGTTTATATAATCATACGCCAAAGATTATACTACATATTAACAAAAAAATCACTATCTTTTTTAATATATCTTACTGCGCGAAGGAAATATCCACTGCCTCTAAAGCAACACAACTAAAAAAGACAAAACCTACTGCTATAAAGTCAGAGGTTTTGCCCAAATCAACGGTATAAAACTCTTGGCAAACGGTATGCAAAATTAAGGGTTTGCTCCGGGGAAGCTTCCCTCACTCTATATTTTTCAGAGCTTGGGAAAGAGGTATTTTTTTAATCTTTCCCTTTTCGATAAAGTAAACCACGATATAGCATGTCGCTGCTATGGTCACGATAAGTAAGTCTATTTTGTGGGGCATGTAATAAGTCAGCCAACCGGAGAATTGACGCATCATAGTATAAAACATCAGTCTCGTTCCTATCCTGCATAGGGGCAACGTTATTGTTACCGCCGCCAAAACCACAATGCCGGTAGCCATATTGTATATGCGGGCAACTTCCCCTTCGCTATATCCTAATACTTTCACCAAGGAAATATTCCTTGAGTTTTTCTCCACAATCAGCTTGGAAAGAATATACATTATCAAAATAAAAAGTATGGTCGCAAAGGCGGCAAATATATAGAATATTCCTCCCAGAGAGTCCTCAAGCTGGTCTGCAACCAGCGTTAGATCCTTCTCCGTGATAATCGTGGAGATATAGCTTTCATCTATGTCTCCTATTTTTTCTGCCGAAAAATATCCCGTGAAGTACGTTTCATCTTTCCCGAAGATTCTGTTGAACTCTTTCAACGGTATGAATACACTTAAGGCAGCAGGATATACCTGCTCTCCGGCAACTTCCAAATCATATTTCCCCTTTCCGTACTTTTCCTGCAAGGTTATTTTTTCTCCGATTTCAGTGCCATATTTTTCAGCATAGCTATCTGATATGAAGACTTTTCCTTCCTCCACATCTTTCCATTCGTGAGACAGCCTCACGTAGGATGAATTCTCCTCTATGCCATATACGGTAATCTCTTCTCCCTGTTGATTTTCCAAAACCTTTAACGCAAACTTTTCCGCTCCTTCGGTTTCAGTTTCCAAAGGCATTTTTAAGACATACTGGTATTCGGCAAATTTCGATTCCTTAACCAAGCCTTTAAAATTCGCTAATATGGGTACGAACATGGTGGCGAACATCAGAAGGAAACCTGCTAAAAACACACCTGCTGTTAAGGTTGCATATATACCTTTGTTTTGTCCTATAACTCTAAGTCTGAATCTATGTATAATCCCTCCGAAGGTTAGCTTCCGAACCTTATGATCACCTCTACGGTTCAATTCATGGCGTAAAAATTTTAAAGGCGTTATTCGCATCATTCGTTCAACTACCAGAAAACTTATGACCGAAAGAATCATACAGGGAATTACAGTAGTCAGAAAAAAAGCTTCTCCGTTCCACAGGACCCGATATCTCGGTAAGGAATAGCTATGGTAATAAAGGCGTGCTATGACCTCCTTAAACCATGTATAGCCTAGAACATTTCCCGCTACGGAAGCCGTAAAAAGAAGAACCAGAGGCGTAATCATATAGTGGAAAATCATTTGATATTTGCTGTACCCCGATGCCATGAGAGTTCCTATTGCAGATGCCTCCTTCTCCACTGTATTCTTTGCGGTAACGGCAAAGGCAAAAGCCAGCACGATGATTATTATATACAGGATAAACTCCATAATAATTTTATCCCTGCCCATATCTTCTCCTGAAAAATTTATGGCCTGATTATCCTGTCTCGGCATAAAATCCGTCAGCAAAGCCTTATTCATTATAATTTCTTTTATTTCATCCGCCTTTTCTTTTTGCTCTCCATCGGAAAGGGTCGTGTCTTTATTCACCCACGCATAACAATACTTTAACCCTTTATTACTTATTTTGTCAAAAGCCTTTTCGGTAACAAGTGCCACGGTAAACCTATTAGCATCAAACACAAGGCTGCTATTATTTTTAAAGAGGGCACTGTAGTCGGAAAGCGCAACAGTCCCTGTTATTTTAAAGCTATCTCCTTCTATCTTCAGATCGTCTCCGGGATGAAGCAAATTATTTTCTGCATATAAGCGGTCAATAACGATTTCGTTGTCTTTTTTCGGATACGCCCCCTCCATAAGATCCGTCATATTGACACTTTCTCTCGTGGTGTAAATCCTTATATCATGACCGTTTTGCAATTCCATTTCTTTATAGAAAAGATGATATATCGTCAGGTCCTTCTTCTCTATTGCCTCAATAAGTTCTTCATCCGCTTCCTCGCTTAGTATAAAGTGTCCATTTTCAATTGTGTATTTTTCAAAGCTCTCTTCATAGGTGTTTTTCATGCTATGGTCTGCCACCAAAAATCCTGACACAAAGCCTATGGTAATAGTCAAAAAAAGGAACAGTGCAGCAAATTTACTCCAATCTGCCTTAATTTCTCGCGGTAATCTTTTAAACAAAGGGTTTCTCATTGCCTTGCTCCTTTACCATTCAAGTTCATCGGCAGAAATCTTCTCTTCATTAAATGAACAGCTCTGCACCTGGCCATCCCTAATTCTTATGACTTGATCCGCCATTTTTGCAACGGCATAGTTATGGGTCACGATTATCACAGTATTTCCAAAGGTTCGGTTCACATCCTGAATGAGTTTCAATATCTCTTTAGATGTGTTATAATCCAATGCTCCTGTCGGTTCATCGCACAGTAAAAGAGCCGGATTTTTCACGATGGCTCGACCTATGGCCGTCCGCTGCTGCTGGCCTCCTGAAAGTTGGCTGGGAATTTTGTGCTTGTGTTCTTCCAATCCCAACGTAACAAGCAATTCATCTACGGCCAGGGGATGCTCGGTAAGATAAGCTCCAACCTCTATGTTTTCTCTAACCGTCAAATCCGGCACCAAATTATAGGCTTGAAAAACATAGCCTACATATTTCCTTCGGTAGAGGGAAAGTTGCTTTTCCTTCATTTTTTCCATGTGAAATCCTCCCACGGTCACTGTTCCCTCATCAGCACTTTCCAATCCTCCTATAATGTTTAATAATGTGGATTTTCCCGAGCCTGATGGGCCTAACAGAACGGCAATTTTGCCCTCTTCTATGACCGTATTGATTCCTCTTAACACTTCTTCCCTGTTGGCTCCGCTCCCAAAAGATTTCCTTATGCCCCTTACTTCCAAACGCACTCTGCTCCTCCTATCTATATACACCTGAAGGCAATTTATACAGCCCCGGTTAGCTTTGGCTAACTTAATTTCATACTACTCCTTTTGTATATGATTGTCAACAAAAAATCATACAAAAGAATAAACCCTCTTTCGTGTGATGGCTTCATCCGTAGTACATCCACTAAAAGAGGGTTTTCCCTTTACATATATTTAAAGTTGTAATCCCAAACCGACGCTCAAATTTCTCATAAAATCCTGCACATTGGTGACTATGCCCTTGGCGGCAAGGGAGCCTCTGTCGTTGAGCTTGTTGGCAACAAATTCGGAGGCATCCACCATGTAGAAATATACAGGGCGGACTTGGCCCCCTTCCAATACTCGGTAGGTAGGGGTCATGTTGCCTGTGGCTATGGTGTGAAGCATGGTGGCCATGCCTATGACTGTAGTTGCCCTTCGTACATGGGAGCGGATGGCATCCTGCCCCAAATATGCGTGTTCATAGACCTCAGGCAAGGGGCCGTCATCTCTGATGGAACCATTGAGGACAAAGGGCACATCGTGCTTTACGCAGTTGTATATTATACCGGAGCTTATGCCCTCTCCTTCTATAAATTCAGGTATGGAGCCGTAGGTGTTTATGGCGTTTATGGTATCGAGATGGTTGTAATGGCCCATGTAGTGCTGCTCCTGATTTTCAATATCGCAGCCCAGAGCCGTACCCATGTATCCACCTTCCAAATCATGGGTGGCAAGGGCGTTTCCTGCCAAGACCGCCTGGCAATAGCCCTGCCCTATGAGTTCTCCCATAATACGTCTCGCCTCCACATCGAAGCTGAGGGCAGGTCCCAGGACCCAAACCACATAGCCCCCCTGTTCCTTTTCGTGCTTTAAGAGTTCCACCAGTTCCTTATAATCTCTGGTAAAGGATGTCTCTCTGGAACGGTTTTGTCTGAAGGCAAAGGTATTTTTATGCTGTTCCTCTTCTTTTTCCCAACATTGGTCGTGGACATAGATTCCCTGGGAGCAGTCTTCATTTCTCCCTACTACCACCAAATCGCCTTCCTTAATGTTACGGAATTCTACCACACGGATTTTCTCCCCGTCCCAAACAGGAACCGAATCCATTCTGCTGTCCTCTGCCAAATGCCACTTTCCGTCTATCTTGAAATACTCGGGGAAAATGGATGTGGCATGGAAGCCCTTAGGTGCGGCCTTCCTTTTCGCGGCCGGAACCAAGGTGGCATCAGGTGCCTCTACAAACCTTTTCTCCGTAAAATCCGGTTCTATATATTTTGCCAGTTTGAACATTTTCCTACCTCGTTTCTCTCTTTCTGATGGCTGCCGGCCAACCGGCTCTTAGTCATAGGTCAATGTTAACACAATGCTCCTTAGTAATAAATATGGAATTAACTATATACTTTTTATCAAATTTAATATAGAATAGTATTCATAAACTGCTTATTTTAACGGTTATATCCATTAGACTATATTCCATACTAAAATTTGGAGGAAAAATAAAATGAAGAAAAATTCTAACAGTACAAAGAGTAAAATCGTTTCTACCGCATGGAGGCTCTTTTACGAGCACGGCTACGACAACACCACCATAGACGATATCGTGGAGGCTTCTTCCACTTCAAAAGGCTCTTTCTACCACTATTTCGGCGGAAAGGACGAGCTGCTCAACTCCCTTTCCTATCTCTTTGACGAAAAGTACGAAGAAATAATGGAAACCATGGACAGTACCCTTTCCCCCATAGACAAGCTTATATACATAAATCAAGAGCTTTTCCTGATGATTGAAAATACGGTGAGCGTATCTCTCCTTTGCCGGCTTTTTTCCACCCAGCTCATAACAAAAGGAGAGCGCCATCTGCTGGAGCCAGACAGAACCTACTACCGCCTCCTCCGTCAGATTACCATGGAGGGACAGAAGCTTGGCATTTTCAAAGAAGAATTGTCTATTAACGATATAACCAAGGCCTATGCCGTCTACGAAAGAGGTCTAATGTACGATTGGTGTCTGTGCAACGGCAACTATTCCCTGTGTCAGTATTCCCAAAAGATGCTGCCCCTTTTCCTGAAGGGTCTGACTAAGGAAAGTCTTTAAATTCCCCACAATCAAGTTGTATTATGACCCTCGGTTTTGTATAATTTAGCTATGACATATTTAAGAAAGGAGGTTATTCAGATGAGCGAAGTAAAAGCAGCTCATATGCCGTGTGCCGATAAGACAGTAATTTGAGAAAACTACAAAATCGGCATCTGCCAAGCAGGATTGGACAACAAAACAGGCGGCACTCAACTTCGGTTTGTCGCCTGTTTTTACATCTAAGGGTTGAGAATCACCTGTTTTTTGCGCTGTAAAGCAAGGATAACGAAAAGGGTGAAATAGTTATCGCCTTTGCGCGGTTCTTTTGTGAAACAGCGAATCGCTGCATAGCGGATACCGTTCGCTGGGGAGTGCGTATATTTGTGGTCAAGCAAAATACCCCTCAAACCCGTAAAGTCGATAGGTGGGTATTTCGATGCAGAGTATGATTGACACTGTAAGAATCGAAAAATCAGATTTTAGCACAAAATAATATTGCTAAATGGCGATAACTTCCGTCGCGCCTATTGAAAATAGAATGATTGCTGTGTTATACTGTGTGTACACACGAACGGGTGGGCACGTTTGACGATCTGATCTACAATGACCTGCTGACGTATGCCGCCATCGTTTTGAATGGCGATTTAAAGGCGCATCTCGAAGTGGTCACGGAATATCAGCCTTTAGATCAGGTTCAATTATTATCATGAAGCAGACGATTGGAGAGATACCATATGACGATCAACTGTGTATGGGAGCATAACGGCAGAGACACCTTGCTTTATGCGGTGGATTTTGTAGGTGCATACACCCGCGGAGAAACATTGGAAGCCGCTGTCCGGAAAATGCAAGCAGAAATATGCTCTTATCTCAAATGGTGCGGCAAAAAAGCAGTAACAAGCATGGATATCGCCATCATCGAAGAAAAGGTTTCCGAGCTTGCGATCTGCGACGCGGACTCTGATGTGCTTTTTGAAAGTGAAAAAGCACCGCTGACAGCAGAAGAATATAAAAAGTTAAAGGCACTTGCGCTGAAATCAGCGCAGGATTTTCTTGCCTTGTATGATTCTGTTCCCGATAAGAATGCAACGGCTGCTCCCGAACGCAAGACCTTTTACGGCAAAGTTCCGCACTCAGCTGATGAAATGTACGAGCATACAAAGAATGTGAATACATATTATTTTGCGGAGATTGCTGTGGATGCCGATCATGACGGCAACATATACGAATGCCGCAAGCGGGGATTTGAATCGCTTGAATCTAACCCTGATTTTCTGCAAAATACCGTCAAAAAAGGCAGCTATGGCGAGGATTGGTCACTGCGTAAAGTCCTGCGCCGTTTTATCTGGCATGACCGTATCCACGCAAGAGCCATGTATCGAATGGCGATAAAAGTGTTCGGGGCGGAGAATGTGGTAAATCCGTTTTGCTTTTGATTGGAGAAGACTATGGACATTGAATTTGTAAATCCGGGCGTTGATTATATGATTCAGCGGATTATGGACTTTCAGACCGAAGCCGAATCAGCCTTTTGGTCTGAACCCCTATACCGTTTCTATCCGCAGCTTGATAAAGCCTATGCTATCAGTTTGCCTTTCTCCGAGAGGAACGAATACATTGAGCGAACATTGCGAGCCGTTTATGCCAAGTTAGAAGATACGATCAATGAAAAGGTAGCTTTATATATTCGCCATTGGAACGCTTGTAAGCCACAGATTACAGCAGCTTTATCGGATGCTTTTGGCGTGGATTGTGCTAACTTATTTAACGACATACGGTGCAATTTGAGCTTGAATCCCATTGAGCCACGGTTTCTAAAAGAACGCTGTTATGATACTTTCTATCTGAACAGCGAAAGAGGCGCTATCGGTGGTGGAATACACGAGATCATACATTTTGTTTGGTTCCATGTATGGAATGGGTTGTTCGGAGACAGTTACGACGAATATGAACGCCCATCACTCAAATGGATTTTGAGTGAAATGGTGGTTGAGTCTGTGATGAAGGATGAACGACTCAGTTCCATCAATCCCTACTTCCCCAGAGAGAACGGCGGCTGCATCTACCCCTATTTCTTCGATATGGTGGTGGATGGCAAACCGATTTTGGACACGCTGGATGCCATGTACCAGAGTCAGAGTATCGAGGATTTTATGCGGAATAGTTATGCTTATTGCAAAGAACACGAAGCAACTATCAGAGAGCATATTCAAAATTCGGAGGGCGGTATCTTTGCCGGATAACAGAAATCGCAAACGACCGATACAGGTCAAATTCTTTGTAGACGAAAAAGAGCTTGCTGCCATCAAGCAGCGAATGATGGAGTCCGGCACGGATAATCTTAGTGCCTATCTTCGCACCATGGCTATGGAGTGGATCTTCCCAACTGCCTATTGCGAGAAAAGTTTTAAGCAGAAAAAAACGCAAAAGTCGTGACTGCCTTATTACGATTTTTACGAGGAACAGCGCCAACGGTGCGCAGCCAATTTCGGAGAAATCGGCTGCGCTCCTGCGGAGCTAATTCTACTTTTTGCAGAAGTTCTACATATGCCAAAATAACTAAGCACATCTAACCTCTGATATACGCATCCTGCAATTTCTTAAATGTTGACGATTTTATCAAGTACAAATCACCACGGCTACGTGTCATGGCAACATACAATTTATTTAGTGTAGAAATGGATATTTTTTTGATCGAGAAGTCATCTTCAGCAAGTTTTTCAAAATCCTTTGTTAGAATTACGCAAGCACAATCCATGGTATCCCCTTTGGAGTATGACCAATTTACGGCTGAAAACGAATACCTTGCAGCTTCACTATAAACCAGTTTGGTAATCTTATTATTTCTCAACACATCATTAGCCATATCATCAGCCCATGCTACCCGCCCTTCGTGGTCGCCGGTTGACATGATGCCAATCCCCAATTTGCTGCTTATGAAATTGCATACATCTGCAGAACAGCGCCGAGATCTTGACAAAGTAGTTGTATCTACCTCAAACCCGGCTTTCGTCACACCGTCTACAAAATCAGCGTATGAGACATCGCCCTTTGGAGTTTTGAATGGTTTCCCTGTGTTATTTCGAGCAGAAACAGAGTGTTGATAATAATCACCAACAAGCAATATGTTATCTAAATATTTTGCAAGCCTTACGATTAGTTCGTAATCATATTCTCTGAAATCTTGAAACTCATCAATCAAAACAGAATCGTAGAACAGATTCAATCGTGCTGCTGCTCGCTTGATAAGAGAATCCCGCCCCTCTTTTACTTGAAGAGCAAGCTCTGACAATGTGGCACAGTAGTATTGACGTTTCTTCGTTACATAGTGAGTAAGTTCATCTTTTTTGCTATATAGAGGGTTAAAGATCATATCGCCATTTTTATTCTTTTTCCTCTGTGGCGGGGGATCTGTTAAACAAATACCTCTACTCGCAAAATGAGGTACAGAAAAATGATTAGCAATACTCGGTTCATAAGGTAAAATTAAATTATGATACACAAATGCATCAAAGGTCATTACTGTCGTCAATTCGGGTACACACCCATGTGCATCACATAATTCTTTTT
>JBHADF010000008.1:0-28310 GCA_041854955.1 Anaerovoracaceae bacterium | reverse complement strand
TCAAGTGTTGAAATGATGGATGAGTTTACTATGAAATATATCAACTGGTACAATTATGTTCGACCTCATTCATACAATAACTATTTAACACCGATGGAGGCTCGTTACAGTTAAATATTTATCGAACAAAGTGTTACAAAAAAGCTTGACCAGTACAGTTGTCATACCTACGACTTACGATCTCACAACAAAGGTAGTCGGTGGTCACGGCAGTGTATCGGCAGGGAAAACGAATCTGCCGAAAAACAGCGTTGAAACAGTTGTTTTCTCACCTGATGAAGGTTACGAAATTGATGAGGTGACTGTAAACGGAGCGGTTACAGGTGTATTGGCAAATGTTCTCGACGTAAAGATGGATGCAGATAAGATCGTAATCGTAAGATATAGAAAAATCCCGGCAGTACCCGGAATTGGATATTCTGGAATTGTATATACGGTAATAAAAAGCGACGCATCATGGAAGAAAGGCAGTGGAAAGGATTTTGAAGTAATCGTAAAGCGAAGTAAAGACGATGATACCTGCTTCAGTCATTTCACCACAGTGGAAATTGACGGTAATGTACTTGTAAAGGGAACAGATTATGAAGCAAAGTCGGGCAGTACGGTAGTAACACTGAAAGCTGCCACACTGGAAAAACTTGCTGTGGGCAGTCACAAGATTTCCGTGAACTTTGATGACGGAAAGACTGAATCCACAATCATGATAAAAAAAGCGGCTACCAATGATGATCCGACGCAAGGAGATACTCCGTTACAACCGGGAAATCACGATAATCCAAAGGGAAATACAACGGTGAAAAACCAAAATGAAGAAGTTCCAAAAACGGGAGATGGAAGTAATATGCCTCTATATGCTTTATTAATGCTGACATCAGGAACATTACCATTTATCGGAAATAGACGCAGAAAGCATGCTAAATTGAGGCAAAAAAAGCCAAATTATCGTGTAGGTTAGAAAAAGTGAACTCTAAACTACCGTGTAGGTTAGGCGAAATTAAAGCACTTCAAGCAAAATGCCTGGAGTGCTTTTTCATTGTTTAATTGAATACATAAATTAGCTCCTTTCAGAGCACCCATATATGTTCAGGGTTTTGTCCGCACCCCCCTCTTAGGAGCCACCAAATAGCTCCAAACTGTGGGAAAACAGCCCAAAGGTGTCCAATTCCCCACAGTTTTGTGTCCGGATTTAGGTTACCGGTAAACTTTAGTCTTGAGATATACTAAAATACTGTGGGGAAACATCCCGAAAACCTCTCTTTCCCCACAGTTCGAGGGTCTCTGCCGACTTGCCATAGCCTCCGAAATTTCATGCACTGTGGGGAAAGAGCTCCAAGGTGTCCAATTCCCCACAGTTTTGTATCCGAGTTGACTGTGACAGTACACTATTTTTATCCATGGCCTTGACCATTCAAGATAAAAAAACCAATGCAAAGCCGATGCCGATGTGGTAAAATACCTTAAAGAGCAGATGTTTTGCGGGAGGATATTATGTCGTTGGAAAGAGTTAACCCAAAGGGCACATTGAAAATAAACGGAATGGTGTTTACCTCTGTAATACTGGCAGCGGTGGCCAAGGCAAAGGGAAAGGTTTTACTGGCCTCTGAAAAGGGGAAAATCTTAGGCGGCTTTGATAAGCGAGTTTCCCACGGTGAACTCATAGGACATATAAAGGCAGAGGAGCGGGAAAATGAGTATTTTCTCGAATTCTTTGTGATAACCGAATTCGGCTCCAGCATTAAGGAATTGGCAGCCATAGTTATGGATAGCATAGAGGCGGATTTGTTGCCCATGCTGTCGGACAAAGCCCTTTTGATAGATATGAAGATCGTAGGGGTAAAATCAAAGAAAATTGCCTTGAGGGACCTTCTAATAGAGAGAAGATATGAAGTTAACTGACAGCCTGACAACTCTGAAAGGAGTTGGAAAAAAGAGAAGTGAGATTTTGGAAAAACTGAATATCAGAACCATAGAAGACCTTCTCTATTTTTTCCCTCGCAGATATGAGGACAGAAGAGAAGCAGTTTCCGTAATTCAGGCGCCCTTCGACAAGGATGTCCTTCTGGAAGTATCTGTGGTTACCAAAAAACTTACAGGGATGCCCTATGGCCGAAAACAGGTGCTTCGCGTCCTTACAGAAGATAATACAGGGTCTGTGGAACTGGTATTTTTTAATGCCAAATACCTGAACAACTACTTTAAAGAGGGAGATAAGATTACCATTTTCGGAAGGCTGACCATGAATATGGGAAGGCGGCAGATGGCCCATCCGGAGTTTCACAAGACAGGTGCTCCGGAGGATGTAAGGGGTCTTTTTCCTGTTTATCCTTTGACCGAGGGAATTTCCCAAAACCAAATGCGCTCCATGGCTCAGGAGGCAAGAGAAGCTATTCCTGAACTAAAGGAATGGCTCCCGGAAAGCATCATAACCGAAAACAAGCTTTGCAGCCCGGCCTATGCCGTGGAAAACATCCATTTTCCCCTCTATGAAAGGGCTGTGGCTGAAGGTAGATATCGACTTATATTCGAGGAGCTTTTAGTGCTCCAGACCGGCCTCTTCTACATAAAAAAAGGACATACTGCCCATGAAAGAGGAGTGGTAATTCCTGAAGATATAGATTTAGGACCCTTTAGGGCAAGGCTGCCCTTTGATTTGACATCGGGGCAGGAAAAGGTTATTGCCCAAATAGAAAAGGATTTAGCCTCTGCAAAGCCTATGAACAGACTGGTCCAGGGAGATGTGGGCTCGGGAAAAACCGCTGTGGCGGAATTGGCCATATACAAGACGGTCAAAGCCGGCTTTCAGGCGGTGATGATGGCCCCCACAGAGCTTTTGGCAAAACAGCATTTTGCCACCTTTGAAAAGCATTTTAAGGCATTAGGCATCAGCTGCGGCCTCCTTTCCGGTGCAATGAAGGCAGGCGAGAGGAGAGAGCTGCTGGAGGCTTTGGAGCAGGGTAAGGTTGATATAATAGTGGGGACCCACGCAATTATACAGCCGGATGTGATTTTCAGGAATTTAGGTCTGGTCATAACCGACGAACAGCATAGATTCGGCGTAAACCAAAGAAGCCTGTTAGCAGACAAGGGAGAGAACCCTAACATACTTGTCATGACAGCAACCCCTATACCAAGGACCTTGGCAGTGATTCTGTATGGAGATTTGGACATTTCCGTCATCGATACTTTGCCCAAGGGAAGAAAACCCATCAGGACATTTTTACGAAACTCCTTTGTTCGAGATAAGATATATGATTTTGTAGAGAGCAAGGTTCAGGAAGGCAGACAGGCCTATGTGGTGGCTCCCTTGATAGAGGAGTCGGAAGCCTTGGAGTGCCGCTCTGCAGAGGAAATATATGATGAACTAAGGGTCAAGTACAGAAACTTGCGCATAGGTCTTGTTCACGGCGGAATGAAGCAGGTGGACAAGGACTCGATTATGGAAAGCTTTGCAAAAGGAGACATAGACGTGCTCGTGTCAACTGTGGTAATAGAAGTGGGCATAGATGTAGGCAATGCTACCGTAATGGTAATCGAAAACAGCGAACGCTTCGGTTTGGCTCAACTTCATCAGCTGAGAGGTAGGGTAGGCCGTTCATCCCATCAGAGCTATTGCATACTCATAAGCGATTCGGAAAGTCAGGTTTCTCAAAAGAGAAATGAGATAATGTGCAGTACCGAGGACGGCTTTGTCATAGCTGAGGAGGATTTGAAGCTGAGAGGGCCGGGAGAACTTTTCGGTACCAGACAGCACGGTTTGCCGGAACTGAATATAAGCGATTTGGTGAGGAATGTAGACGTGTTGGACAAGGTCAAGGATGTGGCCAAAGAAATTATTAAGACTGATCCGAAGCTTAAGAATCCTGAACACCAAGAGCTTATGAAGCGAGTGAAGAAAATGTTCGGAGAGGGCATAAGCCTCAGGCTGTAGACAGAATTAAGAAGAAATTTTTACAGAAGACTTCAAGGAGAAAGACAGATGAGAATAATAACGGGAGATTTTAAGGGCAGAAGACTGGAAATGCCTGCCAACAAAGATATAAGGCCAACCAGCGAAAAGGTGAAGGAAGCCATTTTCAGCACCATCTCCCCCTACATATATGAAGCAACCTGCGTGGATTTGTTTTGCGGCACAGGGAATTTAGGACTGGAGGCCTTGTCGCGAGGTGCGGATTTATGCTACTTCTGCGACAACAACAGAGAAAGCATAAATCTGACGAAGAGAAATATTGAAATGTGCAAGGCGGAGGAATGGTCTCAGACGATGGTGGGAGATTTTGAGCGAAATCTGGCCAGGCTGGGAGAACGGGGAGAAAAGATAGATATCTTTTTTCTGGATCCTCCCTACGGAGAAGGCTACTATGAAAAATGTTTTCAGCTGATAAGGGAATATGGGCTCTTGGCCGAGGAGGGCATAATATTGGCCGAACACAACTCAAGAGAAGCTTTTCCCGATGAAATTGAAGGATTTTCCAAATTGAAAGAAAAATCCTATGGAACCATTGGATTTACAATATATGGTTGATTAGATCAAGGGCTTATGGTAAAATACAGGTGTGTATTGGAGGAACTATGAGAACGAAGGCGTTGTACGCGGGAGCCTTTGACCCATTGACCTTGGGCCATCTGAATATTATAGAGAGGGCTTCCAAGATCTTCGATGAAGTCGTCATAGGCGTGACGGTAAATTTACAAAAAACCACCATGTTTTCCTTTGAGGAAAGGGTGGACATGATAAGCCATGTTACTGCGGATATGCCCAATGTCACCGCAGATAAATGCGAGGGACTCCTGGCTGACTATGTGAACGAAAATGGATTCAATGTGGTTATCAGAGGGCTGAGAGGTGTAGGAGATTTGGACATGGAGCTCCGGATGGCTCAGCTTCACAGGCACCTTTACAAGGAGGGCGTAGAAACTTTGTTCCTCATGAGCGACGTGGAGTATTCCTTCATAAGCTCAACTATGGCTAAACAGGTTATTTCCTTAGGGGGAGACGGCTCCATGTTGGTTCCGCCCTATGTATTAAATATAATGAAAGGAAGAATGGAAGGTAAGATGGAAGATACGACAAAGGTTTTAGATTTATTGGATGAATTGGAAGATTTGTTAGAGGAGGGAAAATCCCTGCCTTTGACCAGCAAGGTTATGTTGGAAACTCAGGATCTTTTCGCCATAGTTAAAGAGGTGAGATTGGCCTTACCCGATGATATACAGCAGGCGAAATGGATAAAGGATGAGAGAGACAGAATCTTAAACGATGCAAAATCCGAATATGAGAGAATTATAAGAGAGGCTAAAAAGCAGGCAGAATATCTCATTGAGACCGATGACATCACCAAGAAGGCCAGACAGTTGGCAGCTGAGATTATCCAAGATGCAGAGCTCAACGCCCGCTTGCTGAAAATGAAGACCTATGACTATGTTGACAAGATGCTCTACGATATGCAGGAAAAGATGGATGAGCTGAACCTGAAGTATTTCGGAGAAATGTTCACCAATCTGGAAGGCACCTTCAACATTATCGGAGATACTTTGGCTGCAAACAGAGAAGAAATTAAAAACTTGGCATACAAGACACAGAGCGAAGCTGGTTCTGAAGGAGTGAAATAGATCCGATGAGGAAAAATTCCACTGAACTAAGCATGTTTAATGTGGCCCTCATGTTCGTTAGTGCGATTATGGGGGCCGGTTTTGCTTCCGGGAGAGAAATTTGGCAGTTTTTCGGGGTTTTCGGCAAGCTGGGATTCGTAGGAATCGGCTTTGTGGCATTGCTTTTTACTTTAACGGGACTGATGACTGCATATATAGCTCTAAAGCTTAATACCGCAGATATGGGTAAAATAATAGTACCCGGGGACAATCACCTCATAGGCAACTTTATAAGCTACTTTATGGCGGCCATGCTCTTTACCGTTTTGGTAACCATGACGGCAGCGGGAGGCGCCATGTTTAATCAACAGTTCGGAATCCCGGTGCCTATAGGCGGGATAATAATTGCGTTGCTGGTTATCGCCACTGTATTGGGAGATTTTGAGCGAATCTCAAAGGTATTCAAATTCTTTATGCCCCTCCTTTTCGGCGCAGTGATAGTTATAGCTATAGTGGTTAATTTCTGGAACTTCAAGCCTTCAGGAATAGAAGCGGAGCCGGAGCCTTCCCCTGTAGCGGCTAATTGGATTTTAGGAGCTACCCTGTATATATCCTATAATATGATGTCTATAATAGCCTTTGTGGCCAAATCCGCCATCAATGCAAAGTCAAAAAAATCAGCCATGTGGGGTGCCGCCATGGGAGGCATAATGCTGGGCTTAATGGCTATCGTAATAGTTCTGGCACTCCACAGGGAGCAGGGATATACGCAGGTGACGGATATGCCTATGTTGGGATATGCCATGCGGATTTCACCCCTCTTGGGAACTCTTTATATGATATTGCTCTTTGCGGCCGTATATTCTTCGGCTACAAGCAATTTCTACAGCAGTACCACCAAGATAAAGGAAGGTCCCGGCAAGAAAAAGAAAATTGTGGTGCTTGCTCTTTTAGCCTATGTGTTGGGCCTCTTCGGATTTAAGAATGTGGTAGCTTATATGTTTCCTGCAGAGGGATATATGGGCTTTTTAGTCATAGGATTTATCACTGTTAATTTTTTCAAGATATGGAAAGCGGAAAGGGGAAAAACAAATGATGGACTACAATCAATTAAAGGAGAGAATTCAGGAAGAAGTAGCTAAGAACTTACAAGATTTGATTTTGCTAAATGATGATTTGGCCGACAATCCTGAGATATCCGGACAGGAATATGAAAGCTCCCGAAAGATGGTAGAGCTTTTAAAGGCAAAAGGCTTTGAAACGGAATATCCTTTTGCCGGTTATGAAACAGCCTTTAAGGCCACCTATGGTACGGGAAAACATAGATATAAGGTGGCTATAATGGCGGAATACGATGCTTTACCGGAGATAGGCCATGCCTGCGGCCATTGTGTCAGCGGCTCCATAAGTCTTCTGGCAGGCATCGCCATGAGCAAACTGCAAGACGAATTGGATTGCGATATTCATATCATAGGAACACCCATAGAAGAAACGGACGGTGCAAAATGCGGAATGGTTAAAAAGGGCGTCTTTGACCCCTATGATATGGCCATGATGATACACATGTATGATACGAACCTGCTTTATTGCACCCTTTTGGCCTTGGACTGCTATACCTACACATTCAAAGGAAAGGCGGCCCACGCTTCGGCAGCCCCATGGGAGGGAAGGAATGCTTTAAACGGGGCACAGCTGATGATGCATGCTCTCGATATGCTCCGACAGCATGTAACCCCCGATGTAAGGATACACGGAGTATACAGAAATGGAGGAGCGGCCCCTAATATAGTGCCGGAAGATGCTTCCATAGAGCTTTATGTAAGAGCCCTAGAGAGAGAATACCTCAACGGTCTGCTTAAAAAGGTTGACGATTGTGCAAGGGGTGCAGCCATAGCTACCCAGACGGAATTCATAAAGGCTCAGAGAGATATGCCTTATGACAACTTGAAAAACAACGATTTCGGACTTGGTTTACTTAAAGATGTATATGGTGAACTCGGAATCGAAATAGGCACTACCGCCGACAATATTTTCGGCTCTTCAGACGCGGGAAATGTGAGCATGGTATGTCCTACCTTCCATCCGACTCTTCAAATAGTGCCTGAGGGGACACCTATACATACGAGAGATTTTGCCGATTCGGTGAAAACCCCCTTGGCCCATGAAACCATCGGACTCGGTGCAAAGGTTATAGGACTGCAGATAGCCAAGATATTTTCCGATGAAAAGAATATCCGGGCTTTGAAGGAAGCTTTTAACAGATAAATTCAAAAGAAGCGAAAGGAGGCGGTTATGACAGCTAAAGATATTTTGCGGGATTTAGTGGCAATAGATACCATAAAAGACAGATGTAACAAAGAAATAATGGATTACATAGAGAATTTCTTGTGCGGTAAAGGCCTAACCGTAGAGAGATATTTGAATTGGGAGACAGGCAAAGAAGTACTGACAGCCTCTACGGAAAAAGAGCCGGCTGTGTGTTTTATAGGCCATACGGATACGGTATCCGTAACAGAAGGCTGGAATACGGACCCCTTCGCCCTTACGGAAAAAGATGGATTCTTATACGGATTGGGAGCCTGTGATATGAAGGGCGGCATAGCTGCAGCCTTGGCGACTCTGGAAAACATTGACATCTCACAGCTTACAAAGGGAATACAGTTCATCTGGACCTATGATGAAGAAATAATGTTTAACGGCATAAAGGATATTTTAAATTTAGGCATTAAAATGCCGGATAATGTGATAATCTGTGAACCGACGAATTTAATCCCTCGTGTGGGTTCCAAGGGACTTTTGGAATATATAATAACCTTTAGAGGTGTAACAACCCATTCAAGTGCGCCAATAGACGGGAAAAATTCAAATAAGAATGCTGTAAGCTTTCTGAAGGATATGATGGACTTTGAGGAAAAGCTGCGGGATCAAAGATATAAGCTCTTCGATGTGCCCTACACAACTATGAATATAGGTATCATTGAGGGTGGGGAAGCTATAAACAAGGTGCCTGACAAAACCGTGGTGTATCTGGATTTCAGGATAAGCGACAGCCTTGCCCAACACAGACTCATAAAGGAAACCGTAGAAGACCGGCTTTCACAATATGATGCGTCTTTTGAAATAATCAATGATGTGGAGTCCTTTGCCAATAATGGCTCTCTGGTAGATTTCTTTGAGAAAATAACAGGTGAAAAGGGAAGAGCCTTTGTAGGACTTTCAGAGGCATCCTTCGTTGCCGGGGACAGAGTTGTAATGGGCCCCGGCCCGGTTACGGCTCACGAGGCGAATGAAAGGATATCTGCGGAATCCTTGGAAAAAACCGAAAAAATTTACAGGGAAGTAATAATCCATCTGTGCCGGTAGTGGCCATAGATAATATGTCAGGAGAAGAAATGAAAAATAATGTTTACGGGATAGCCATACTGTCGGCGGCAGGTTTCTACCTGGCCTATAAGATGACAGGCAGGATTATATTTATGATATTGGTAGTCGCGGCGTTCACAGTGGCTGTCATTTATCGATTTGCCTATGATGCTATCCACAAATCCTTTCCCTGGTCTAAAACCGATGAAGAAAAGGCTCAGGAAAGGATGAAAAAAGAAGAAGAATACAGAACAAAAATGGAAAAGAAGAGGGCACAAATAGCCAATAAGAAAAAAGGATGAGGGTGTACCTGAAAGGGCTGTGAAGATTTTAATAAGATAAAGTGATGAAACTGTAAAGGAATTATGCGATATTGCTTTACAAATCCTCATTTTTTAGCTATAATCAATGATAAGTTAAATATTCTACAGAATATTAACACGGATTTATACTAAAATATGAAAAGGAGACGAAATTATGGAAAAAAAGAAATTTTCCCTTAACAACATGAATGCCATGGTGCTCTTGTTCGGCATTATGGTAGTCTGCGCCATCCTTACTTGGATCGTTCCCGCAGGTGAATTTGAGAGAGTTCTCAATGAGACGACGGGAAGAATGCAGGTAATTCCGGGCACATACAAGGTGATTGAGAGTAGCCCTGTAGGACCTTGGAAGTTCTTCCTTCTTTACTTTGAGGGCTTCATTGAGGCAGCTGACATTATATTCTTCATTTTATTCTCCTCATGCTACGTATTCCTCTTGTCAAAGATAGGTGCCCTCAATGCTATGACAGGCGCTATGCTGAGAATGATCGGAAAGAGAGACATATTGATAATACCTCTTTTCATGACATTCTTCGCCATCTGCGGTACTACCTTCGGAATGTATGAAGAGACATACGCTCTTCTCCCTGCATTCATAGTAATAGGAATCACTTTGGGCTATGACAGAATAGTGGGAGGCTCTATCGTATATGTGGGCGTAGCTACCGGCTTTGCTGCGGCTACCTTGAACCCCTTCACCATAGGAGTTGCCTCCAAGGTTGCCGAAGTTCCTTTGGCCGCCGGTGATATCAGTTTATTCAGACTGGCTGCCTTCGTAGTGTTCCTGGCGGTAAGCGTCACTTACGTAATGAGATATGCATTAAAGATAAAGAAAGACCCTACAAAATCTATTATGTACGGTGTACATGAAGACATTGACGGACTGATGACAAGAGAAGAATGTATGAGCGTTCCTTTTACCGGAGCACAGAAGATTTCCATGGTAGGCTTCGCATTAACGGTTGTAGCCTTAGTTGTGGGAATTATCAAGTTCGAATGGTATTTGACGGAAATCGCCGCTCTGTTCTTCGTAGCCTTCGTAATAACAGCCCTTATCAATAAGTACTCAGTAAATGAAATCGCCGATACCTTTATCGAATCCAGCAGAGCTACAATCTACGGATGTATATTGGTAGGAGCTGCCAGAGGTATTTCCATGGTAATGGGAGCCGGCGCTATAATCGATACAGTAGTTTACGGATTGGCAAACATGGTAAGCATGCTTCCTCCGGCTCTGTCAGGAATAGGAATGCTTATTGTTCAGAATCTTATAAACTTCTTCATACCTTCCGGTTCGGGACAAGCTATCGTAATGATGCCTATAATGGCTCCCTTAGCTGACCTGGTAGGAGTTACTCGTGAAATGGCAGTAGTTGCCTTCCAGTTCGGAGACGGATTCTCCAACATGTTCTGGCCTACATCCTGTGCAACTGCTTGCGGAATCATGGGACTGGGATTAAACAAGTGGTACAAGTTTGTAACCAAGCTGTTTATCATGATGTTCCTGGTACAGTGCGTATTCATGGTAATAGGCGTTGTGATAGGTATAGGAGCATATTCCTAGAAATACTTGAAGAGCCCGGTACCTTTGTATCGGGCTCTGTTATATACAATGAGCACATAGCAGAAGAAAGGGGGAAATATGTTAGATATCCTTATAATCAACGGAAAATATCCGGATTTTGAAAAAGATGGATTAAAAGAAGCCAATATAGGCATTTTAAATGGAGAAATCACCTATATAGGTAAGGATATTTTGCCGGCGGTGGAGGTAATCGACGCCAAAGATAGAGTGGTGTCGCCCGGATTTATAGATATACATATGCACGAGGAGGATTTTGCAGGGGAAGGTGAAAAGTATCAGATTGCAGAGATGATGCTAAAGCAGGGTGTAACAACCTGTGTTGGCGGAAATTGCGGAGTTATGCACCAAAGTGTGGCTGAATTTCGCCAAACTATAGAGCGCCTGGGAGGAAGCCCCGTAAACTATGTAATGCTGTCCGGATATAACAGCTATAGGAATAAGCTGCTGGGTATCGGCCACTATGAAGCCGCCAATGAAGAGCAAAGGTTGGCCATAAGAGCGAAAATAAAGGAAGACTTAGCTGCCGGAGCCTTCGGCATTTCCTTTGGAATAGAGTATGACCCGGGCATAACCTTGGATGAAATCCTGTTTGCCACCCATGCTTCCGAAGACAGTAATCTGCTGGTTGCCGCTCATTACCGAGACGAATGTGCCGATAATATAGCATCCATAGAAGAAATGGTGTCCATACAGGATTCTATAGATAAGAAGTTTCAGATTTCCCATCTTGTATCCTGCTCCGCCCTTGGGAAAATGAAGGAGAGTTTGGATTGTATAAATGAAGCTATGGAGAGGAATCCTCGGCTCAACTATGATACCTATCCCTACAACGCTTTTTGTACCATGATAGGCTCTACGGTTTTCGAGGATGGTTGCCTTGAGGCTTGGCACAAGGACTATTCGGATATTATGCTCACCGATGAGCCCTATAAGAATGTTTTCTGCGACGAGGAGATTTTCCGCCATGCTCGTGAAGAATATCCGGATATGTTAGCAGTAGCTTTTGTCATGAACGAAGAAGAAGTCGCCATGGCAATAGCCAATAAGAATGGTATGGTAGCTTCCGACGGTATAATAAATCACGGTGGCGGTCATCCGCGAGCAGCAGGCACCTTCCCAAGAGTTTTGGGAAAATATGTTAGAGAAGAAGGCCGCTTATCTCTGATAGAAGCCTTGAAGAAAATGTCCTTTGAGCAGGCTAAAAGGCTGGGTATGGAGGGCAAGAAGGGCTGCATATCCTTGGGAGCTCACGGAGATATAACAATTTTCGATCCGAAAACCATAGCCGACGGGCCTGATTTTCAGGACATTTCTAAACCTAACATAGGCATAGACTGGGTTATAGTAAAGGGAAAGATAGCTCTAAAACAGAATAGGATTTTAAATGACCGAGCAGGAAAATTTATTCCCTATGGGAGCATATAACAGGCATTAAGTCATTAAAGGAAAGGTGAATCGGAAGGTTCACCTTTTATAATGCTCCTTTCTTTTACCTTTTTATATATCTATCACAGTAAAGCAAATTGTATGTAAAAAGTGCTTTTTTCCCTCAAATATTGTAAAAGTAAAAGGCTGTGCTATTATTTATACAAGAACATTTATTTCTGTGCGAGGTGGATATATGGGAAGTACAAAAAGGCTGGTAATAAACCCGAAGTGGTGCAAAGGCTGCGGCATTTGTGCAGAGTTTTGCCCCAAGAAGGTTTTGGAAATTGTGAAGGAAAAGAGCACCCTAAAAAGCGAAGAGGACTGCATTAAATGCGGGCTCTGTGAGTTGAGATGCCCGGATTATGCCATATGGCTTGAGGAGGAAGAGTGATGGAACAGAAGAGATTCCAACTTTTACAGGGGAATGAAGCGATTGTGGAGGGGGCAATTACGGCAGGTATGAGATTTTACGCCGGATACCCTATAACACCCTCTACTGAAATAGCCGAAAGAAGTGCTATACGCCTTCCTCAGGTAGGAGGGAAATTCATACAGATGGAAGATGAGATAGGTGGTATCGCAGCAGCTTTAGGTGCATCCGTAGCCGGCTTGAAGGCCATGACTGCAACCTCAGGTCCGGGGTTTTCCCTTAAACAGGAAAACATAGGCTATGCAGCCATTGCGGAAATTCCCATAGTCATAGTGGATGTGCAGCGAGCAGGCCCTTCGACAGGCTTACCCACATCACCTTCCCAAGGGGACTTGATGCAATCCAAATGGGGAACCCACGGAGACCACCCGGTCATAGTAATTTCACCCTCTTCAGTACAGGAATGCTATAATTTGGCCGTAAGATGCTTTAACATGGCAGAAAGATTCAGAGTACCCGTAATATTCCTCTTAGATGAGATTATCGGCCATCTTCGAGAGGGCTGTGAGCTGATACCGGCAGAAGAGCTGGAGATTTCCAATCGAAGAATAGACAGAGAAACCAACGGAACCTTAGCCTATGCTGTATCTGAAGGAAATTATGTACCCGAATTTGCACCCTTCGGTGAAGGAGACCATTTCAATGTAACAGGACTTTTCCATGATTTGGACGGCTTTCCTACCAACGACAACAACATAACCGACAAGCAGGAAAGACGCCTGCTGGACAAGATAAGAATAAGAAGAGACAGGATACAGCAGTGGGAAGAATTTAAATGCGATGATTGTGAGGCTATGATAATATGCTATGGAGGCACTGCGAGAGCTGTTAAGGGAGCTATAGAATCTACGGAAGGCATGGATTTTATCCGCATGGGAATGTTCAGACCTATTACCGTATGGCCCTTCCCCGAAGAGCAGCTGCTTAAAATCATAAAGGACAATGTTCATCTAAGACATATAATAGTGGCCGAGCATAACGACGGACAAATGCTTCTGGAGGTTCAGCGCATAGTGGCAGGCAGAGTCCCCGTGGATTTCCTCGGAAAGATAGACGGAACCACCATTTCGCCTAACGATATAATTAACCGTGTGAGGGAGGTGTATTGATATGGCAAGCAAATTGATTGAAAAAACTCTGAGAGTCAATAGACTGCCTCATATATGGTGCCCCGGCTGCGGCCATGGAATTTTGATGAGAGATGTGGCTCAGGCCATCGAGCACTGTCATCTGGATCCCGATAAGGTAGTAATCGTATCAGGTATAGGCTGCTCATCAAGAGCAGCCGGCTATATGAACTTCAATACCCTTCATACAACCCACGGAAGAGCCATAGCCTTTGCCACAGGTGTAAAGCTGGCCAATCCGGAGCTCCATGTTATCGTAATCACCGGTGACGGAGATGCGACGGCCATCGGCGGAAATCATTTGATACATGCCTGCCGGAGAAACATTGATTTAACGGTTATCGTATTTAACAATAACATATACGGGATGACAGGGGGTCAATATTCACCTACCACACCTCACGGAGAGAAGGGGACTACGGCTCCCTACGGAAACATCGACTTCACCTTCGACATACCCAAAATGGCAGAAGCTTGCGGAGCCACCTTTACAGGTAGAGGCACGGCTTACCATGCACCCCAGATGACAAGGCTCATAGAAGATGGCATAAACCATCATGGCTGTTCCATAATTGAAGCTGTTTCCGTCTGCCCTACATATTACGGTCGAAAGAACAAAAAGGGAGATGCTGTGGACATGTTGAAATGGCAGAGGGATAACTGTGTAGATGTTAAAAAAGCGGAATCCATGACAGCGGAAGAACTTGTAGGAAAAACCATCATAGGAAATCTCTCAAAAACAGAAGGTAAGCCGGAATATACAGATATGTATATGGATATAATAAAGAAATGTGGAGGAGATGTTAAATGAGCAAGGTAGAACTTCGTTTTACAGGCTCCGGAGGTCAAGGAGTCATACTGGCCACCATCATTATGGCAGAGGCCGCATTTCAGGATAAGCGTCAGGCCGTACAGTCCCAGTCCTATGGGCCGGAAGCTCGAGGAGGCTTGTGCAAGGCTGAGTGCATAATTGATGATGAACCCATTTCATATACCAAGGTAGGTACCCCCAATGTGTTGCTTTCTCTCACTCAGGCATCCTTTGAGAAATACAAGGGCTCTCTTAAAAACGGAGCAGTAGTAGTGGTGGATTCGGAAATTTCCGTTCCGGAGGAGTTTTTTACAAAGTATCAGGTATACAGACTGCCCATATTAAGCTCTGCTACGGATGTTATTAAAAAGCCTATGACAGCCAACATAATAGCCTGCGGTGCCGTAAATGAAATCTTAAAAGCAGCTAAGCAGGAATCTGTTGAGGAAGCTGTGCTGAACCATGTTCCCAAGGGAATGGAGGAAATAAATTTAGAGGCCCTCCGCTTAGGCGTAAAATTAGCAAGGGAATATGAGAAGGAATAGCCTTTAAAACAGAAAATAAAGAAAGATCTCGGTGCAGGATATGAAATACATATTTTGCACCTTTTCTTTACCATAGAAGGCTGATGAAGCCGACCTTTGACAAAAAAACATTTTTAGAACAATTATAAAAAAAGAATTGACTGTGAAGGCCAAAAATAATATACTAACATAAGTATATTTAATACTTTATTGTGGTGAAGTATAGCTTAGGAGAAAGACATGTTAGAATTATCGAAAAAATCCAATTTACTGGAACAGAAAACATACACATACTCTCTTCAGGATGTGGAAAATCCCAACCTTTACAGGGAAATGTACGACTATGAAGAAGTGCCCAAGGTAGCCTTCAACTTCAGAAGGGTGCCTATGAATATGCCGGAGGATATATGGATTACGGACACATCCTTCCGTGACGGGATGCAGTCCATGGCTCCATATTCCGTAAAACAAATAGTAGACCTTTACTCTCTGATGTCAAAGCTGGGAGGCCCCTACGGCCTCATTAGACAGTCGGAGTTTTTCGTGTATACGAAGCAGGATAGGACAGCCATCGAGAAGTGTATGGAATTAGGGTACAGATTTCCGGAAATAACCACTTGGATAAGAGCCTCAAAGGAGGACTTCAAGCTGGTTAAGAATTTGGGAATTAAGGAGACAGGTATTCTCGTGTCCTGCAGTGACTATCATATTTTCCAGAAAATGGGCAAGGGAAGGCGAGAAGCTGTGGACTTTTACTTGGCCACAATCAAGGATGCCTTTGAAGCCGGCGTTGTTCCCAGATGCCATCTTGAAGATATTACGAGGGCAGACTTTTACGGCTTTGTGGTACCCTTCGTAAACGAGATAATGAAGCTTTCAGAAGAAGTCGGTATTCCTGTAAAAATAAGGGCTTGTGATACTATGGGCTACGGAGTTCCCTATTCAGGTGCGGCTCTGCCCAGAAGTGTGGCTGGCATAATTTACGGACTTCAGCATTATGCGGGAGTTCCCAGTGATATGCTGGAGTGGCACGGACATAACGATTTCTATAAGGCCGTAGTAAATGCCGGCACCGCTTGGATGTACGGCTGTAGCGCCGTTAACTGCTCCCTGCTTGGTATAGGCGAGAGAACCGGAAACATTCCCTTGGAGGCTATGGTCTTTGAATACGCATCCCTGAGAGGCTCTCTTGACGGCATGGATCCTACGGTCATAACGGAGATAGGCGAGTATTTCAAAAAAGAAATGGGCTACGATATACCTCCTATGACACCCTTTGTAGGGGAAAACTTCAATGTAACAAAGGCGGGAATTCACGCTGACGGACTCATGAAGAATGAGGAAATCTACAACATCTTTAACACTAAGAAAATCTTGAATCGTGCCCCCGGAGTGGCTGTAAGCAAGACCTCCGGATTGGCGGGAATAGCCTACTGGATAAATGACCACTATCGTTTGCCTGAGGGAAAGAAGCTTTCTAAGGATGATGAGTTAGTTGCAAAGCTGAAGGATTGGGTAGATGATATGTATGCTGACGGAAGAACCACAAGCATGTCCACAGGAGAGATGGAGAACAAAATTGCAGAACTGACCGGAGGTGATTTTTAATGTTGGATAAAAAAGAAACATCCCTTGTAAATCAGGTGTTTTCAATCATCGAGAATAATATTTTAACAGGGAAATACCCCCAGGGTGCAGTAATAGATGCAACTACTTTAGCATCGGAAATGAGCGTAGGAGTGGCGACCATAAACACTGTAATCCCTATGCTCAAGGGGGAAATGCTCATTGAGGAAGCAGATGACGGCTATGTGGTGTTGGGCATTTCCACTAAGGATATAGAGGAAATGTTCAATGTTAAGCGTGCCATCGAAGCGGAAGCCTTTGCCATGGCTGCGGAAAATCTGACAGAAAAGGCCTTAGATGATTTACAGGCCGTCATAGATGAACAGCTGGCCTCCCTAGAGGAAAACAGGGGCGATGTTTTAGGAAATTTGGACACTAAATTCCACGATATAATCTTCAGCGGATGCGGAAGCCTTATCTATAAAACCATACTTTCGCCTCTTCACCATAAATTGGGGAAGTGTAGAAAGGACTCCTTGGAGGCACCGGGAAGGTCCAGGAAATCCATAGACGAGCACCTGGCCATCTATGCAGCTTTAAAGGCGAGAGATAAGGAAGGCGTAAGAGAATTGGCAATTCGTCACATAGAAAAAGCATATAAAAGCATAATGGAAGCAGAAGAAAGGATATAATGAGTATGGGGCTTACAATAGCACAAAAGATAATTAAGGAGCATTTAATAAGCGGAAAGATGGAAGTGGGAGAGGAGATCGGTCTTAAAATAGACCAGACTCTGACCCAGGATGCTACGGGGACCATGGCCTACCTGGAATTTGAAACTATGGGAATCCCTCGAGTTCGCACCGAGCTTTCCGTAGCGTATATAGATCACAATACTATACAGTCGGGCTTTGAAAATGCCGACGACCATAGATTCATACAATCCATGGCGCAAAAATACGGCCTGTATTTTTCCAAGCCGGGAAACGGCATCTGCCATCAGGTTCATCTCGAAAGATTCGGAAAGCCGGGCAAGACTCTAATTGGCTCCGACAGCCATACTCCTACAGGAGGAGGTATCGGTATGCTGGCCATGGGTGCCGGCGGGCTGGATGTGGCTGTTGCCATGGGCGGCGGCGCATATTATATTACCATGCCTAAAATGTATAAGGTGAATTTAACCGGAAAGCTGAGAGACATGGTTACGGCAAAGGACATCAGCCTGGAAATCTTAAGGCTTCTTTCCGTAAAAGGAGGAGTGGGAGCCATCATAGAGTGGGGAGGAGAAGGAGTAAAAACCTTATCCGTACCTGAGCGTGCCACCATAACCAATATGGGAGCAGAGCTGGGTGCCACAACCTCCATATTCCCTTCCGATGAAATTACGAGAGCCTTCCTCAAGGCAGAAGGCAGAGAAACTGATTTTACAGAGCTGAAAAGCGATGAGGATGCTGTCTATGATAAGGTGATCGACATAGATTTGTCTGCTCTTAAACCCTTGATAGCCTGTCCCCACAGTCCTGACAATATCGTTACGGTGGAAAGCTTAAAGGGCACAAAGGTAGATCAGGTATGCATCGGCTCCTGTACCAATTCATCCCTTTACGATATGCTTAAAGCGGCTCAGCTTTTAAAGGGAAAAACCATAAATCCCATGGTGAGCCTTTCCGTTTCTCCCGGTTCCAGACAGGTGCTGACCATGCTGGCGGATTGCGGTGCTCTGACTGATATATTGGCCAGCGGAGCCAGACTTTTGGAGTGTGCCTGCGGCCCTTGTATAGGAATGGGTTTTGCTCCAAATTCGGGAGGTGTATCTCTTAGAACCTTTAACCGCAACTTTGAAGGCAGATCCGGAACAGCTGACGGAAAGGTATATCTGGTTTCTCCCGAAACTGCGGTGGCTTCAGCCCTTGCAGGGGAAATAACCGATCCTACCACCTTGGGAGAAATAGCTAAGGTATCCCTGCCTGAACTGTTTAAAATCGATGACAGCGGAATTATTCCGCCTTTTAATCAAGAGGAAGCTGCAAAAACAGAGATAATAAGAGGACCCAACATTAAGCAGTTCCCCGATAAGGAGCCCGTAGAGGATTCCTTTACCGCAGAGCTCACCTTGAAGGTAGGAGACAATATAACTACAGACCACATAATGCCGGCAGGTGCAAAGATTTTGCCCTATCGTTCCAACATCCCTCATCTTTCAAAATATTGCTTCGAGGTGTGTGACCCTACCTTCCCGGAAAGGGCCAAGGCTGCGGAAACCAATATAATCGTAGGTGGAAATAACTACGGGCAAGGGTCTTCCAGAGAGCATGCTGCCTTAGTGCCCCTTTACCTGGGTGTTAAGGCGGTCATAGCAAAGAGCTTTGCCAGAATTCACGCTGCAAACCTTATAAACGCGGGCATATTACCCCTAACCTTTGAAAATCCCCAAGATTATGAAAAGGTTTCCCAAGGTGATAGCTTAAGTTTAAAGGATATTTATAAAGGTATGGAAGCCGGCAAAATCGTCCTTTACAACGAAAGCAATAAGGAAGAAATAAGCCTTTGCTGCCAATTTACCCAAAGGCAAATGGAAATTATCAAGGCGGGAGGCCTGTTAAAATACGTGGGAAAGGGCAACATATAGCATAAATGTGCCCTGTGAAAGGAAATATATGGATAGAGAAGAATATATATCGGAAGCTCTGGAAAAGGTGGAGAGCCTTATAAGGGAGCAGCTCACCAGAGCCGATCTTTTGGAAAACAACGGGAAGGCCAAGGACTATGGCAGCTTGGATAAAATAACCATAGGCCTCATAGCCGGAGACGGAATAGGACCCATAATAATGCAAGAGGCCAAAAGGGTGCTTGAAAAGCTGCTGGGAGAGGAAATCTCAAAAGGGCAAATACTGCTGAAGGAAATCCATGGTCTTACCATCGAGAACCGAATGGAAAGACAGCAGTCCGTGCCGGAAGATGTTTTGGAGGAAATAAAGAGCTGTGATGTGCTTCTCAAGGGCCCCACAACTACGCCTAAAGGCGGCACCATGGAAAGTGCCAATGTTACACTGAGGAGAGAACTGGACTTATTTGCCAACATAAGGCCGGTTACCATAGCTGAAAAGAACATAGACTGGATGTTTTTCAGGGAAAACACAGAGGGCGAGTATGTTTTGGGAAGCAAGGGTGTAGAATTCCCCGAAAAGATGACCATGGACTTTAAGATAACCACTGTAGAGGGTACCAAGCGCATTGCCAAGGCTGCCTTTGAATATGCAAAGAACAACGGTAAGGACAGAGTTTCCATAGTTACGAAGGCAAATATCATGAAGAAGACCGACGGTATGTTTTCGGAAATCTGCCATAAGGTAGGTGAAGAATATCCGAATATCAAGGTAGACGAATATTACATAGACATCATGGCAGCAAACCTGGTAAACGAAAAGATAAGGTCTGATTTCCGCGTATTCATACTACCCAATCTTTACGGAGACATCATAACCGATGAAGCGGCGGAAATACAGGGAGGCGTCGGCACGGCAGGCAGCGCTAATTTAGGCAGCAACTATGCCATGTTTGAAGCTATTCACGGATCCGCCCCAAGAATGATAGAGGAGGGCTTGGGAGACTTTGCCAATCCTGCCAGCATTTTTAAGGCTACAGAGATGCTTCTTAGGCATATAGGAAAAATAGAGAAGGCGGATAAACTGCTTAGCGCCTTACAAATATGCAACGAAGAAGAAAAGGCAGTAGTAGTCACCGGAGATAAGGATGGTGCCTGCTGCAGAGATTTTGCAGATTATGTAATTTCAAAGCTGTAACAGGTCATACCCAAGAGTAAACAGGATAATATTAGAGATAGGAGGGCACTTCCGGGTGAGTATGGAGTGCTCTGTTTTGTTTATTCAGGAGGATATTCCATGGAAAAATTCACGGATTTTTCATATACATTTAGACTGAAAATATGTTAATATAAAAGGTAAAATAAAAGAAAGAGGACATATAGATTATGGGTAATATTGATATAAGAAAGCTGAAATGCGGTGTCAGAGTGATCATGGAAAAGATAGATTATGTTCAGTCCGCATCCTTTGGCGTATGGATAAGAGCAGGTGCTATAGATGAAGATAAAACCAATTCGGGAATTTCTCATTTCATCGAGCACATGATGTTTAAGGGTACGGAAAAGCGTAGTGCTCGCGATATAGCTGCGGATATAGACAAGATAGGCGGGCAGATAAACGCTTTCACAGGCAAGGAAGCCACTTGCTATTATGTAAAAACCATATCTTCCAATCTGGAAAAGGGAGCTGATGTCATATTGGACATGCTCAACAATTCTGTTTTTGATGCCAGAGAAATGACTAAGGAGAGAAAGGTAATCATCGAGGAAATGAAAATGGTGGAGGACCAGCCCGATGATTTAGCCCACGATAAGGTTTTAGAGCTGGTTTTCAAAGGGAATCCTCTGGCAAAATCCATCATAGGTACACCTACAAGTCTGAAATCCATAAGTCGAAATGTAATGGTGGATTACAGAAACAGGGAGTACACGCTTGATTCAATCGTGGTTTCCGTAGCCGGCAATTTTAACGAAGAGGAATTGTTGAAATACTTGGAAGATAAATTCCAAAATTTTGCAAAGGATAAAAAAGAAAAGAAGAGTGATAAGGTGCTCTATAAGCCTTCCTACAGAGTTATAAAAAAGGACATACAGCAGTCCCATATCTGTTTGGCCACCAAGGGGTTGGCCCTGGAAGACGAGCAGTACCACGCTTTAGCCTTGCTTAACAGCATCATGGGCGGTTCCATGAGCTCCCGCCTTTTCCAAAACATAAGGGAGGAGAGAGGTCTGGCCTACAGCGTATTTTCCATGGCATCCTCCTTTAAGGATGATGGATATTTCAACATATATGCAGGCGTTTCCCATGATAAGATAAAGGATGCCTTGGAAGGCATAAAGGAAGAGCTTGACCTGCTGGACAGAAGCGGTGTGTCGGAGGCTGAGCTTAACATGGCCAAGGAGCAGATGAAGGCGGGATATATTTTCTCTCAGGAAAATGTGGCAGCCCGCATGTTTGCCAACGGAAAAAATCTGATTATTTTGAATAAGACCTATACGGTGGAAGATGTGGTTTCCGCCATAGATGAAGTTGAAATGTCCCACATGGAAAAGGTGAAGGCTAAGATATGCGATCCTTCCAACTACACGGGAGTAGCCGTAACCGACAGACAGGTTGACTGGAAGAAGGTGTGGGCATAGATGGGAAAAATCGTAGTAAAAATTGTAAGCAAAAGCGGCGAAACGCCCTTATATGCCACGAAAGGCTCTGCGGGAGCTGACCTGAAAGCCTTTTTGGATGAACCTATGGTAATCATGCCGGGAGAGAGATGCTTAGTGCCCACAGGTATTTATACCGAGTTTCCGCCGGGTATAGAGGCTCAGGTAAGACCACGGTCCGGACTGGCTATAAAGCATGGCATAGGCATGGTCAACGGAGTCGGAACTGTAGATTCAGACTACAGAGGAGAGTGGAAGGTACCCTTGATAAATTGGGGACAGGAACCTTTTACGGTAAACAACGGGGATCGTATCGCCCAGGTGGTTTTTGCCGCCTATGAGGAAGCAGACTTTGAAATTTCAGAGGATATAGAAGACAGCGAACGAGGCTCCGGCGGTTTCGGTCATACAGGAATTTAGATTGTAATTTCAATAAAAAAGGGAGGTACTTCGGTGCTTTTAAGAGAAGAATTAGAGAAAAGAGAAACTGAACTTCTTTCGGAGTTTGCTGCTAAGAGTAGCCAATCAAAGGGGAGAGCCACATGGGAAGAGCCCTGTGCCTTGAGAACGGAATTTCAGCGAGACAGGGATAGGATAACCCATTCAAAAGCCTTCAGAAGATTGATGCACAAGACCCAGGTTTTCCTGGCGCCGGAAGGTGATCACTTCAGGACGAGACTTACTCATACCTTGGAGGTTTCCCAAATTGCGAGAACCATTGCCAGAGCCTTAAACCTTAATGAGGATCTGACGGAAGCCATAGCTCTTGGCCACGATTTGGGTCATACGCCCTTTGGACACAATGGGGAAGATGTTTTGGACAAAATTCATGAAGAAGGCTTCAGACACAATGTGCAAAGCCTTAGAGTTGCTGATGTTTTGGAATCCACAGGGCTGAGAATAGGCATGAACTTGACGGAGGAGGTGCGAAACGGAATCGTAAACCATACAGGCCCGGAGCTTCCCTATACTTTGGAAGGACAGATAGTCAGGATAAGCGACAGGATCGCCTATATAAACCATGACATAGATGATGCTCTGAGAAGCGGTGTTATATCAATAAACCACATTCCGGAAAGCTCCCTTTCTCTCTTTGGACGCAGTCACAGAGAACGGATAAACAATATGGTTATGGATGTGGTGAGAAACAGCAACGGCAGGGACAAAATCATTCAAAGCAAAGAATTTAAGGATGAAATGGACGATTTACGCAGCTTTATGTTCTCAAATGTGTATAAGAGTTCCAATGTAAAGCGAGAAGAGGACTTAAACAAGGTGGAAGTTGTCATCCGATCCTTGTATGAGCACTATGTGAAAAATCCTGACCAGCTTCCCAAGGATCTGGAAAGAATAGTTGAACAAGACGGTGTAAAGGTTGCGGTTAAGGATTTTATAGCGGGAATGACGGACAGATTTGCTCTTTCAAAATATACAGAGCTTTTCGTTCCTAAAGCATGGAGTCTTTAGGCAAAATAATATAAAAATTTGTAAAAATAAAAAAGAAAAAAGGGAATTTTGCAGTATATAAGTATGTGAGGATGTTAGGAGAAGCACATGGCATATTCCGGAAACTCTATTGAGGATTTAAAAAATCAAATAAATATAGTGGATGTTATAGGCAGGGTGGTTCCTCTTAAACGAGCTGGAGCCAACTATAAAGGCGTGTGCCCCTTCCATAACGAAAAGACTCCATCCTTTGTGGTGTCCGAGCAGAAACAGATTTTCACCTGCTTCGGTTGCGGTGCCACAGGGAATGTGATTGAATTTGAGAAAAGATATTACAATCTGGAGTTTAAGGAAGCCTGCGAGAAGCTGGCTAAGGAAAACGGGCTGGAAATCAGTTTTTCTTCTCCCAGGGAAAAGCAGCTGGAAAAATACTATGAGGTAAATAAGGAAGCTGCCAAGTTTTTCTACAGAGCCTTTACGGAAAAGGCAAACGCCGGATATACCTACATGAAAAACAGGGGAATAGAGGACAGCATCCTTAAGAAATTCGGCATAGGTTTTGCTGACGGAGAATGGGATTCCCTCTATAAGTACTTCAAAGAAAAAGGAATTGACGAGGAGATTTTGCTGGAGCTGGGGCTTATTTCCAAGGGACAAAAGGGCAAATACTATGATAAGTTCAGAAATCGGGTTATTTTCCCCATAATCTCCACATCAGGCAAGGTTATCGGCTTCGGAGGTCGCATAATAGATAAAGGTGAACCCAAATATCTCAATTCTCCTGAAAATCGAATATTTCAGAAGAAGAACAATCTTTACGGGCTGAGCATTACAAAGCAGGACATAGGGAAAGCCGGTGATACTGTGGTAGTAGAAGGCTACATGGATGTCATATCCTTGTATCAAGGGGGAGTAAGAAATGTTACAGCATCCTTGGGGACAGCTCTCACGGAAAACCAAGCCAGACTCTTAAAGAGATATACAAAGAATGCGGTTTTGGCCTATGATTCAGATGAAGCGGGGCGAAAGGCTGCTTTGAGAGGAATAGATATACTTGGAAATGAAGGCTTGAAGGTTAGAGTCCTCCATGTTACCGACGGAAAAGACCCGGACGAATTTATTAAGAAGCGAGGGAAGGACGCCTTTTTAAAGCTGATTGAAAAGGCCCCTGCCATGATAGAATACAAGCTGGAGGCAGCAAAGGCAGGCTGGGATTTATCTACCGACGAGGGTAGGATAGACTACATGAAGAAAGCCTCTGAAATCCTGAAAAGCCTCAGTCCCGTAGAAGCGGACATATATATGAAAAGGCTGTCTGAGGATTTGAAAATTTCCGAAGGGGCCATAAGGAGAGAAGTTGAGGGCTTATCTGATAAAAGGGAAAGGACATTTAACAGACAATCTGTGGGAGAGGAACTGGCTGAAAAGAAACTTTCGGTATTGGAAGCAACCATGATTAAGCTGGCCCTTGTTAACCCTTCCTTGACGGAGAAGCTTTTGGAAAATTACGCCATGTTTTCAGGTGATTTTAGTCGGAAGGTTGTCAACCTTATTTTTGAAATATATGGCCTAAAAGGAAGCTTTGAGCCTTATCAAGTCTATGAGAGATTAGACCCGGATGAAAGTGAAATTCTCAGGAAAGCAGCGGATAAGATTCTCATTACAGGCAATGAGGAGACGGTGCTCAGCGAATGTGTGAAAAAATGGAAAATCCAACAGGCAAGGCAAAAGCGAGAAAGCATAATGGTTAAGCTGTCTTTGGCAGAGGAAAGCGGAACCGGCGACTCGGTTAAAAAAATGATGGAAGAACTGATGGAAATAGATAAAGAAATAAAAAATTATGTGGGGGGAAAGTAAAATGAAAGAGAACAAAGAAGACATGCAAAAGAATGAGGAGGTAGAGGAAGAGGTGTTTCAGGCAGATGATCAAGAGACTTCGGCTTCTCCGGAAAAGATTCAGGAAATAATGAACCTTCTGTTGGAAAAGGCAAAGAGCGGTAAAAACAAGCTGACCTATTCCACCATGGCAGATGTCCTGGAAAATACTGAGCTGGATAAAAACCAGATAGATGAAATCTATGATAAGCTTATGCAAAAGGACATCGAAATTATTTCCGAGGAAGTTCCGGACGATTTTGAAATAAATTTTGACGAGGATGTAGATTTGGGAGAGGACCCGGATATCATCATCGAAGAAACTCAGGAAATGGACTTGGAGGCGTCTATACCCAAAGGGGTTGCAGTGGACGATCCCGTAAGAATGTATCTTAAGGAAATAGGAAAGGTCCCCCTTCTTACTGCTGAAGAAGAAATTGAGTTGGCTAAGAAAATGGAGGAAGGGGATGAGGAAGCTAAAAAGCGTCTCTGTGAAGCCAATCTGAGACTGGTTGTCTCCATTGCCAAGAGATATGTGGGTCGAGGAATGCTGTTCTTAGACCTTATACAGGAAGGAAATCTGGGCCTCATAAAGGCAGTTGATAAGTTCGATTATACTAAAGGCTATAAGTTCTCCACCTATGCAACATGGTGGATAAGACAGGCTATAACCCGTTCCATAGCGGACCAGGCTCGTACCATACGAATCCCCGTTCACATGGTCGAGACTATCAACAAGCTGATAAGAGTTTCCAGACAGCTGTTACAGACCTACGGAAGAGAGCCGTCTCCTGAGGAAATAGCAGAGGAAATGGGTCTCACCGTGGATAAGGTTAGAGAAATACAGAAAATAGCTCAGGAGCCAGTGTCCTTAGAGACTCCCATAGGCGAAGAGGAAGATTCCCATTTGGGTGATTTCATACCCGACGAGGATGTTCCCGCACCGGCAGAGGCTGCTGCTTTTTCTATGCTTAAGGAACAGCTGGTAGAGGTGTTGGACACTTTGACAGACAGAGAGCAGAAGGTTCTTAAGCTGAGATTCGGCCTGGAGGACGGCAGAGCCAGGACCCTGGAAGAAGTGGGTAAGGAATTTGACGTTACAAGAGAGAGAATACGTCAGATAGAAGCCAAAGCTCTCAGAAAGCTTCGCCATCCCTCCAGAAGCAAGAAGTTAAAGGACTATTTGGAATAATGATAAAGCTATCCCAAAGACTTGGAAATATAGCAGAGGAAATTGAGACCGGTGAAACTGTGGCTGACATAGGAACGGACCACGGCTTTTTGCCCATACATCTGTATGAGCGAGGCATATCGCCTAAGGTAATCTTGACGGATATAAGCAAACCTTCTCTGGAAAAGGCAGTGGAGGACTGCAACATGTATTGCCCTCATGGAAACTTTGACTTCAGACATGGCTCAGGAATTGAGGTATTATCTGAAGGAGAAGTGGATACAGTGGTCATAGCCGGTATGGGCGGTATTCTCATGATAGAAATTCTCGGCAGGGATTTAAATAAAACCTATTCTTTTAAAAAGCTGATATTGCAACCGCGAACCCACATAGGCAGATTGAGATATTGGCTGGTGAAAAACGGTTTTACCGTATCCGGTGAGAGACTTGTAAGAGAGGGTAAACGCATATGCGAGATTCTGACCGTAATTCCTGCGGAAAGATGCTTTGACCGGCGCACGGATGAAGATGATATAGAATATGAGCTTCCCTTCAGTTGGCTATATTGCAGTGAACCCCTGTTAGAAGAATATGCTACATTAAAGCTAAACAAGGAACGAGAAAAGCTTAAAAGAAAAAGCATAAGCAGTAAAACAACCTTCAAGGAGCTTAGGACTCAGAAGCACAGAGTTGAATACCTGGAATATTTTATGAGGAAGATAGATGAAAGCAGATAGATTCACTGAAATCATGGAGAGCATAGCTCCCATATCAACCCAAGAGGAATGGGATAACTCCGGTTGGCAATTAAAGCTGTCAGAAGACTTCTCAAAGCTTTTGATCGCCATGGAAGTTACGAGACAAGTGGTGGAAGAAGCTGTCGCAGCAGGAGCAGACCTAATATTGACCCATCATCCCCTCATATTTTCAGGTGTTAAGGTGATTGACGTTAACGATGTTACGGGAAACCTTATTAAAGGCCTGATAGAGAAGGGCATAAGTGTCTATTCCACACACACTCCCTTCGATATAGCGACAGGAGGTAATAACGATTATCTCGGCAAAAGCTTAGGCTTTACTCATATAAGGCAGATGGAGGGGGATTTTCTCAACATGTGCCGGATGGGTGAGGTAACAGGAGAGGGAGTTTCCCTGATGGAAATGATTGATATAGCAGAAAGAGCCTTAGATGTTGACAGCAGCTTTTTTTCTTTTTCGGGAGACAGAGATGTGGTCATAAAAAAGGCAGGCTGGTGTACTGGTTCAGGCTCTGAATTTATGGAGCTTGCAATAAACAATGGATGCCAGATTTTTATCACCGGAGATGTGAAGTATCACAGTGCCCAAAAAGCCAAGGAGCTGGGCATAAATCTCTTAGATTTAGGACATTTTGCCACGGAAAAAATCTTCGTGGACAATGTTGAAGCATGGCTAAAAGATAGGCTTACAAACGAAAAGGTGGAAGTCATCAAATCAAAAGTGAACTTAAATCCTTTTTCAAAGATATAGGAGTATAACATATGAACAGAAAACTTGCAGCAAAGATATTGGTTATTTTTCTTATTGCAGCTATGGTGCTGACCTACAGCATAACCTTCGTAAGCTTTTTTTCGGAATAAGCCAATATAGATATAAATGAATATTCTTGGGTAGAGCAGACAGTCGCGCGGCGTATGCCGTGAGGAAAGTCCGGGCTCCACAGGGTAAGGGTGCCAGATAACGTCTGGCGTAGGTAACTATAGGGAAAGTGCAACAGAAACATACCGCCGAAACAGTTAGGCTGTGGTAAGGTTGAAATGGTGAGGTAAG
>JBHADF010000007.1:0-31554 GCA_041854955.1 Anaerovoracaceae bacterium | reverse complement strand
CATTTTTCCATGCACTGGGCACATCTGGTGTGGAACTTACATCCCGACGGCGGATTTGCCGGCGAAGGGATAGCTCCCTCTAAGACGATTCTGTGCTGCTCTGCCGTAGGATCCGGTATGGGAATGGCGGAAAACAGGGCCTGAGTATAAGGGTGGAGAGGATTCTTGAAGATATCCTCTGTATTTCCGTACTCTACCAAGCTTCCCAGGTACATTACTCCAACTGTATCGGAGATATGCTCTACTACGGACAGGTCATGGGAAATGAACAGGTATGTCAGGTTGTACTTTTCCTGCAGGTCCTTAAGCAGGTTTATAATCTGCGCCTGAATGGATACGTCCAAAGCCGACACGGGCTCGTCGCATACGATGAATTCAGGATTCAGGGCCAAGGCTCTGGCTATGCAGATACGCTGACGCTGTCCTCCCGAGAACTCATGGGGATAACGGTCCTTGTGGAAAGGCTGGAGTCCGCAGTTGGACATGATTTCATCTATATATTCATCATACTTTTCCTTGGGAACTATGCCGTGCTCTCTGACTGCTTCTCCTATGATTTCGCCTACGGGCATACGAGGCTGCAAGGATGAGAAAGGATCCTGGAAGATGATCTGCATCTCCGTTCTGATGTCTCTCATTTCCTTTGCATTCATATCGTAGACTTCTTTTCCGTTAAAGAGAACCTCTCCCGAAGTCTTGTCGCCGGAAAGTCGCAAAATGGTTCTGCCTGTAGTGGTCTTTCCGCAGCCGGATTCTCCTACAAGGCCCATGGTAGTACCTCTCTCCAGATTAAAGGTTACTCCGTCTACCGCTTTTACATAGTTTGATACACGGTTGAACATTCCGCCCTTTATGGGAAAGTATTTCTTCAATTTCTTTACTTGAAGGATATAATCTTTATCTGCCATTATTTTGCACCCTCCTCTCCTTCATAGTAGCGATAGCAGCTAACCTCATGGGTGTCGCTGAGCTTAACCACGCAAGGGTACTCTCCGTTGCAGCGGTCTATTGACATTTCGCAACGATCCTTGAAATAGCAGTAGTTAGGCATGTTGATAGGGTTGGGAACCTTACCGGGTATGGAGTAAAGCTTGTCTACCTTCTTTCCTACTACCGGCTTGGAAGCCATAAGTCCTATGGTGTAAGGGTGGGCAGGATTTGCAAATATCTCCCGAGCCGTTCCCTTTTCCACTACTCTTCCCGCATACATTACTACCACAAAATCCGCCATCTCGGCTATTACGCCCAAGTCATGGGTGATGAGCACGATAGAGGAATTTATCTTATCCTTTAAGCTTCTCAGCAGGTCTAAAATCTGTGCCTGAATGGTAACGTCCAGAGCTGTGGTAGGCTCGTCGGCTATGATTACCTTAGGGTTGCAGGCCAAAGCTATGGAAATCATAACACGCTGTCTCATTCCTCCGGAAAGCTCGTGGGGGAACATGGAGTAGACGCCGTTGCTGTTGGCGATTCCTACCATTTCCAAGAGCTCCAAGGTTCTGGCTTTGATGTCCTCAGCAGTCTTTCCTTCGCCATCGTGGAGAGCTATAACCTCTTCAATCTGCTCACCTATTCTAAGTACCGGATTCAAGCTGGTCATAGGCTCCTGGAAAATCATAGAGATATGATTTCCTCTCAGCTTCTGCATAACTTCGATAGGTACCTTGGGTATGTCGAAGGCCTTTTCGCCTAAGTTAAGCTTTATGTTTCCGCCCACTATCTGTCCCTGAGGACGCTGAAGCAGCTGCATTATAGAAAGGCTTGTTACGGATTTTCCGCAGCCGGATTCTCCAACTACACCTACAGTTTTACCGATGGGCACATTGAAGGATACTCCGTCTACAGCCTTTACCACACCTACATCAGAGAAGAAGTGGGTACGCAAATCTATGATTTCCAAAGCATTGCTCTTATCTCCCATTTCTGTGAGATATTCACTCTCGGGAACGTTCTTACGCTTGTATTGCTTTTCTAACCGGTCCGTTATCTTGCGGTTTTCCCTGGCTATGCGTCGGGATTCTTTCGCAGATAAATAACCATCGTCTTTTTTCTTTGCCATCAAAATCCCTCCTTTCTATCTCTTCATCTTAGGGTCAAAGGCGTCACGAAGTCCGTCACCTACCAGGTTGAAGGCCAATACAGTGAGGAGCAGCAATACGCCTGCAGGTATCCATATGAACCAATAGGTGGTCAACACGAAGGTGTTGTTAACATCGTTGATGATATTACCCCAAGAAGCGAAGGGGAATTTTACTCCCAGACCTAAGAAGGAAAGGGTTGCCTCTGTTATGATAACACCGCCAAGGGACATGGTGCAGTTTACTATGAGCTGAGGTATTACGTTAGGTATGAGATGCTTGAATATTCTGCTGGAAACCTTGATACCCGTCGCCTCTGTCGCAGTCATGAATTCCTGCTCTCTCAGGGTCAAAATCTGACCTCTTACGATTCTCGCCATAGCCGCCCATCCCAGTATTCCCAGTATGAGCATCAAATAAACCATTCGCATGGTCGGATCGACTCGCTGAGCATCCATAGCTGCTCCAAGGATGATTATTATAGGCATGGAAGGCAAGCAGTAGAACACGTCTACCAGACGCATGATAAGTCCGTCTACCCAACCTCCGAAGTATCCGGCGATTCCTCCCATAATTACTCCGATTGCCGTCTCTATAATAACTACTATGAAGCCTATGAGTAGGGATACTCTTCCGCCGTACATGAGACGGGTGAGCATGTCCATACCGTATTTATCCGTACCGAGCCAGTGTTTTGCGCTGGGTTCCGAATAGGTATCATACTTATGCGTATCCTTTGACTGAAGGATTTCCCAAGTGCTCTTGGAAGCCTTGTATACGATGTCGTATTCGGCAGTGGCTGTATCCTCTGTAGCAGGCTCTTCTACAGCAGCCTCACTATCCGGCATAACAGTCAAGGTGTCGTCGGTTGTGCCTTCGGTGCCGGCCGGCATTTCAGGCTCTTCATCTGCTATTACAAGGTTTGCATCCGTATAGGAGAATTTCTCTTCTCCAGCCTCAATGGCGCCTAACAGCTTATCCTTAAAGTCTCTTGTGAGGGTTATATCCGGCATGAGAGCCTTAACGATATATCGGCTGACATAGGCTACTTCTTTGTCATCCTTCAAAATATTGCCCATCTCGTCAAGGGTATATTTTGCTCCGTCAGCCTTAAAGGACTCCTTTTCACCGGAAAAGGCTTTCAGTGCTTCATACTTGAATTCAAAGGAGAACTGGTCCGCACCGGTGGTGGAGTTTACTATATCCTTGAAGGCGATACCTACAATCTGTCCTCTTACGGAAACGCTGTAGAAGTCTTTTCCTTCTTCCTTTACGGTATAGGGAGTTCCGTCATAGCTGAAGCCGTCCTTGGACTGGATTACTGCCAGCATAGTCTGAGCCTGTACGGCAGAGTCAAAGCGAGCGCTGTCCTTTGTAGCGTAACGGAAATCCTTATTTTCTGTGACTGCAGCGAATTCTTTTCGCTGGGCTTCTTCACGATAGAAGAATTGGTTCTGGCCGTAAGGAGAAATTATGCCTCCTATGAAGGAGAAGGCAAACATGAATATCAAGATAGCCATACCGATAACGGCGATTCTGTTTCTGAAGAATCTCTTGGCTACTAAAGCTCCCGGGGTGAGAACCTTTACACGTCGGTCATCGTTTAAGGAATATTTTTCTTTTGCAGGTGCCGGCTGAGTATTTTTCATTTCTTTTTCGTCTTTATTCATTTCAGCCCTCCTACGCAATTCTAACTCGTGGGTCTACCACGGCATATAATATATCCGAAATCAGATTTCCCAAAAGGGTCAATACAGATATGAATACCAAGTAAAACATGGAGAAGGGTATATCTCCCGCCGTCATGGCGTGGAAGGAAACATATCCTATACCTGTGATTCCGAACAAGGTTTCTGTTATAAGTGCTCCCGAAAACAGTCCCGGCAAAGAACCGCCGATTATTGTAATCAAGGGTATCAATGTATTTCTGAATGCGTGATGATAGATAACCCTTTTTTCGGATAAGCCTTTAGCCCTTGCTGTACGGACAAAGTCCGCATTAAGGACTTCCAGCATATTGGTTCTGGTGTAACGCATAAGGGAACCCATGCTGATTACCACTAAGGTAATTATAGGTAATACCAAATGATTTCCCATATCCATCAGTTTTCCGAAAGCTGATAGGGTATCAAAATCTCTTCCGACCAAGCCATAGAGATCAAACCATCCCAGCTTTACGCTGAATAACAGCTTGAGCAGCGATGCAAAGAAGAAGGTGGGCAGTGAAATACCCGCCAAGGCCACTATGGAAATAGTATAGTCGGCTTTGCTGTATTGTTTTGTGGCTGCTACTATTCCTAAAGGGATTGCTATAACAATCTCCAGGAAAAAGGCTATGAGCCCCATTGTAAACGACAGCCATACGGTTTCATTGAATTTCTGAATTACAGGGACAGTATAAACCCAGCTGTCGCCGAATTTCCCCATTAACGCTTGTCCCAGCCAAGCAAAGAAACCTGGTACAATCTCCTTATCCAAGTTATACATTGCAGTCAATTGTTCCATCCATTCCTCAAAGGACTTTGAGTTAGGCTGCATGGACTTCTGGCGAGCGATGCTCTCAATATATGAAGTCGGCAAGCTTCTCATCAAAGCATAGATGATAAATGCTACAAAAAATAAGATAACCACTGAAATAAGGACTCTTCTTAGTACATATTTACGCACTTTTAATCCTCCGTTCTGATGTTAGAATTTGCTACACATCAAGCAAAAGCACGGATGCTTCTCCTTGATATGTAGCTTTATAACAGTAAAACCGGCGGCCTTCAGGCCGCTGGTTTTACCTATACACATATGAAACTTTTTAGTCTTTCGGACTATTTCATCTCAATGTTTTGAATCTCTGAATACCAATTATAGAAAGTTGTGATATCAGGTGTCATAGTTTCCATGTTTACCTTCTGAGGGTTAAATGCGATAGCATTCTGTCTCTGGTATACAGGAACCTCTACTGCCCAATCTACGATAATATCAAGGCAAGCCTTGTATACTGACTTACGATAAGTGGTGTCGAAGGATGCACGAGCGTCCAAGATAAGCTGATTCAGCTTCTTGTCGGCAATCTGGTACATGTAGTTGGATCCGCCTTCCTTCATTCCGTTCATGCCGGAGAAGTAAATCTGGTACATATCCGGGTCAGGAGTAGCGCCCCATGCGGCAGCCCATATCTCGCCCTGCTTTGCTTCAATCTTGTCCCAGAATGCGGAACCGTCTGCAAAGTCATTCACGATGAGCTTCATTCCGATAGTTTCAAGTGCCTTTGCGGATTCGGAGAATACCATGAATGTAGGGTGATCTCCCTTTCCGTCTGCAGGAATCATTGCTTCGTATTCCATCTTTGCGCCCTTAGGTGCAGCTGTAATCTTTCCGTCCTTTACAGTGTAGCCTGCAGCTTCAAAGTATCCTAATGCAGCCTTAAGGGCAGCAGCATACTTATCTTCTGCGCTCATATCGGAAGTGTAGATATCCTTTCCGTCCACATCTGTGGAGAAAGCAACCTTATATCCGTCGTCTGTAGTCTGAGGTGCAGCCCAGGAAGTGTTGGAAATAGGATAGTTGATTACGTCGGCAGCTTCGCCGTAGTATGAGTCGATAGCTACATCTCTGTATGCTGCGAATACGGTAGCGAAAGCCTTTCTCAGGTTCTTGGAAGCAGCTGAGCCGGGCTCGTCGTTAACGGATACGTTATGTGAGTTCATACCGATATATCCGTAGCCCAGGTTGTCAACTGTGCTGACCTGAACCTTGTCTCCGTTAAGCTCACCACCGTTGGCCTTTTCGATAGCCTTAACGGTATCAGCGGAGAAGGAAGGGTCTGTGATGTCGATAGTTCCGGTAGTTACACCGTTTAACTTATCTGTATCCTGTGTTTCTAAGAAGTTCATGTACTTAATCTTAGGAGCTCCCAGGAAGTAGTTTTCATTAGCTTCAAATCTTACAGTACCGTTTTCAAACTTAACGAACTTGTAAGGACCTGCACCCATAGGTGCTGTAGTCTTTTTCTTTATCAGGGAAAGGTCGCCCTTAGGGAATCCGAACTTGTCATTTTCATAGTCGTACTGAGTCTTATCTCCATAGTAGTGGAGAGGTGCTACATAAACAGCAAGCTGATAGATTGCGGCAGCATCCACCTTTGTCAGAGTAACTCTGAGGGTGTTGTCGCCTGTCTTTTCGATACCGGCAATCTTGGAAGCGGACTTTCCTGTCTGAACACCGGCACTCATTTCGGCGGCTTTATCGCCTAAAGCTGCATCAAGATAGGAAGTGAATCCATCGCTGGCCTTTTCCATATTGATTCCGTTGTCGGAAATGTCATATCCGTAGTTTTTAACCATTTCTGCAAAGAAGTCAGCTGTAGTAGCATCATCCTTTAAGGTATATCCCCAGTTGGCAGCTGCAGTTGCAACGGAGTCCTCAGCCTTATTGGTGCCTGAATTTACAAGGTAGTCGATGATGGACTGGGCAAAATCTGCACCGGCCTTATCGAAAGCTGTCCAGAAAGCATCGTACTGTTCCTGTGTGAAGGAATCGTTGGCCTCGTAGCCCTTTCTCTCTGTAGCCAGAATCAGGTTAGTTCTGCTGTCCATACCTGCACGATACTCCGCCATACCCTTGATAGGTACAGCAAAGAATGTGGATGTTCCTGTGTAGGTAGGGTCTGCCATTGCGTACATGGAGAAGATTACGTCATCTACGGTAACGGGCTCTCCGTCGGAGAACTTAACGTCATCACGCATGGTGAAATCGTAGGTTACGGTTCCGTCTTCCTGCTCTGTGATTTCACAGTCTGCAAGTCCGTTGTATGTGTAGTCCTTTCCGTTGTAAGGAACTACTTCTCCGTCCTTACTGTGAAGAAGGATAGCGCCCTGTCTGTCCTGGGGAAGGAGAGACAATGCTGTCATTTTCCATACATCTTCGTCATAAGCAGTTTCCGAGAAGAACTGGGAGAACTTGCTGTTGAAGTTGCTATATCCGACTACCAGGGTGTCATTCTTTGATGAACCACCGGTACAGCCGGCAAGTGTGTAGAAGCACATCATGAGTATAAGTGCAGCTACTAAGATTTTTTTTGTCTTGTTCATTTTTTTCCTCCTTTAGCTCGTGAAATTTTATAAAAGCTAATGATAATATGTTAAACGAGTATAACTCCGTTTACACCGATTTTATTGGCTTGCCTTTAAGCCACATCATATTTCAGGTCTTCCCCGCGGCCCTTTATGTAAAAAGCCAAGAAAAGGGCAATTCCTTTAAGCAGTATGTATCCCAATGTGGCCAAGAGTTTTCCCTGAAAGCCGTTAAGGATTACAAAGAGTAGATTGCCTATGAGGCCCGAAGCTGCACCCACCAGGGCGATCATAGCCCGTCCCGGCAGCTTCAACACAGTCCTGTCATATACATACTGTCTAAGCTTGTAGGGCTTGCTTCCCAAGGACAAGGCAGTCCACAGGGCAGAGCCCGAACCTCCCACCTCTATCACATAGGGTAAGATTACATAAAAACTGTTGGTAATACCTGCTCCGTTTAAGAAGCCTCCTGCCAGGGTTGTCAGGGCCAATAGGGCAGTCAGAAGCATAAGGCTTTGGGCAGCAGCCTTGCTTTCGGCTTCCGTTCCTTTAAAGACCAGATGCTTTCCTTCGTAGCTGTATTCACCCTTCAGGTTGACATGAAAGTCATTCAGATAGGCTCTTTTGCCTTTTTTCTTTTCAGCCATGAGCCCTTACACCAGCTTGTCGCTGTCAAAGGCCTCCAGCCATTGGAGAGCCACGTCGCTTACACCTCTCAGGCAGGCCTCATCGAAGGGGCTGTCCAGACCGGCATTTTTCAGAAGCTCCGTAAATACTTTGCTTCCGCCTTGGCGAGTATAAGCCATATAGTGTTCCCACGCGTTCTTGAAGTCCTTTTGCATCATAGCCCAGAACTGTAAAGCCACAGTTTGAGCTAGGCAGTAGTCTATGTAGTAGAAAGGCATCTCATAGATATGAGCTTGTCTCTGCCAGCCCTGTCCCTCGGAATAGAAGGGGATGTCTCCGTCCAGCTTCATCCAAGGCTGATAGGTTGCCACCAGCTTTTTCCAAAGTGCGTGTCTTTCGGCAGGGCTCATTTCCGGCTTTTCGTATACCTCGTGTTGGAAGTGGTCTACCATGGTTCCGTAGGGTATGAACTTGAGAGCGGAAGCTAAATGGCTGTAGCGGAATTTGTCCGCATCGGCTCCGAAGAAGTCTTCCGACCAAGGCCATGCCAGGAATTCCATGCTCATGGAGTGGACCTCACAGCCTTCCATGCTGGGCCAACGATAATCGCCGGGAATTCTGTCCCTGTTCATATAGTCGGCAAAGGCGTGACCGGCTTCGTGGGTAACCACCTCTACATCTCCCTGAGTACCGTTAAAGTTAGCAAAGATGAAGGGCACTTTATAGTCGGGCAGGCCTGTGCAATATCCGCCGCCGGCCTTTCCCTCTGTGGAAAGCACATCCATCAGCTCTCTGTCCAACATCATGTTGAAAAACTCCGAAGTCTCCGGGGAAAGCTCGTCGTAGAACTTCTTTCCTGCTTTAAGCACGTCATCGGCAGTGCCGCTGGGTCTGGGATTTCCGGAACGGAATTCCAAATTGTTATCGGAGTAGCTCATGGGGTATTCTTTGCCCATTCTCTCCGCCTGCTTCTTAAATATCTTTTCGGCTACGGGAACTATGTATTTAACCACGGCGCTGCGGAATTTCTCCACATCGGCCTTGGTATAGCAGTTTCTTCCCATGCGATAGTATCCCAAAGTGGTATAGCCTTCGTAGCCTAATTTCTTGCCCATTGTGTCTCTGAGATGAGTAAGCTTGTCATAGATTCTGTCCAGGGCGGGCTGGTTTTCCTTAAACCACTTTCCTTCCGCCTTCCAAGCTGCCAGTCTTCTTTCATCATCCTTATCCGTCTTTAAGGGTGTCATCTGAGAGAGTGTGTAATTCTTTCCTTCAAAGGGAATCTGAGCAGATGCTATGAGAGCCTGATACTCGTGGCTCAGATCGTTCTCCGCCTGCATGTCCCCTATAATTTCCGGGGAAAATGCTTTCAGAGCGATCTCCACATTGAGGAACATCAAATCTCCGTATTCCTTTTCAAAATCTCCTCTGAAGGGAGTCTTGAGCAAGGCTTCCTTGAAAGCCTGCTGGTATTCCTCTATTTCGGGATTTGCTCCGTCCCAGAAGGAAACCTCCGCGTCATAGAAGCTGTCTCTCGTATCTATGGAATGTCTTATCTCTGCTAAGGTTGAAGATGTACCCCAGTGGTCCTTAAGCTTTTCTACGGACAAAAAAACTTCCTTGGCTTCTTCGTAGCTACCGGCCGCCTTCAGCTTTTCCGTAGCCTCTGCCATGGAGGTCTTCAACTGTTCCACATCATATCTATTATAGGGTATTTCCCTGAATTTCATCATCCTTTACCACCTTTCATCTGTAGTTTATCTACATACATGTACAAAGTCATCTTCGGTATTTTACCATATTCATCGCTTTTTAGCAATACCGACAGCGATTTTGCCCCCTAAATGTTTGTGAATTTTTTCAGTTTTTTCTCCTTTTTCAGGCCCAAAGCAAAAAACAGGAGAATTGCTCTCCTGCTCTTCCGTTTTCTTCCTTTTGGGGAAGGGTTTACATTCCCTTTTCCCACACCAGGTCTATTATCTGCTGCAGGTCCTCACGGCAGCCGCCGCACTTATTTCCCGCATCGGCGGTTTGAATCAAAACAGCCACATCTGTGATTCTGTTCTTTCTCACTATTTCCTCTAATTCTCCCTTGGTTTTCTTCTTGCAGGGGCATACAAGGAAATCCTTATCTTTTGCTTTAATATCCATGTGTTTTTTCTCCTTTTTGATGAATTCACTCTCGGGGTATGTATTTTAATCCAGCTCTACCATCTGGAATTTCTTCTTGCCCTTTTGGATGAGAAGCTTTCCTTCGGCATCAAACATATCTAAGGTTATGGCCAGCTTTTTGTCTGTAACCTTTTCTCCTGCCACGGTCAGTCCACCCTGCTCGATGGTTCTGAAGCCCTCGGAGGTGTTAGGCACCAAACCCAATTCCTTAATCAGGTTGATGACACCGATACCTTCACCCTCAAACTTTTCCCTCTTCATCTTAGTGTGGGGCACGTTTGACATATCGCCTGCTCCGGAAAATGCGGCGCGAGCACCGTCCAAGGCCTTCTGAGCTTCCTCTTCACCGTGGACCAGCTTGGTAACCTCATAGGCCAATATTTCCTTAGCCTTGTTTATCTCTGCTCCCTCCAGGGTGGAAAGTCTCTCAACTTCGTCCATAGGCAGGAAGGTCAACATTCTCAGGCACTTGTTTACATCAGCATCGGCCACATTTCTCCAGTACTGGAAAAATTCGAAGGGAGGAGTCTTTTCCGGTCTAAGCCAGAGAGCTCCCTTGGCGGTTTTACCCATCTTCTGCCCTTCGGAATTGGTCAGCAGGGAGAAGGTCATGCCGTAGACTTCCTTTCCTGTAGCCTTTCTCGTCAGCTCAACTCCGCCGATAATGTTGGACCATTGGTCGTTGCCGCCGAACTCTATCTTAACATCGAAGTCACGAGCCATAACCATAAAGTCATAGGACTGCATGAGCATGTAGTTCAGCTCGAACATGGTCAGGCCGCCTTCTCTCTCCATTCTCTGCTTGAAGCACTCTGCTCGGAGCATGGTGTTTACATTGAAGAGTGAACCGACTTCCCTGATAAATTCTATGTAGTTGAGGGGCTTCAGCCATCTGGCGTTATTGACAGATACAGCCTTTCCCTCTTCAGGCTTCTTATTTTCATGGCCGGGGGTGAAAACTCCCTCATTGCCCACATACTGCCACTCGTCATCGAAGTCCAGGAACTGGTCAAAGAGCTTCTTGAACTGTTGACAGTTATGCTCGATAGTTTCCACCGTCATGAGCTGACGCATGTCGCTTCGGCCGGAAGGGTCTCCTATCATACCGGTGCCGCCGCCGATGAGCACTACGGGAGTGTGTCCGAACTTCTGCATGTACATCATGATGATAACCTGCATGAAATGTCCCACATGGAGACAGTCGGCAGTAGGGTCAAAGCCTATGTAAAATTTTACCTTTTCCTTTTGGAGCAGCTCTCTCACTTTTTCTTCGTCGGTGGACTGCTCTATAAATCCTCTTTCCTTCAACACATCGTAAACATTGTCGAATTTGCTCACGGTGTCGGGAATCAATTTCTTAACATCCATATTTTTTCCTCTCTGTGTTTCCTATACAGCGGGGCTTTTCTATTTTGTGCCGAAAAGTCTGTCTCCCGCATCCCCTAAGCCGGGTACGATATAAGCATGCTCGTTAAGCTTTTCATCCAGCATGGCGATATATATGTCCACCTCGGGATGAGCTGCCTGAAGGGTTGCAATTCCCTCAGGAGCAGCGATGAGACACATGAACTTTATATTCTTTCCGCCTCTGGCCTTAATGGAATCGATGGCATCCACAGCGGAGCCTCCTGTGGCCAGCATAGGGTCAACTACGAATATATGTCTTTTCTCTATGTCGGAAGGCAATTTGCAATAGTATTCTACCGGCTTGTGAGTGTCCGGGTCTCTGTAAAGTCCCACATGGCCCACCTTTGCGTTGGGGTAAAGAGCTAACATTCCGTCTACAAAGCCTAAGCCGGCTCTCAGGATTGGAATTATGGCTATATCCTCTCCCTGAAGCATCTTCTGTGTAGTCTTGCATATAGGAGTCTCTATTTCCACATCCATGAGGGGCAAGTCTCTTGTAGCCTCGTAACCCATCAGAGTTACCACTTCCTTGGCCAGTTCTCTGAATTCCTTATTGTTTGTGTCGGTTTTTCTCATGAGAGTAACCTTATGCTGAATTAACGGATGATCGAATACTAAAACTTTTCCCATTTTCTTCTCCTTAAATCTATATCACTTTATTCTAAACTATTGCAACAAGTGGCTTCGGCTGACCTACATACTGTCCAGCATATCCACCCTTCTCTGATGGCGGCCACCTTCAAATTCCGTCTCAAGCCATGTGTCAACTATGGCTAACGCCGTCTCTTCGGAAGTGGTTCTTCCTCCCAAGGCTATCATGTTGGCATTGTTGTGCTGCTTGGTCAATCGAGCCATCTCCGTGTCGGTGCAAAGCCCGCAACGCACACCCTTCACCTTATTGGCGGCTATGGAGATACCTATGCCCGTACCGCAACATACTATTCCTAAATCCGCCTTGCCGGAAGCCACCGCTTCCCCGCAAATTTTGCCGTAAAGAGGATAATCCACCGACTCCTCCGAGTCTGTTCCCAGGTCAACTATTTTAATTTCCCGGTTTTCTCTCAAATGGGCCTTAACAGCTTCCTTAAGAGCATATCCTCCGTGATCTGCGGCCATCGCTATAACCATAGTAAAATCTCCTCTCTATTCAATCTCAATTATATTATATCCGGCGGATTTGAACATTCTGTTCATCACCGCAAAGCCTATACCGTCTTCATTTAAGGCAGCTGCCAAAATCACATCGGCGTCCTTCTTATCGCAGGCACGAAGCCTGCCGAAAAATTCGTGGGCCGCCTCCAAAGGCTTATCCTCAGCAAAGACTATGACTTCAACCTTCTGTCCCGCCTTAAGCCTCTTCATTTTTTCCTCGGCTATGGCTAAGGCCACCTTTTCTCTTTCTCCGCGATATATTACCATCTCCGCCTCGGGAGCGTAGTGTTTGTATTTCATCCCCGGAGATTTGGGTTGGAAGTCTTCTTGTTTTCCCTCAGCATCTTTGGCCGAGCCTGGTTTTCCGCCCAAGAGAGCCCTGTCTGTTTCAACAGTTTTTCCAAGAGCCTCCTCCAAAGCCTCCCGTGTTATGATGCCCGGTCTCAAAATCATAGGTGTGGGGCCGGTCATATCCACCACGGTGGACTCGATGCCCACAAGGCAGTCGTCTCCCTCTATGATGGCGTCAACCCTACCCTTCAGGTCCTCTATGACATGGACCGCCTTGGTTGGGCTGGGCTTTCCCGAAAGGTTGGCGCTGGGTGCCGCTATGGGACAGCCGGATTTTGCTATAAGCTTAAGGGCTGTTTCCTGGTTGGGCATGCGCACAGCCACCGTCTCCAGTCCTCCCGTGGTCACCCGCGGAACGGAAGTGTTGGCTTTGACCACCACCGTCAGAGGCCCCGGCCAGAATTTTTCCGTTATGGCAAGGGTGTCCTCCGTGATTTCATCCGTCAGCTTATTCAAATCGTCTTTAGACGATATGTGCACTATCATAGGGTTATCCGAGGGTCTTCCCTTGGCCAGATAAACCTTTTTTACCGCTTCCGGATTCAAGGCATCTGCCCCTAAGCCGTAAACGGTTTCCGTGGGAAATGCCACCAGACCGCCTGCCTGCAAAATTTCTGCAGCTAACTGTATATCTTCTGTTTTTTCTCCCAAAATCTGAGTGTTCATCTTATAAATTCTTCATTCTTTCCGCCTGGTCGCTGGTGATAAGGCCGTCTATGATTTCATCGATATCGCCGTCCAAGAAATTATCCAGCTTGTATATGGTCATGCCGATTCTGTGGTCGGTAATTCTTCCCTGAGGGAAGTTGTAGGTTCTTATCCTCTCGGAACGGTCTCCGGAGCCTACCTGGGAGCGCCGGTCAGCGGAAATGGCGTCGTTTTGCTCCTTCAGCATCAGGTCGTACAGTCTGGACTTCAAAACCTTTATAGCCTTTTCCCTGTTCTTTATCTGAGACTTTTCGTCCTGGCAGCTTACTACCAAGCCGGTGGGGAAGTGAGTAACTCGAACAGCCGAATCGGTGGTGTTTACGCTCTGTCCGCCGTGGCCGGAGGAACGGAAAACGTCTACTCTTATGTCGTTAGGGTCTATCTGAACCTCTACATCGTCAACTTCCGGCAATACGGCTATGGTAGCCGCAGAAGTGTGAACTCTGCCGGAGGATTCCGTGTCAGGTACCCTCTGTACTCTGTGGGTTCCCGATTCGTATTTCATTCTCGAATAGGCGCCTCTGCCCTTTATCATAACTTCAGCTTCTTTTATTCCGCCGATTTCCGTCTCATTTATGTCGATTATTTCAGCCTTCCAGCCTCTTCTTTCAGCATATCTCAGATACATTCTCAAAAGGTCTCTGCCGAAGAGGGCGGCTTCTTCTCCACCGGTTCCTGCACGGACTTCAAGGATAACGTTCCTTTCGTCGTTAGGGTCTTTGGGCAGGAGCAAAATCTTAAGCTCTTCCTCCATTTTGGGTATGCGGTCTTCCAGGTCAGACATTTCCAGCTTGGCCAGCTCTTTCAGCTCTTCGTCCCCCATATCCATCATTTCCTTGGCTTCGGCCAAAGATTCCTTTGCTTTCTTGTATTCTTTGTATTTCAACACGATGGGCTCCATTTCACCCATCTCCTTTATATGCTTCTGCCATACAGGCTGATTGTTGATGACTTCCGGATCCGAAACCTTCATTGAAAGTTCGTCATATTTCTCTAATATGAAGTCGAGTTTACCAAACATTTTGCTCTCCTTGCTTTTATAAATTCCTATGTACTCTAACCAAGTATTTTAGCACAAAATCCGCCCTTTGAAAAGACACAAGGCGGATTTTTTATTTTATAGGTTTTTGTGGTGGCGCCGGTGGATGGTGCAAAATCTGTAAGTTTATCTAATTTTCGAAAATCCTCGAAAAAAACTATAAAATTTCGCTCTAAATATGGGTTTTTGCCCGAAAATAAGGTGAAACTCTTCAAAATCCCGGAAAACAGGTCGGAAAGTTTATCTTTTTTCTCACTTTCATCAGAATTAGATAAACTTCAGTTTTCCCACAGTTTTGTCTCTCTTGCAGCGCACCTGTTGTGAGACTTCTATCCCTCGTGGGCAGCGATGAGTCTTTCCAGCTTTTTCGTCAAGGCTTCTACGGAATAGCCGCTCTTTTTGCCGGCATCTCCCACGGTTGCTTTCTTAAGCATGATTTTCCCCAATGGGCTGTTCATCAGCTTAAATCTTTCGTCCATCTTAGGAAGTTCTTCCCTGAGCCACGGGTAGGCTGCCAGAATGTCGGACAGTTTGGTGCTCTCTGTCAATTTTAGTTTCTCCATTGTATTTTCTCCTAATCTACCTTTACATCGGGATTTTTATCTCCGAACTTTTCCAAAAGGGCTTCCTTGATTTCCGCCCTTGTCTTTCCCTGCTTTTCCATTTTCTTTATGGTCTTGTAGGCCATGAACAGTGTGGAGGGTCCGATTTCCGAGCTGAAATAGCCGATGCCCTGGTTCCAAGCAAAAAGCTCAAACACATCATCCAAAGCTGCGGAGTCAAGTCCGTGAATGTATGCCTTCACCAGTTCTCTGGTCGCCTGCCTCATGCGGCCGGCTCCCACGGCATTGGTCAGAGACAGCAGCAATCTCATTTCATAGGGTAGGTATCTCTTGTCTTCGTTCCAGGTCACATCCCAAAACTCAACGGCCACCTTGCCCAGCTCTTCGTCTATCAAAGGGAAGTTGGTGAGGGCTATGGGTCTCATGGGGATCTCCTTGTCCCCCTCTTTTACTGTTTTCCTGTAAAAATATGCGTGGAATTCATTTGGGCCTGCCTGCTCGGTATAGTGTTCATAGCCCAGATCCTCCATAACCTCGTAAAGGGGTATGGGGTCAAAGGTTTGGATAACCTCCAAGCCCTCTCCCGCATCCAGCTTTTGAGCTTGCTTTTTAAGGCCTTTAAAGAAATCCCCCTGAATTCCTCTCACATCTATCTTTTGAAAATTTTCAATCTTATTTTTCCATTCCATAACTATTCTCCTTTATATAATCTGTTTTGTAAAGCTTTTTTATACCTGTATTATAAAAGAGAAAAATCAGGCTGTATGTTGTTTTGACAACATTATGCTTTTTCTATTAAAAAACCGGAACCTGCCTTAGCGCAATTCCGGTTTGGTCTCTGATTAGTCGATGTTGTATTTGTTCTTGAACTTTTCAACACGGCCGCCGCGGTTTACGAACTTCTGCTGACCGGTGAAGAAGGGATGACATGCCGAGCAAACGTCGAGTCTCAATTCTTCCTTGGTTGATTTAGTAATAAAGCTATTACCACATGCGCAAGTTACTTTACATTCCTTATAATCAGGATGGATTCCTTCCTTCATGTTAATTCTCCTCTCTATACTTAACTCTGTTTAAGCAAAATTCGTCACAATTCCTCTGCGACCAATATAATATACCACAGCGTAACCTGCAACGCAAGTGTTTTTTGCAGGATAACACTTCATATCCCTCCTGCACATCTCCGGCAAGGATTTAATGCAGGCAGTTCTACCCTCTATCTCTCTCCGCCGGCAAACTTATCATAATAGGCCTGATCATATATCTTGGCTGTTATGCTTTCTCCCGAAGGCAGCTTGTAGCCCTTCTCGTCGGCCAGCTTTTCAATCTTATCCGCCACCATCTGGTAGCCGGCTTCATATTTTTCATAGAAGTCCCAATAACGCTCTTCTGTCATGCCCAGGCCGTCCAGCAGCTTCTTCATCAGCTTTTCACTGTCGGCACCGCCATTTTCCACAGTTTCTCTGGTTACGGAAACGAAGCTTTTTATTTCCTCTTCATCGGGATATATGCCCTCGTTCTTCGCAAAGCCTTCTACATAGGTCTTTTTCTTGATGTTTTGCCAAGCACGGTCGGCGGGTTCGGGCAAATCCCCAAGCAAGCAAAGACTGTATTCCCAGATAAATTCCTCTTGGGAAATTTCTTCGGAAAGGACTTGGCCGAAGGGAGCTTCCGCCAGCTTTTCGTCGCTGACAAGGAGGCCTTTTATATCGTCCTTCATGGACTGACTGTTTTGGCGGCCTAAACCTCCGTCTTTGGAGTAGAACATGAACATCAGTCCGCCCACTATGACTATTAGAGCAAAGCCTATGGCCGCTATTCTCTTTTTATTTTCCATTTTTACTATCCTCTTTCTTGAGCAGGGCAACAACTATTCTGTCCTGACCGGCCAGGTCTGTCAAGCCTACTATTCGATCAAAGCGATCGCTTTCCCTAAGCAGGTCCTTTACCGCCTCCCGTTGGTTGTATCCGATTTCCAACATGAGGATGCCGTCCTTTTTCAAATGGTCTGCAGCCTTTTCAGCTATTATCCTGTAGAAGTCCAAGCCGTCCTCTCCTCCGTCCAAAGCCATGTTGGGCTCATGGTCCCTTACCTCAGGCTCCAAAGTTTTGATTACTTCTCTTTCGATGTAGGGAGGGTTGGAGATTATCATGTCGAACTTCTTTTTCCCAAAGGTTCCCTTAAGATTTTCCAGCATATCGCTCTTGATAAATTTTACGGATTTAACCTGATTGAGGCCCGCATTTGACGCGGCAGTTTCCAAGGCTCTATCGCTGATATCGGAGCATGTAACCTTGACCCCTTCTCCCAATTTAGCCAGGGATACGCCTATGGCTCCGCTGCCGGTGCAGAGATCCAAAATCTCTCCCCCGAATTTTTTACCGCTTCCGTAGGATTCTCCTCTGAGAGTCCCTTTTTTTATGTACTCCAAGGCATCCTCCACCATGGTCTCCGTATCCTGGCGAGGAACCAATACATCGGGTGAAACCTTGAATTTCAAGCCCATAAATTCCTGCTCCCCTGTAATATGTTGCAAGGGGATGCGGGCGGCTCTTTTCTCGATTAAATCAAAATAGGCTTCGCACTGGTTGTCCTGAAGCACGTCGGTCCAGCGCATAACGAGACCGGCTTCGGAAATTTTAGCCTGATGACAGTAGAGCAGCTTGGCATCTCTTTCGCTGTCTGCTACGCCACAGTCCTCCAATCTTTTTTTACCTATCCGTACTATTTCTTTTAGAGGCAAACTCATCGCTTATCTTTTTTGCTCCTTCTTTGCGGGCCCTTTAGGGTTCAGCTTAGGGTCATAATACTCCACTTCACCCTCTACAGGCTTTCCTTCCAAATCACATATACCTTCAAAAAATGGATTTTGCGCCTCCTCCCAGTCGGTTTCGGCCGGTATGACGGCTTTCATGGCGGCTATGGCCACCTCCAGCTGTTCAAAGGTGGGGGTTTTAGTAGTCAGCTTTTGGAGATAAAGCCCCGGCAAGCTGAGAATTTCCACCACTATGTTGTCGGACCTGCCCGCCCACTTTAACAGCTCGTAGGAAAGTCCTGCGATTATGGGCAAGGCTAAAATCCTGGAGGCCACTCTGAGCCACACTACGGGCCAGCCCATGAAAACATGTACCACGATGGCGATAACCATTACGAACATGAGAAAGGATGTTCCGCAGCGAGGATGCAAGGTGTAAAAGGACTGAGCATTCTCAGGTGTCAGCTCCAGATTGTTTTCGAAGCAGTGGATGGTCTTATGCTCAGCTCCGTGATACTGAAAAACCTTTTTAATTTCCTTCATCCTTGATATGATCCAAATGTATCCTATGAATATGAATATCCTAACCAGCCCTTCTATGATGTTGAGCAGGAGCACGCTCTTGGTAAAGTGCTTAAACCATTCCACTATGGCTGTAGGCAAAAGCATGAAAATCCCCACGGACATGGCTATGGCCAGAACCACCGACAGAGTCAGCAAAATCCCCCAAGCCTTTTCTTTTCCGACCTTTTCCTCTATCCAAACATCGAATTTGTCCTTTTGGTACTCCTCGGAGCCGTTGGCCTCTATCACATCTGCCGAGTACATCAGTACCTGTGTTCCGAAAACCATGGAAGCCACAAAATTGATGACACCTCTTATGATGGGTATTCTGCCCAGCTTTGACACCTGCGGTGTGGGCTGGGTCTTCATGTGTATTTTGCCGTTGGGCAGCCTTATGGCGATGGCCGTTCTCTTGGGGCCTCTCATCATCAAGCCGTCCATTATGGCCTGACCTCCTATGGAGGTGGCACAGGCATCCTTTAAAAATATCTTTTTTAAATCCATTCTCTAATCCTCTATCAATACCTTTTTTATTATCTGCACAAAATCCTTGTTGCTCTTGGTGTGAGCCAAGTTTTCTATGATTTCTTCCGTCACTGCCTGCTCCGCCTTGTTGGCCATGGCTCGGCGCATAGCCCATACAGCTTCCATTTCCTCCTGCTCCATGAGCAGGTCTTCTCTTCTGGTGCCGGATCTGTTCAGGCTGATGGCAGGGAATACTCTCTTCTCTGAAAGCTTTCTGTCCAAATGGAGCTCCATATTTCCCGTACCCTTGAATTCCTCAAAGATCACATCGTCCATGCGGCTTCCCGTCTCTATGAGGGCAGTGGCTAAAATAGTTATGGAGCCGCCTTCCTCCAGCTTTCTTGCAGCTCCGAAGAATTTTTTCGGCCTGTGAAGGGCTCCCGGATCAAGTCCTCCCGAAAGAGTCCTTCCCGAAGGAGGTACTATCATGTTATATGCTCTGGCAAGTCTGGTGATGCTGTCTAAAAGTATCACCACATCCTTGCCGTGCTCTACCAATCTTTCAGCTCTGGCCAAAACCATCTCCGCTACTTGAACATGGTGGGCCGGCAGCTCATCGAAGGTAGAGAAAATAACTTCACCGCCTATGAGGGACCTCTTCATATCCGTAACCTCCTCAGGCCGTTCATCTACAAGAAGAACTATTAACTCTACCTCGGGATAATTCCTCTCTATGGCGTTGGCCACCTTCTTCAAAAGAACGGTTTTTCCCGCCTTGGGAGGCGCCACTATAAGGCCTCTTTGGCCCTTCCCTATAGGGGCAACCAAATCTATGATTCGTGTAGCCAAGTCCTTGGAGCTGTCCTCCAACCTCAATCTTTCATAGGGGAAAATGGGAGTTAATTCATCAAAATCAGGCCTTCTTATGGCCACACCCGGCTCATCTCCGTTGACAGTCAACACATAGAGAAGTGCTCCGAATCTTTCGTTTTCACGAGGAAGCCTGGTTATTCCCTTTATCTTGTCTCCCGTCTTAAGGTTGAAGCGCCTTATCTGCGCATGAGCTACATAGATATCCTTATCGCTGGTGAGGAAATTGTTGAATCTCAAAAATCCGAAGTTGTTGTCGCCTTGGATTTCCAAAATCCCCTCCACCTCGGGCCTTTCCTCCTTAGACGGTTCCGACTTGGGGCCTTCCCCGGTCTCTTCCTGTTCTGCACCGGGAAAACCCTCTGAAATGGGCTCCTTTTTTTCTTCCGTCAATATATTTTCTGTCATATTTTCTTTCATCTGCTATTTTGCGGCAAAGAGCTGCCGCCCTTTCATTAGAATAAAACTAAAGTAAGATACATACAATATGGATATGATATACCGAGAAGGCTAAAGTTTCAAGCCCTTTATGCTATATTTATGCCCATCTGACCAACTAATCACAAAACCCACACAGGACCATTATCAAACAACTATACCTTTGATTTATGGTATTTTTGTGATAAAATGCAATTAACAGTAAACAAAGAGGAGGGTTCCCCCATGTATAAGCTTTTAATAGTGGATGACGAGCCGAAAATTCGCGCTGTCATAAGAGAATACGCCGAGTTTTCCGGCTTTGAGGTTACAGAGGCTGAGGACGGCATGACCGCTGTAGGCCTTTGCAAATTAAACGAATACGACTTAATCATAATGGATATCATGATGCCTAAGCTGGACGGATTTTCCGCAGTTAAGGAAATCAAGAAGACTAAAGATATCCCCGTGATCATGCTCAGTGCCCGCGGTGAGGAATACGACAAGCTTTACGGCTTCGACTTGGGTATAGACGATTATGTAGTTAAGCCTTTCAGCCCCAAGGAGCTTTTGGCCAGAATAAATGCCGTGTTGGCCAGAAAATCCGCGCCGGCTCAAGCCCAGCCTACAGCCATGAAGTTCGGAGGTTTAGAGATAAACATTGCAGCCAGAACCGTTTCCGTAGACGGCGAAAAAGTGGAGCTTACACCCAAGGAATACGATTTGCTCTTCTACCTGGTGCAAAACAAGAACATCGCACTTTCCAGAGACAAGCTGCTTTCCGATATATGGGGCTATGATTTCTTCGGAGATGACAGAACCATAGATACCCATATTAAGAATTTAAGAAATAATCTGGGCCCTTACAGAGATTACATCGTAACGCTCAGAGGTGTGGGGTACAAGTTTGAATTCGAAAATTAAGTTTGACTTTCACAGCATAAGGTTCCGTATGTGGACCTATTTTGCCGGTTTGGGCATAGGTGTTTTAATGTTGCTGTGGGTGCTTCAGATCTTCTTTCTTAACAACGGTTATGAAAGGATGAAAATTCAGGAGGTTGACCGCGTAGGAGGTCTGCTTAAGAGCGCCTACAAGAGCCAGGACAAAAATTTGAATTCTTCCATTCAGGAGCTTTCCGTAATCAACGACTTCTATGTTATGATGGAGGTTAAGGGGCAGATTTTGCTCTTTGCACCGGAGCAGGAAAGCACCTTGCCCATATACAAGTACAAGGACCAGCTTCCACAGTTGAAGGAGGCCATTTTCAAGGGTGATCCGGACAGCCCCACCTTCTTCAAGTTTAGCACCATGTACGAAAAATACAGTACTTTGGCATATGCATTGTTTTTAGACGATACCAAGGACAAGGAAGTTATCCTCTACATATTTTCTCCCTTGTATCCCGTAACCTCTACGGTGAACATACTGAAGGACCAGCTTATCAACGTAACCATCATAACCCTGTTGGTGACCTTCATACTGGCAGGTTATCTGGCCTCCAGCATTTCCAAGCCAATACGAGGGATTACCTCCACCGCCAAGCAGATGGGTACGGGAGACTACAACGTAAACTTCCGAGTAGATTCCTTCACGGAAATAAATAATTTGGCCAATACTTTAAACATGACGGCCTATGAATTGGGAATGGCAGATACGCGGCAAAAGGATCTTATCGCCAATGTTTCCCACGATTTGAAAACTCCCTTGACCATGATTCGCTCCTATGCGGAGATGATTCGCGACCTTTCGGGAAACGATCCGGAGAAGAGGGAGGTTCACCTGGGGGTAATCATTGACGAGTCGGTCAGAATGGCCAATTTGGTCAGCGATATGGCCACCATCTCAGCCATGCGGACAGCCAAGATGGAATTGAACAAAAGCTCCTTCGACCTTTCCGCTATTACGGCTTCCATTCTTGCATCCTACGAAATCCTTGAAGCGCAAGAGGGCTATCAGTTTAAGTTTACCTGCCCCAAGGAATGTTTCGTCTATGCAGATGAGGACAGAATCAAGCAGGTCATCGCCAACCTGACGGGAAACGCCATAAAATACGGTGGCGAAGACAAGCTGGTCAGTGTTAATATTCGCCGGTCAGGTAAGAAATATCGCCTTGAGGTTTCCGATAACGGACCGGGAATATCGGCAGAAGAGCTTCCCCATGTTTGGGACAGATATTACAAGGTCAGCAGCAACTATGTGCGGCCTGCCAGCGGTACAGGTTTGGGATTGTCCATAGTAAAAGAAATCTTAACCCTCCATCACGCCAGATATGGAGTAAGCAGCAAGCTGGGCAAGGGTTCTACCTTCTGGTTCGAGCTGGAGATGGCCAAACCCCAAAAGGCTTGATAATTTATGGGGCGGACCGGGTAAGTATTTTTAAATCAAAACATAAACAAACCTCCGAAGTTATGGATTCTTCCCTTCTCTCGGAGGTTTTTATATTTGCATTGGTCCTGTGCGATGAGTTTATGCACCGTAAACGCTGATGGCTTCCTGCAGATTTTTTACACCTATTATGCGGCAGTCTCCCATATTCTTTTGAATTTTTTCCGCATTCTTTATAGGCATGATTACCTGCTGGTATCCCAGCCTTGCCGCCTCCTTGGCGATTTTTTCGCCATTTCGGATGGAGCGCAGGTCGCCGGTAAGACCTACTTCTCCTATGGCTAAGGTTCGCTTCTTGGGTGCCACTCTCTTATAGGAGGAAAAAATCGCCAAAGCCACGGCTATATCCGTTCCCGTGCCCTCCGGTTTAATCCCCCCTACAACGTTGACATAGACGTCCTGATTCACCATCTGCAAGCCCACCTTTTTCTCCATGACAGCCAAAATCATGTTTAATCTGGTGTTGTCCAAGCCCACAGCCGTTCTCCTGGCAAAGCCTATGTTGGCCGGCGTTACCAAAGCCTGAATTTCAAACATTACAGGCCGGCTTCCCTCATATACGGCTCCCGTCACAGAGCCCTCTGCCGTCTCCTCTTTGTTTTCCAAGAATGTGGCGGACACATCGGAAACCTCCGTCAAGCCTTCTTCGCCCATGGTAAAGGCGCCTATTTCGCTGGTGGTGCCGAATCTGTTCTTATAGGATCTAAGCACTCTCAGCTCCTGATCTCTCTCTCCGGAAAAATGAAGTACGCAGTCCACCAGATGCTCTACGGTTTTAGGGCCGGCCAAGTCTCCGCTCTTAGTCACATGAGCGACTATAAGTGTGGGAACGTTCTTCGTCTTTCCTATTTTCATCAGCTGATTTCCCACCATTCGCACCTGGGAGACGCTGCCGGCGGCAGAATCTATCTTATCGCTGTATACGGTCTGGATAGAGTCGATTATGAGAAAATCAGGTTTAATATTTTCACAGGCCGCCTCTATGTTTTCCATATTGGTTTCCGCCAGCACCATGAGGGTGGCGGGAATATCCTTGCATACTCTGTCCGCCCTCAGTTTTATCTGTTCTTCCGATTCTTCTCCGGAAACGTAGAGAACCGTAGCCCCTGAAGACGCCACATTGGCAGCAGCCTGAATTATGATGGTGGATTTTCCGATGCCCGGCTCTCCCGATATCAAGATAAGGGAACCCTGCACCATGCCTCCCCCTAAAACTCTGTTAAGCTCTCCGATGCCTGTATCCGTCCTGTCATATTCGGCGGTACCTACCTCCTTCAATGCGGAAACTTTCGCATTTCCGACAGCTCGCCTACGCACGTCTTCTTCCTCCGTGGGCATAACTCTCTCCTCTACAAAGGAGTTCCACGCTCCGCATATACACTGGCCCATCCATTGGGGGCTTTCATAGCCGCATTCCTGACACATGAACACGGTCTTTCCTTTTTTCGCCATATTACCTCCCGATGTGTTAAAATCGGTCTTTTCCTAAATCCGCAACGTCTTTCGCCTTTCAGAACATCCGTTCTGTATGGCTATATGATACAGCAAAACCGCCGGAATGTCCAGCGGTTTCTGTGGTTAAAATGTTTTGGCGGGCAACTGCCCCTATAAGTCCTCCGCCGCCTTATATTGACAGGCCGATTTTTTGACATTGGTGCGGAACATGACTTTTCCCCAAATCCGCACCAACGAAATTGGTGCGGATTTGCTGTTATCTCCTAATTTTACACCAATTTTTCTGCTCTACTGCGGAAATATTGGTGCGGATTTCACATATCCGGCTAATTTACACCAATATCATTGGTGCGGATTTGCGGTAATGAAGCGGATGCGCACCAATAACGGTTTTCACCTTGGGATATTTTCAATAACTTTATGGACTTCATAAAAAAGACCTTGGCAAATTTTGAGCGTTGACCTGTATCAGCTACTGCGCATACGGTGTAATATATATCTGAAAACATGGTATCCCCAATGCCTTTATCTATATATTCGTTTCCGCTGACCTCACCGCATAACTGATATTCCTCGGAGTAGTCCAACTTTCTGTAGACCCGATATTTGTTTATTCCGTCTATGGCCTTCCAGGTTATTTTCGCGTCTTTTGTTCCTAATATGGCTTCCTGATATACTCCTTTAGGTGTCGGCACGGTAGCCTTAAAGGTAGCGATTTTGCCATAAACATTGCCCCGGCTTCTCACCGCTTCTACCTTGTAAAAATATTCCTTGTCAAAACCGGCAGTTTTATCCACAAAGTATCTCTTCTTTGTGCTACCTACCTTAATGTATTCCCCATCTTTTGCTTCGGCTCTATAAATATTATAGGACTTAGAACCCTTGGTCTTTAGCCACGACAGGGTCACCTGCCCATCCATATTTTGGAAGCAATATGCCCTTGGCTCGGAAAAGGCTTTAAGGGCTGTGGGCTCCGTTATTCTGTTCAAGTAGGCCACATAGAAAGAGTCTAATCTATCCATGTTATAGCCAACCTTATCATTTCCTGCGCTGCCGTTATTGTCAGCCCAATAAACATATTCTTTTCCCACGCCCAGGACAACTATGGAGTGTCCCAAATACGGATTGAATTTTCCTTCCGAGGAAAATCTTATATGGGTGCCGGGCTTTAACCCCCTTAGTTTTTCCTCCATGACGGAGTAGTCACCGTGGAGATTTACGAAATCCTTAACCTTATTTCTTTGTCCTAAAATCGAATTGACTTTTACTGCATATCCGTAGCACTGTCCGCCGTCCTTCCATTGTGAGCCTTGCGGGTAGAGGTCTTGTATATATCTCATCATGGCGTAATCTTCAGGTCTTGTAAGATCCATAAAGCTACCATAATCCATTTCCCATTCATCCTGCTCGCTGACGACGATTTCTTCAGAAATGCTTTCAGCTGTTGCAAAGTCTACTGCCATAGTTGAAACGGCTAAAAGCATTACTATTAAACAGGCTAACCACTTTCTCATATTATCGCCTCTTCTTTTTTATAACAACTATCTTTCACATCACCTTATTGCCTGAACCCCGCTTTTCATTATGATTTTGCGAAGCCCGGGGCTGAACAGCATTTTGTGCTTTAGGACCTTGATCATGAGCTTCAACTTCAGCTTGAAGGCCTTCTTCTTATATATTTTGCTGATTTCAGCGCTGCTTTGCCCCTTTTCAAAGGCTTGAGCCAGTATGCTGCCGCTTTTAATGGCAGAGCTGATGCCTTCCAAAGAACTGGCACTTATAAAGCCGGCAGCCTCTCCTATGAGCCAGGCTCCCTTTTCTCCCGTGACAAAATCCTTCATCCTCCTTGGGCTGCATACAAGGCACGCTTCCCTCTTGTCCGGTTTTCCGAAATCATAGTTCAGATATTCGGATAAGCGCTGTTTCTGCTTCTCAAAGGCTTCGGATGAGCCTTGGATGGGGAAAAAGCCTCCGTATATGAAATATCCGTCCTTGCAGATGGTCCAAGAGCAGCCCTCGCTGGTCTTCTCGTCAAAGATGCAGGAATAGTAGGTTTTAGGCGGGGCGTCGGTCTTGAACCATTCCTGAATAGATATATACTTCAGAATAGGTGCCTTGAAAAGGGTCTTTCTCACTATGGAAGCTGCACCGTCGGCACCTACCACATATCTACAGGAGATTTCAAGGGTTTCGCCGTTCGCACCTCTCACCTTTACAAGGAATCCTTCAGAGGAAGCCCCCCTTTGTTTATGGATTTCCACCACCTTGCCTCCGATTTGCTCCACCGACTGCGGAACAAGAGACAGCAAATATTTATCGAACTTGTATCTGTCCATATTCAGGTAGTAGCGCCGGTAAAATCTTTCGATTTTCTTTTCCAAATCTATGGTACGCACCGAGAAAATCTGAGGGTCCGACAAAACATCTTTGGGCAACACAAAATCGTAGCCGGCCATAAGCTCTTGAGCATCCGGCGCCAACAGCCCTCCACATGGCTTGGGTGGCAACACACTTTGACCGTCTATGATGGCAGCCTTTAACCCCTTCCCTGCGATTTCCCGAGCAAAGGTGCTGCCTGCAGGGCCGGCACCGACCACTACTATATCGAAATCCTTTTTATTACCGATAATGTTTTCCATTGCTTTCCCCTTATAGATAAAATGCAGGTGGTGCAACCACCTGCATCTAATATTTCTTTCTACTTCGGACAAATCCTTATGCCACTGTCCGCGTTAGCGTTTTCAGCCGGATTTATTCTTCCTCTGCCTTATGAGCATCGATAATCTTCTGAGCTGACATGGCGGGAACTTCTTCGTATCTGGTGAATTCCATGGTGAAGGAGCCTCTTGCCTGAGTCATGGAGCGAAGAACGATGGCATAATCGAAAAGCTCTGCCTGAGGAGCTTCCGCATTGAGGAGCTGGCCTCCGCCGATCTGAGGTTCCATACCTAATACGGAGCCTCTACGCTTATTCATATCGCCCATTACAGCTCCCACGAAATCGTCGGGAACAAGAATCTGCAGCTTCATTATAGGCTCCAGCAGGCAAGGCTTTGCCTCGGAAATACCCTTCTTGAAGGCCAGGGATGCGGCGATCTTAAAGGCTGTTTCATTAGAATCTACAGGATGGAAGGATCCGTCGTAAAGAGTTGCCTTTACATTTACTACTCTGCATCCTGCCAAAGGTCCCTTCGGTAAGCATTCCAAAAGTCCCTTTTCAACTGCCGGTACGTACTGTTTGGGAACGGAGCCTCCGAAAAGCTCTTCCGTAAATTCAAATTCTTCCTGAGAAGGTGCGAACTTGATATGAACGTCTCCGTACTGACCGGAACCACCGGACTGCTTCTTATGCTTTCCTTGAACATCGGAAGTGCCCTTGATGGTTTCTCTGTATGCTATCTTCTGAGGAACGATGTTTACGCTCACTCCGTATTTTTCTTTTAACTTAGCCAAAACGATGCTTAGCTGAATTTCTCCCTGACCGCCTAAGAGGGTCTGGTGGGTTTCGTTGTTTCTTGTCAGCACGATGGAAGGATCTTCTTCGATGAGCTTCTGAAGTCCTGATGCCAGCTTATCGTCTCCACCCTTATCGGCAGCTTCGATAGCCTGGAAAAGAGGTGCCTGAGGGAAGTCGATTTCAGGAAGGATAACCTGCTGTGCCTTACTGCAAAGGGTATCTCCCGTCTTGGTAAACTGAAGCTTTCCAAGGGCCACGATATCTCCGGCTTCTACCTGAGGAGCATCTCCCTGAGTCTTTCCTCTGAGGAAGAATACGGAACCTAATTTTTCAGCCTTGTCAGCTCTCGGGTTGTAGATTTCCATACCCGGAGTAATCTTTCCGCTTATAACCTTAGCTAAGGATATTTTGCCCAGGAAAGCATCGGCTAAAGTCTTAAATACCAGCACAACAGGCTTTCCGCTGGGGTCTACTGCAACCTCTGTGGCCTCGTCCGTATCCGTAAGGGCGGCATAAGGTGCGTGAGCAGTAGCCAAGGGAACGATGTCCACGATTTTCTGAAGAACATCCTTTACCCCTTCTCCGGTCATGGATGAGCAGGAGAAGATGGGAACTATATCTCCCTGAGCGATACCCTTGGAAAGTCCTCTGTTGAACTCTTCGTCGGTGAATTCGCCGTTGCTGAAATATATGTCCATAAACTCTTCGTCTACCTCGGCAATAGCCTCGGAGATGGCATCTCTGTCGTCTAAAGTAACTACAGATGTGCCAAATTTATCCTTTAATTCGCTTATGGTCTTTTCCACGTTTACATTTTCTTTATCCGTCTTATTTATGATGAAGAACTTAGGAGCTCCGCTCTTTCTGCAAGCATCCCAAGCTTTTTCCGTACCTACTTGGATTCCGGAGGAAGCATCAACCAAGATAGCTGCTGCTTCTACTGCTCTCAATGCACCCTGTACTTCACCTGCAAAGTCGAAGAATCCCGGTGTGTCAACGAAGTTAATTTTAACTTTGTTAAATTCAACAGGCACTATCGTAGTGTTGATGGAATATCCTTTTTCGATTTCCATCTTGTCGTAGTCGGATACTGTGTTTCCGTCTTCTACTTTTCCTAATCTACTGATTACTCCTGTTGCTAAAAGAGCAGCCTCAAGGAATGTAGTCTTACCACATCCGCCATGGCCTAATAAAGCAACATTTCTGATGGTTTCCGCTGTATAACCTTTCATTTATAAATCCTCCTATCAAGATTTTGTCTCGAACACGCTTTTCTATAGCGTGCACCTAAGTGCAATTATAACAAAAGCCCCTCTAAAAAACAATACTTTTCTAGGGGGGCGAAGGTTTTATCGTTATTTTATTTTCAATTTTCCCTCTCGGGACAGGTTCTGCGCAAAATCTGCCGAGACTAGCCTACGATTAAAGGTACAAGCACGGGAACCAGCAGACTCAATACCAGTCCTGAAACCAGGGAGTAAATAGCCATATCTCCGTTGGTTGAACGCTCTACCATGGGCAGGCACACGTCCATTCCGGGAGCACCGGGCATAGCTGTAGCTTCAAAGTAGCCTACCTTGTCAGCTATGATAGGGAGAAGCAGGATGGAAACCATTTCCCTCATTACATTGTGGAGGAAGGCTACGGCACTGGCTGTGGCAAAGCCCGCTTCCATAATAACGCTGGGTGCCAAAGAGTACCAACCGAAGCCGGCTCCGATGGCCAAGGATTCCTTCAGGCTTAAGGGCGAAAAAATGCTGAACACGGCCGACATGGCCAGTGTTCCTATTATGACAGCTATGGGCATAAGGAGAGCCTTAAGGCCGATATCCTTGAATTTATCAACTATGCTTCCTCCGAAGCCCAGGTCAAAGCCTACAAAGGCCAGAAGCAGGCACAGGAAAACATTGAGCAGCAATCCGGAAAGCTCCTGGAATTGGTCGATTTCAGCGAAGAGCCTTGGCACGAAAAGGTATCCTGCTGCCATACCCAAGGCGACAACACCTACGATTATCATAGATGATTTAAGGGCATTGCCATGGCCTCCCTCTCCGGCTGCAGGGCCGTTCTGAGCTGTATTCTTACCGTCTGCCGCGTTGCCGTCGGCAGTTCTTATCTTATGGCCGTAACGGTTCAGTCCGAGAATTTTTCTCATAACCATGGCAGCCAAAATAGTTCCGGCCAGGGTCATGGCCGTTATTATGACTGCCTGGAGGCCGATAGTTCCGATGGCTGAGGTCACTTCCTCATTGGCTCCCATACGAGTTCCCATGGTAAACACCAGAAGGTACACCAGAAAGCTGGTTATGGGACCCACCAGAGCAAATTTGCTCTTATCTTTTATGAGTTTATAGGAAATCAGGTAGCAAGCGTACATGATTGCCAGGTAAAACAATAGTAGTTCCATGATAGTCTCCTCTTTATTCTTTATATATTTTATAGTTCTGTGATATTGGGAGGAAAGCCTCCACATCACTTTTACTCCTTAATCTTAGCCACTATGACGGCTGCCGAAATGATGCACAGGGCTCCCATGGCAGAGGTCATATTTAATTTTTCGCTGTAAGCCACTATGCCTATTATCAGGCTGGTGATAGGCTCGAAGGTGCTCAGAATAGTAGTGCTCTCGGCACCGATATTTTTCACCCCTACCTGATATCCGAAGACCCCAATAAAGGAAGTAGCAAAGGCGAAGAGCACGGCCACGGTCCAAGCCGCTGTGGATAAATCATAGGTGAACTCACCTATGCCTTGGGTCACAAGGAAAATTACAGCCGATGAAACTATATTCAGATAAAATATCAGCTTCAAGGTCTCCATTTTCTTCAGGTCGCTATTATCCAGATATATGGTGTAAAAGGCATAGGTCACTCCGGAGCCTCCTGCCAAAAGTATTCCCAGTATATTGGCCCCTCCGTCTGCTTGGTAGAACATAAAAATCCCTATGGCACAGAGAATGACGCAGAAAATCTTTGCAGGCTGCACCTTCTTTTTTAGGAACACTATACATCCCAAAATGGTAAATACGGGATACATAAAGTGTAGTGTGGTAGCCATACCGGAGGGAATGAAGTGATAGGAAGAAAACAGCAGCACTCCTGTACCGCCGTAGCCCAGTATTGCCACCATGGCTATCTGCCCCAGCTCCTTCAGGCTTATTTTCATAGGTATTTTGCGGATTTTAAGATATATAAAGATGAAGGGTAGTGAAAAGAAAAATCTGTAAAAGGAGGCGGATATGCCGTTGCCTCCACCGGTGGAAATGATATTCACAAAAAATGGCAAAAAACCGAAATATACTGCCGATATAATGGTTGCCGTTATGCCTATGGCACGCTTGCTCATATTTTCCTCCTTTGATTGTGCTTTCCTCTTACTCCTTTGTCCTAAAAAAAGGGTACTACAAAGTACCCCTTATTTTTCTAAAATTCAGCGCTGTTAGGCGTTCTCGGGAACGGTATCACGTCTCTGATGTTCTGAACGCCGGTGATGTACATGATGATTCTCTCGAAGCCTAAGCCGTAGCCGGCATGCTTTACGCCGCCGTACTTTCTCAGGTTCATGTACCACCAATAATCCTCTTCCTTTAACCCCAGCTGGGCCATTCTCTCTTGGAGAACCTCCAGCCTTTCCTCTCTCTGAGAACCGCCGATGATTTCGCCTACACCCGGCACCAGAAGGTCGGAGGCGGCTACGGTCTTGCCGTCATCGTTGAGTCTCATATAGAAGGACTTTATATCCTTAGGATAGTCGGTTACGAAAACCGGCTTCTTGAATATCTCTTCCGTCAAATATCTTTCGTGCTCAGTCTGGAGGTCAGCACCCCACTCTACAGGGTACTGGAACACCTTTCCCGATTTCTTGAGCAGCTCTACGGCCTCCGTATATGAAACTCTGCCGAAGTCGGAGTTCACGATGCCGTTGAGTCTTTCCAAAAGGCTCTTATCTACAAAGGAATTGAAGAATTCCATTTCCTCGGGAGCATGCTCCAAAACATAGTTTATTATATACTTGGTCATTT
>JBHADF010000006.1:0-26535 GCA_041854955.1 Anaerovoracaceae bacterium | reverse complement strand
AGCTTTTCAACGAGCTGGGAGATTTTATAAGCAAAAGGGAGGCCATCGAGGATCCCTTCGTAAAGGCTGCTGAAATACATAACAGATTCATAGCTATGTATCCCTTCAAGGAGCATAACCAGATAGCTGCTCGTGGACTCATGGAATATTATCTGGTGGGTGAGGGCTACCCTATGGTATTCCTTGATGTGGCCGAAGAAGAATACAATGGGTGGATAGAAAGCTATCTAAAGGGCGGAAGCTCCAAGGCTTTGGCAGAATATATGACAAAGGCCACCTTGGACAGATTGGAGCTTTTCATTCAGCTCACAGACTTTTAGCAGACAACAGATATAAACGGAACCTTAAAGGGGATATACAGCGGATTGAATATAGGAGAGGGAATATGAACGAAAACACCGGCAAAAAGAAAAAATGGAAAAACAGATATTGGGGTCAGGGAGTGGCCTTTTTTCTCACAGGCACAGCCTTAATACTCATGTACTATCTGGTAAACAATTTAGCTCTCGTAAAAGGAACCATGAGCACGATTAACGACATACTGATGCCATTTTACATGGGTACGGTGTTGGCCTATCTCTTATGTCCCCTTTACAACTGGACTGTAAGGCACAGCTTCCCTATTTTGCAGGGAAAGGTGCGTACCAATATGGCAGCCATGAAAATATCCCGCTCCATAGCTACCATCGTGTCCATGACCTTTGTGGTAGTTGTGGTTACGGGCTTTATCATGATGGTATTCCCCGGAGTTTGGGAAAGCTTATTGCTGCTGGTACCTAAAATTCAGCCTACCTTCGATAAGCTCATAAGCTGGGTTCAGTCAAATTTGGATGCCAATCCGGAGCTGGCAGAGCTGATGCAGGGAAAGCTGGACAATATTTCCGAGACACTCTTAGACTGGGCACAGACAAGCCTGCTGCCGGGAGCCGGGTCTATTTTCAACCGAGTTTCCATCGGTGTTTTGGGAACCCTGAGCACCATAATGGATATTCTGGTTTCCTTGATAATCTGCATATATGTACTTAACAGCAAGGAATCCTTTGTGGCACAGTCAAAGAAATTTGTGATGGCTACCTTTAGCAAGGAAAGAGCCGATGGAATTTTCGAGCTGGCGCAAATATCCAACGATACCTTTGGCGGCTTCATCAACGGAAAGCTGATAGACTCTCTCATAATAGGAATTATCTGCTTTGTAGGCATGACCATCCTGCAGCTGCCTTTACCTGCACTGGTAAGTGTAATCGTAGGAATAACCAACATAATCCCCTTTTTCGGACCCTTCATCGGAGCCATACCTTCAGCTGTTCTGATAACCATCATAGACCCTATAGGAGCCTTAAAATTCCTTGTTTTCGTCTTTGTGCTGCAGCAGCTTGACGGAAATGTTATAGGACCTAAGATTCTTGGAAAGGCCACAAAGCTTTCCAGCTTCTGGGTAATGTTTGCCATCGTAGTTTCCGGCGGACTTTTCGGCTTCGTGGGAATGATATTGGGAGTACCCGTGTTCGCCGTTATGTACACTTATATCGCAAGAGGCATAAATCAGCGTCTGGCAAGGAAGAACCTGACCACCAACTCTATGGATTATGCCAACTACAGCAAATACGGCATAGATAAGGAAAAAGTTTTTAGGAGAAAACATGTTGAAGAAAATACAGAATCTACAGCAGAGGCTCAATAGCCTTTGCCCTGAATTAAAGATGGAGGAAAAGGCCTCTATGAAGGAATATACATCCTTCAAGGCAGGCGGAGAGGCGGCCCTTTTAGCGGAGCCCTCCACCTTAGAGGAGCTTAAATATCTTCTCATCGCCATAGATGATGAGAAAATACCCTTCCTACTTTTGGGAAACGGCTCAAACACCTTGTTTAAGGATGAGGGCTATGAGGGTGTAGTCATAAAACTGGCGCCGGGTTCACCGGAGTTCGATTTCATAGATATCGGAGAACCTGTCCAGGGGAAAGCATCCATAAAGGTAGGCACTGCACTTCTAATGTCAAAATGTGCAAAAGCCATAGCCGAAGCGGGCTTCACCGGCTTCGAGCCCCTGTCGGGTATACCGGGCTCCTTAGGTGGCGCCGTATTCATGAACGCAGGTGCCTATGGGGGAGAAATGTCCATGGTGGTGAAAGAGGTTAAGGCAATTTCCAGGGACGGCAGCCGGGAAAGAATATTTAAAGCCGAAGAAATGGATTTCGGATATAGACACAGCATATTGGAGGAAAAGGGCTGGATAGCCACTTCTCTTGTTTTGGAACTGGAAAAAGGGGACAAGGCTGAAATAAATGCAGCCATGAAAGACTTTACAGACAAGAGGAATTCCAAGCAACCCTTGACCTATCCTTCCGCCGGCTCCACCTTTAAGAGACCTGCGGGATATTTTGCAGGAAAGCTCATAGAGGACTCAGGCCTTAAAGGAGTTTCTGTAGGAGGGGCGCAGGTTTCAACCCTGCACAGCGGCTTCGTTATAAACAAGGGAGGCGCCACGGCTACAGATATTTTGCAGCTCATAAGCCTCATTCAGAATACGGTCTATGATAAATTCGGCGTAGAGCTGGAACCGGAGGTGCGTATAATTGGCTGATTACAGAGAGAAAATCGCAAAATATGAGATGATATATGACCACCATACCCATACGGTTTACTCTCACGGAAAAGGTACCATAGAGGAAAATGTGAAGAGGGCTTGGGAAAAAGGCCTTGAGTCCATAGCCATAACCGACCACGGTCCCGGCCACCTTACCTACGGCATCCGAGTAAGTGAAATAGGTAAGATGAAGGAGGATATAGCCCAGGCAAAGAGAAAGTATCCGGAGATAGATGTTTTGCTGGGGGTGGAGGCCAACACCTTGAGAAAAGCTCCCTTCATAGATACTCCACCTGAGGACAGAAAAAAATACGGCTACGATATTTTGCTGGCCGGATATCACTACGGAGTACTTCACGGAGGTGTGATTTCCAACTGGCTTTACAAGCATGTAGGCAAGGGAAAGGGAATAGACGATAATGTGGGGCTCAAGTCTACGAGCATTATGTTGAAAAATACGGAAATGATTCTGAACTGCCTTTACGAAAATGAAAAGCAGAGCAATCACATAGACATATTGACCCATCCGGGAGACAAGGGTCCCTTTGATCTGGTGGCCATAGCAAAAGCCTGCAGTCAGGTGGGGACATTGATGGAGATAAACGGCAAGCATCCTCATTTATCCATAGAGGAGCTTAAGCTGGTGTCGGCCTTTGATGTGAAATTTGTCATAAGCTCCGACGCCCATGAGGTTAAGTGGATAGGGGTTTTTGAGCCTCAGCTGGAAAGGGCATTACGGGCCGGCATTGACCCGGAGAGGATTGTAAACATAAGACTGAAATAGGGGGAAATATGGAAGTAGTAATTATCACAGGCTTATCGGGAGCAGGGAAAACCAAAGCTACAGACTGGTTTGAGGACAAGGGCTATTACTGCATAGATAATATGCCGCCGGCTCTCATAGGGAACTTTCTTCAGCTGGCCATGTCGGGGAGCAGAGAAGTTAAAAAGGCTGCCTTTGTGGTGGACATAAGGGGAGGCATATTTTTCGATGACCTGAAGGCATCCGTAAAGGAGCTGGAAAACGACGAAAGCATAGATTTCAAAATCCTATTCATAGAGGCTTCCAACGAGGCTCTGGTGAGAAGATACAGCGAAGCCAGAAGGAACCACCCCTTAGCTGTGGGAGCCACCACAAAAGAGGTTATAGAGAAAGAACGGAAGATGCTGGCGGAGCTCAGGCAACACGCCGATTTCGTCTTGGATACCACCACATTGAAGATTTCTCAGATGTATTCCGAATTGGACAAGCTGTTTACCGACGGAAAGAGAGAAGAAAGCTTCGTGGTTAATATAATGAGCTTCGGATATAAGCAGGGAATCCCTTTGGAGGCGGATTGGGTCATCGATGTGCGATTCATACCCAACCCTTTCTATGTGGCTACTCTGAAATCCCTTACGGGGAACAATAAAAAGGTGGCCAACTATGTGATGAAACAGCCCATAGCCAAGGAATTTTTGGAAGGCCAGAGCAATCTTCTGAAAAAGCTCATACCCTGCTATATAAATGAGGGCAAATACAGCTTAACCGTGGCCTTCGGCTGTACAGGCGGCCAACACCGCTCCGTAGCCATGGCAAATGCCATGCAGGAAATATTTTGTCAGGAAGGAAGGCGAGTTACACTTGAACACAGAGACTTATGATGTTATAATAACAATGTATGGTTAGTGATTAGTAATTCGTGTTTAAAAAATACCAAGGTAAAGAGGAGATAAAAATGGAGAAATTAATTATCAGTGCTTGTATCTGCGGTGCAGAAGTAACAAAAGAGCAAAACCCCAATGTTCCTTACACAGTTGAGGAAATCGTAAGAGAAGCAAAATCTGCCTACGATGCAGGTGCGGCGTTAATCCACCTTCATGTAAGATGGGATGACGGAACTCCTACCCAAGATAAGGGAAGATTCCAGGAGTGTATCGATGCCATCAGAAAAGAATGTCCTGATGCTATCATCCAGCCTTCCACAGGCGGAGCAGTAGGTATGACAGACCTTGAAAGATTACAGTCAACAGAAGTAGTTCCTACTCCTGAAATGGCTACTTTAGACTGCGGTACCTGTAACTTCGGCGGAGATGAAGTCTTCGTAAATACAGACAACACTATCCAGAACTTCGCTAAGATTCTCAAGGAAAGAGGAATCAAGCCTGAGCTTGAAGTATTCGACAAGGGTATGATCGACTTGGCGCTTAAGGTTGCCGACAAGAAGGGCCTTTTGGTTCACCCTCTTCATTGGGACTTCGTACTGGGCGTTCAGATGTCCGCTACAGTAAGAGACTTAGTTTACATGGCTACTTCCGTTCCCGTAGGCTCCACTTGGACTGCTACAGGTCTCGGAAAGAACGCATGGAACATCGCCGCAGCTACTATCGCTTTAGGCGGACATGTAAGAGTAGGCTTCGAAGACAACCTTTATATGGAAAAGGGTGTTTTGGCAGAATCCAACGGACAGATGGTTGCAAAGGTTGTAGAACTGGCAAAGCTTTTGGGAAGACCTGTTGCTACTCCTGCAGAAGCAAGAGAAATCTTAGGATTAAAGCCTCTTAAATAGAAAATAACTGATTTATAAAGAGCTGCCTTTTGGGCGGCTCTTTTTGCAAGAGGAGAAGAGATTTGAGAAATATAGAAGATAACGATTATCTGAACGGACCTTTAAGCATCGTGACATTTTCTTTGTACGGTATATATATGGTTGGTATTTTGCCCTCATATTCGGAGCAGGTGAACCTATAAGAACATGGATGAAGGGGTTGTATTTACTTACACATGTACATTATTTAACATTCCCATGTAGGTTTGACAGTCTAAAAACAAATGTATAATCCGAAATTTCAAAGTCCTCTTAATTTGAGGTGCTCGGGAAGTTTTTATGCATAGTATGTATATGCGAGAATATTTATTCTCAAAAAAGTGGGCAAAATCCTTGAAAATGTGGAAGAATTGATATATAATTATGCTTACACGGAGATTGGAGGGTGGACATGTCCTTTGCGTCGGATACTAAAAATGAATTATCGAGAATCGAACCTGAAAAAAAGTGCTGCATGTTGGCCGAGATTTCAGGTTTTCTTCGTGTAGCAGGGAGCATAGGCTTAGCCGGCTTAGGAAAATTTAAAATAATAATTTCCACGGGCAACGCCGCCATCGCCAGACATTATAAAATTTTGCTCAAGGAATACTTTTCCATAGAAACCAAGCTGGAAATCGGCGAGAGTGACGGTGTGGGTAAAAACCGTACCAACAAGAAATATTCCTACACCCTGGTCATAGATGCGGACAACAGAAGCGAACAGATTTTAAGAGAATGCGGACTCCTGCTCATAAGAGAAGGAAATAACTATTTTTCCGACGGCATCTACGATGAAAATATCAGGAGCAAGTGCTGTAAAAAAGCATACATGCGAGGGATTTTCATGGGTGCCGGCACCATGAGCAATCCGGAGAAGTCTTACGACTTGGAGCTGGTGGTAGGCTCTCAGACCCTGGCCAACGACCTGAAGAGGGTGATAAATTCCTTTGTGGATATGAACTGCAAGGTAGTTCAGAGAGGCAAGAAATTCGTAGTATATATGAAAAAAGCCGACTACATATCCGATATGCTGGCCATAATGGGTGCTACCAACCAAATGTTCACCTTTGAGGAAATCCGCATAAAGAAGGCCATGGTCAATACGGCCAAGCGGACGGTGAACTGCGACAGCGCCAATTTGGACAGAACAATAGATGCTTCTATGAGACAGATAGAAGCCATAAACAAGATTGCGGAAAAGAAGGGGCTCAAGTTTTTGCCGGATAAGCTTTTCGAAGTGGCCAGCCTCAGGCTGGAAAATCCGGATATGAACATAGCCGCCTTGGGAGAGCTGTGCAATCCTCCCCTTAAGAAATCCGGGATAAACAATCGATTTAAAAAGATAGAGGAAATCGCCTCGAAAATGTAAAAGGGCAGCTACAAAATCCGACCCATAGGGATTTTGCTGTATATAGATGTATGTAAAGCCTTAGGAAAGGAGGTAAATGAATGTTTACCGAAGAACTAAATGTAATTATCGACACCGAAGAAAAGGCGGAGAAGATAAAACGAGACGCCAAGGAAGAAGCCAAAGCTGTGCTTGCGAGAGCAGAAGATGAGGCTAAGAAAATCTTGGAAGCGGGAGAAGCGGAGGCCAAGAAGCTTATGGGAGAGGCCCGAGCAGAAGGAGAAAGACAGGCGGAGGAGGACTACCGACAAAGCCTGGAGAAAACGGATATGCTGTGTGCGGAGCTGGAAAAGTCCGCAGAGAGCAGAATACCCCAAGTTGTCTCCCTTATGACGGAAAGGATAGTGAGAGACAGTGGCAATCGTTAAAATGAAAAAAGTGGCGGTTATGTGCCTGGCCTCTGAAAAGGACAGCCTGCTGACTCAGCTTATGGACTTCGGAGCCATGGAGGTGAGAAGCCGCAGCGATATGCCCTCGGACGAAATCTGGACGAGGAACACATCCACTGACGAGGACAGCAAGGTTATTTCCGAATATGACGAGTCCATAGGAAAAGCCAAATCCGCCATAGAAATTCTTAATAAATACGGAAAGATAAAGGAGCCCCTGTTTATAACCAAAATGAAGGTAAAAGAGGATGGGGTTCATCTCCTGCGAAGCAAGCGAGGCCAGACCCATAGAGATGTGGAGCATATCTTGGGCTTAAACGAGCAGCTCCTCAAATTGAGGGAAGAAACCAACAAGCTGGAGCAGGATAGGGCATATCTTATTCCGTGGAGGAAGTACGGTTTACCTTTGGAAAAAACGGAAACCAAGACTGCCAGGATTTTGCTGGGAACCATTCCCGTGGACAAGAGCTTGGAGCAGCTGGTGGCTGTAGCTAAAGAGCCGGATAAGGCCTTTTTCATAAGTGTGGCGGAAAGCCGTAAGGATTACCACTACATTGGAGCCATAATCAAGTCCGATGCCTTGGAAAGCACCATGGAAGTGCTGAAGGATTACGGCTTCACGGCCATGAGCTTCAGCGACTACCTGGGCACAGCCGATGAAAATCTCCAGAGGATATTTGATGAACAGAAGCGAATAGAAAAGGAAATAGAGGCTACAGTTGAAAAGATAAGTGCCTTTTCCAAAGCAAAGGAAGAAATCGAGGTTTATGCCGACTTCCTGACCATCGACAGAGATAAGGAAAAAGTCCGGGAAAATCTTTTGAAGACAAAAAAAGTATGCTTTATACAAGGCTGGATACCGGCTGTGACGGAAGAAAAGCTGAAGAGGATTTTAGAGGAGAGAGGCTGTTACTATTTTATAGAAGAGCCGGCTGAGGAAGATCAGGTCCCCGTGCTCATTGAAAACAAGAGCATGTTCGTCCCCTTCGAAGGAATTACGGAAATGTATTCCTTGCCCGATTACAGAGGCTTCGACCCCACCAGCATCTTTGCAGCCTTCTATGCCATATTCTTCGGCATAATGCTCAGTGATGCGGGCTACGGTATACTCATGGCAGTGGCCTGTGGAGTCATCTTGAAAAAGTACGAGCTGGAAGGCTCAGCCTATAAGATGATAAAGCTGTTCCTCTACTGCGGACTTTCAACCGCCTTTTGGGGCGCCATGTTCGGAGGCTGGTTCGGAGACATAATACAGGTATTTTCCAGGGTCATACTGAATCACGAGGTGGTCATAAAGCCTATCTGGTTCAACCCTATAGACGATCCCATGAAGCTGCTGATTTTCTCCCTGGCATTGGGAGTGCTTCACCTCTTTGTGGGTATGGGCATAAAATCCTATATGCAGATAAGGGAAGGAAAATGGCTGGATGCCTTCTTTGACCAGGGCTTTTGGTACATACTGCTGACAGGAGCCATAATATGGGCGGCGGCAGGTTCCATATATCCGCCCATGGCAGACATAGGAAAATATATGTTCATAGGCGGCGCCGTGGGACTCCTCCTTACGGGAGGCAGACACAGCAAAGGCTTCGGAAAGGTTGTGGGAGGCTTGGCAGCCCTGTATAACATAACAGGCTACTTATCCGATATCCTGTCCTATTCCAGACTTTTGGCTTTAGGCTTGGCTACGGGAGTTATCGCCCAGGTTATAAACACCATGGGAGGCTTGTTCGGAGGCGGCATAGTGGGAGGAATACTTCTGATGGTAGTATTTATCTTCGGTCACAGCCTCAACTTCGCCATAAACGCCTTAGGCTCCTACGTCCATTCATGCAGGCTTCAATACATAGAATTTTTCGGAAAGTTCTATGAGGACGGCGGAGAGCCTTTCAAACCATTTAAAGAAAATACCAAATACATAAAAATATTAAAAGAAAAATAAAAGAGAAATCGGAGGATAAAAAAATGAGCTTATTAAACGGAAACACTTTAGCTCTTTTAGGAGCAGCAATTGCAGCCATGGCAGGTATAGGAAGTGCCATCGGTGTAGGTCTGGCAGCACAGACAGCAGCAGGAGTAGTATCTGAGGACCCGAAAAAATTCGGTAAAACCCTTATCATACAAGCTTTGCCGGGAACACAGGGAATTTACGGCTTCGTAATATCTTTCCTGATCATGCTGAAAATCGGTCTTATCGGTGGCGGCGGAATGGCAGAGCTTACCGTAGCTCAGGGAATGTATTTCTTCATCGCAGGACTTCCCATCGGTATCGTAGGAATTCTCTCCGGTATTTATCAGGGAAAGGCAGCCTGCTCCGCTTTACAGCTGACAGCAAAGCGTCCCGATCAGATGATCAAAGGTATCATATATACGGCCATGGTAGAAACCTATGCCATCTTAGCCCTGTTAATTTCCGCACTTCTGTGGCTTTTCATCGAAGTATAATTCAAGCCTGAAGGAAAAGAATACGGAGAACAGAAATGAGTATGGATAAAATAATAGCTGAGATACTGGCTGAAGCTTCGGCAGAGGCTCAGGTGTTCCTCAAGGAGGCGGAAGATAAAAAGACATCTATATTGGCCGCTGCAGAGGAGCAAAAGGCCGGCATTCTTTCTGCGGCATCCAAAGCCGGTGAAGAGGAAAAGCTCAGCATAATCAGAAGAAGAAAATCTGTGGCGGAAATAGATGCCAGGAAACGAATTTTGGCAAAGAAACAGGATATACTTCAGGAAGGCTTTGACAAGGTGGTAGAGGCTTTAATTTCCATGGAAGAAGGAGAATATGTGAACCTGCTGGCGGAGATGGGAGTAAAGTCAGGCCTTAAGGGTGGAAGCCTTGTTTTCAACCAAAAGGAAAAGGATTCCATCGGTAAAAAGGTGGTTGAGAAGCTGAATTCATCCATAGAGGGAGGCGTTTTTGAGCTGTCGGAAAAAATGGGCAACTTAAAGGGAGGCTACCTGATAGAAGGAAAGAATATCATCATCGACAATACCATGGAAGCCTTAGTGGAGGAGCAAAAAAAGAAGTTGACGGCGGAAGCGGCAAAACTGCTGTTCCCTGTGGAAGGATAAGGAGAGACCCATGAAAAAAAGGGATGAAAACTATGCCTTTTCCTCAGGTGTCATAAGAAGCAATGAAAAAACTCTGCTTTCGGCAGCGGACTTGAAAAAGGTACTGGAGGGTAAAGACCTATCCTCCGCCTTGAGCGTTTTAACCGAGTTCGGCTACGGAGAGGGAAAAGGCGACGGAGGCCAAGGAAATCCCGATGCTGTGCTGGCACAGGAGACGGAAAGAGTAAGAGAGGTAGTATTTTCATCATTGCCCGATCCCAAGGAGCTGGAATTCCTCCTTTACCCTTATGATTACCACAATCTGAAGGTAATCCTAAAGGGAGAGGTTCTGGGAACCGAGGTGGAAAATCTCCTTACGAAAAACGGCAGTCTGGAGGCAGGCAAGCTGAAGGCCAAGGTGCTGGAAAGAGATTTTTCCGACATGACAGATGCCATGAGAGCCGGCCTTGAAGAGGCCTTGGAAAGCTACTCCAAAACCAGAGATTCCCAAAGAATAGATTTAATATTGGACAAGGCTTGCTATAGAGATATGACAGAGGCCGCCCTGGAGCTGGGAAGCAAATTCCTGACGGAATATGTGGAGCTTCTGGTGGATCTGGCCAATGTAAAGACCTTTGTCAGAATCAGAGAAATCGGCAAAAGCGAAGAATTCCTGAAGGAGGTTTTCCTTGAAGGAGGTTCTCTGGATATGGGAACCCTTGCGGAGCTTTACAGAGAAGACTACGGAAAGGTAGCCGAGAGACTGGATGTCTACGGATTCCATGACATAATTTCTCAGGGAGCTTCAGAGGTGAGAGAAAAGGAAAGCTTCGCGCTTTTGGAAAAGCTCTGTGACAACAGGAAAATAGCCTATTTGAGAGAAGGAAAATATATGGCCATGGGCATCGAACCGGCAGCCACCTTCCTCCTGGTTAAGGAAAGCGAGATAACCAATCTGAGAATCATATTATACGGCATCGCTTCCGGCATATCCAAGGAGATAACCGAGGAAAGACTGAGGGAAACTTATGTATAAGATAGGTATAATAGGAGACAGAGAAACCACTTTGGGCTTCAAGGCGGTGGGACTGACCACCTTTCCCTGCGGAGACCCGGAGGAGGCAAAGAAGATAATCAGAAGAATTGCAAAGGAAGATTTTGCGATTATATACATAACAGAAAAACTGTATCTGGGACTTGAAAAGACAGTTGACGAGTACAGAGATACCAGATTACCGGCTATCATCGTAATACCGGGAAGAGAAGGAAATCTGGGAGTAGGCCTGAACAATGTGAAGAAATCCGTGGAGAGGGCAGTAGGAGCAGACATTCTGTTTGGAGGTGAAAAGTAAATGAGTCAAGGAAAAGTATTAAAGGTCTCAGGACCTTTGGTAATAGCTTCCGGAATGGAAGAAGCCAACATGTTCGACGTGGTTCATGTTGGTGAACAGGGCCTTATAGGCGAGATTATAGAGATGAGAGGAGATAGAGCATCTATCCAGGTTTACGAGGAAACGGCCGGCATAGGCCCCGGAGTTCCCGCCGTAACCACGGGAGAGCCCTTATCCGTAGAATTGGGACCGGGGCTCATTGAGACCATGTATGACGGTATCCAGAGACCTCTGGAGGAAATGATAAAAGCTACGGGAAGCAATATCACCAGAGGAATTAAGGTGCCCGCCCTTTCCAGAACGAAGAAATGGGTTTTCAAACCTGTTTTGAAAGAAGGGGACACCGTTGAGGCGGGAGATATTTTCGCCACGGTTCAGGAAACCGTAATCGTAGAGCAGAAGATTATGGTTCCCTTCGGCGTATCCGGTACCATAGAATGGATGGCCGAAGAGGGAAGCGAGCATACCGTAGATGAAGTGGTATGTAAGGTTCGCAAGGCCGACGGTTCCGTAAAAGAGCTGACCATGATGCAGAAGTGGCCCGTACGAAAGGGAAGACCCTATAAGGAAAAGCTTCCCCCAGAAATGCCCCTTTTGACAGGACAGAGAGTTATAGACACTATTTTCCCCATTGCCAAGGGCGGTGTGGCTGCCGTTCCCGGACCTTTCGGTTCAGGAAAAACCGTAGTGCAGCACCAGCTGGCAAAATGGGCCGATGCGGACATAGTAGTATACATAGGCTGCGGAGAGCGTGGAAACGAGATGACCGACGTGCTCATGGAATTCCCTGAGCTGAAGGACCCTCGCACAGGCGAGTCTCTCATGAAGAGAACCGTGCTCATAGCCAACACCTCCGACATGCCCGTAGCTGCTCGAGAAGCATCCATATATACAGGAATCACCATAGCTGAATATTTCAGAGATATGGGATATTCCGTAGCCCTTATGGCAGACTCCACATCCAGATGGGCTGAAGCCCTCCGCGAGATGTCCGGACGTCTTGAAGAAATGCCCGGTGAAGAAGGTTACCCTGCCTACCTGTCTTCCAGACTTGCTCAGTTCTATGAGAGAGCAGGAAGAACCATTTCCTTGGGAAAGGAAGGCAGAGAAGGCGCACTTTCCGCCATCGGAGCCGTATCCCCTCCCGGAGGAGATATTTCGGAGCCTGTTTCTCAGGCAACACTGAGAATAGTAAAGGTATTCTGGTCTCTGGACGCTCAACTGGCCTACAGAAGACATTTCCCCGCCATCAACTGGCTTCAGAGCTATTCCCTCTATGTGGATAGACTTCAAAGCTGGTATGAGGAAAATGTCAGCGAAGATTTCCCCAAGCTTAGAGCCAAGACCATGGTTCTCCTTCAGGAGGAAGCAGAGCTTAACGAAATCGTTCAGCTGGTAGGTGTGGATTCACTGTCCTCAGAGGATAGGCTTAAGTTAGAGGTGGCAAAATCCGTGAGAGAGGACTACCTCCATCAGAACGCCTTCCACGAGGTGGATACATACACTTCTCTGGATAAGCAAAACAAGCTGTTAAAGCTTATATGGGCATATTTTGACGAGGGCTTGGCTGCCATAAAGAAGGGAGCCGGCTTCAACAAGCTTTCCGCCCTGCCCGTAAGAGAAGGCATAGGCCGTTTCAAGTATGTGGAGGAAAAGGAAATGACAGAGGCCTATGAGGCACTGTTAAATCAGCTCAGAGAAGAAACTGCTCAGTTAATAAGCAAGGAGGATGAAGACCATGATTAAGGAATATAAGACCATAAGCGAAGTTGTCGGCCCTCTTATGCTGGTGACGGGAGTAGAAGAAGTTACCTACGATGAATTGGGAGAGATCGTGCTCCCCAGCGGAGAAAAGAGATTTTGCAAGGTGCTGGAGGTAAACGGAAACAACGCTCTGGTACAGCTCTTTGAAAGCTCCACAGGTATAAACCTGAAGGAGTCCGTAGTCAGATTTTTAGGACACGGCACGGAGATAAATCTTTCCGCAGATATGTTAGGAAGAGTTTTCGACGGAATGGGAAGGCCTAAGGATGGCGGCCCCGAAATTATTCCGGAAAAGATAAGAGATATAAACGGATTACCTATGAACCCGGCGGCTCGTGACTATCCTGCCGAATTTATTCAGACCGGAGTTTCCGCCATAGACGGCTTGAATACCCTGGTTAGAGGACAGAAGCTGCCTATTTTCTCCGGTTCGGGACTTCCCCACGCCAATCTGGCGGCACAGATCGCTCGTCAGTCAAAGGTTAGGGGAGGAGAAGGAAACTTCGCCGTAGTATTCGCAGCCATAGGTATCACCCACGAGGAAGCCGAATTCTTTGCGGCAGACTTTAGAAGAACAGGGGCCATCGACAGAACCGTAATGTTCATGAACCTGGCCAACGACCCGGCTGTAGAGCGTATCGCCACACCTCGTATGGCCTTGACTACGGCCGAATATCTGGCCTTCGACCTGGATATGCACGTGCTGGTAATCCTGACGGATATCACCAACTATGCGGAGGCCTTGCGAGAAGTTTCCGCGGCCCGTAAGGAAGTTCCGGGAAGAAGAGGATACCCGGGTTACCTCTACACCGACTTAGCCACCATGTATGAGAGAGCGGGAAGAAAGAAAGGAAATAAGGGTTCCATAACCATGATCCCTATTCTGACCATGCCGGAGGACGATAAGACCCACCCCATTCCCGACTTGACCGGATATATTACAGAGGGACAGATAATCCTTTCCCGAGAGCTTTACAGAAAGGGAGTAGAACCTCCCATCGATGTTTTGCCATCCCTTTCCCGACTTAAGGATAAGGGAATAGGCGAAGGAAAGACGAGAGAAGACCATGCCGATACCATGAATCAGCTCTTTGCCGCCTACGCCAGAGGAAAGGAATGTTTGGAGCTGGTGACCATCTTAGGTGAGGCAGCTCTTACTGAAATCGACCTCATGTATGCAAAGTTCAGCCAAGCCTTTGAGAGAGAATATGTTTCCCAAGGCTATAACAAGGACAGAACCATCGAGGAAACCCTCCAGACCGGCTGGGAGCTCTTGTCGATGTTACCTAAGAGCGAACTTAAGAGAATTAAGGACCAATATATAGAAAAGTATCTCGGAGTAACCGATGAAACGGTGGCTGCCCAAGGATAGCAGCATAGGAGGACTATCATGGAAAGATTAAATGTAAATCCTACCAGAATGATGCTGACCACCTTGAAGAGGCGACTGGTTACGGCGGTCCGAGGCCATAAGCTGATGAAGGACAAGCGAGATGAGCTCATGAAAGGATTCTTGGAGCTGGCAAGAGCCAACAAAAGTCTCCGAGAGGAAGTGGAGCTTCGCTTGCAGGATGTGTACGCCAGCTTTTCCGTAGCCAATGCGGTTATGAGCAGGGAAGGCCTTGAAGAGGCCCTCATGCTGCCTAAGCAAGGCGTAAACATTTCCGTAGGCGGAAAGAATGTTATGAGCGTAGATGTGCCCGTCTTCAATTTTGAGACTACGGCGGAGGACCCTACGGACATTTATCCCTACGGATATGCGGCAACCTCGGGAGAACTGGATTCTGCCATAGGCGAGCTTTCCTCAGTGTTCCCTCTGATGCTGGAATTAGCGGCAAAGGAGAAAGAGGCTCAAATGCTGGCAGCGGAGCTGGAGCGAACCAGACGTCGAGTAAACGCCTTGGAGTACGTAAAGATTCCACAGCTTCAGATGACTATAAAGTATATTGTCATGAAGCTGGATGAAAACGAGCGAGGAAATCAGACCAGACTGATGAAGGTCAAGGATATGATTCTGGCTCAGGCCATCGAGGACAAGCGCCTCAGAGATGAGGAAGCGGCAGCACAAGCAATAGGATAAGAAAAGATGACCACCCCGGGCAGGGTGGTCATTTTGGCGTTCAGGGGAAGTGGCCGGCGGGAGGTGCAGGGGTTTTCCGCGGTTGTGACAGCTGAGACGGTGGGAGGTGCAGGGGTTTTCCGCGGTTGTGACAGCTGAGACGGATGGAGTCCTCGGTTTGCGACCGTTTCATTGGTGCGGATTTGAGAATTAGGGGAGGTTTAGCACCAACGATTGGTGCGGATTGCATATTTTTCTTAATTTCGCACCAACAGATTCTGATGATATTGGTGCGGATCTGTCGGATTACCGCTATTTAACACCAATGGATTTATGAAATATTGGTGCGGATGTGACATATCTGCCATATTTAACACCAATATATGGATTTTTTATTGGTGCAAATTTCAGGGTTTGACACCATTCCGCACCAATAGGGGCCTATTTCATTGGTGCGGATTTGGCGTTTATATGGGGTTTAGCACCAACAGTTGGTGCGGATTTTGGATTTTTCTCAATTTTACACCAACGCAATGGCAGAGATCAGCAGTTTTAATTAGGTTAACACAGTGGCAGGAACCTTAGATTTTCAGTTTGCGGATAAAAAACAGGGTAAGCGGAGGTGCTTATCCTGTTTTGTGTATAGCTTTATGAAAATACTAAAAAAGATCGGAGTGGGTTCCTGTACGAAAGAGGAATAATTCCAGTTCCGCCTTTTCAATACGGTATATCAAAAGCCAGTCCGGCTCAATATGACATTCTCTAAAATCCTTGAAATTACCGGTAAGATTATGGTCTCGGTACTTTGCGGATAAAGGATATTCCCGGGAAAGCATATCTACTACTTTATGGAGAGCCTGAAGATCAAAGCCTCTTTTTCTCGCCAGTTTTAAATCTTTTTTAAACTGGTTTGAAATGACTATTTTAAGCATCCTGAAAAACCTCGCCCAGCGCTTCCGAAAAAGACGAGTAACGCTTGTATTGGTCAGGATTCTTCTTCATATTTTCGTATTCGGAAAGGGCTGCCCTCGTTTCTGCATTAGGAGTAAGTCGCTTCACTTCAAAGGGGATTCCCTCATAACTTACCGAGCTTTTGAGAAACATGGTTATGGCGGAGGACATGTTGAGCCCCAGGTCATTAAAAAGTTTTTCCGCCTCCTGCTTAAGTGTTGCATCCACCCGAATATTGATATTTGTTGTAGCCATAATAAAAGCCTCCTCTTTGTCTTTAATGTATGCTGTTATTATACAAAAAATGCCTAATGATGTCAACACAATGCAAAACAAGGCCTTGCATTGTCAATATAACGCAAGGCTTTGAAAAAAAATATGCTCTTTGCAAAAGCTTAGATCAGCTCCTCCTCGAAGGCGCCGGTGTAAAGTCGATAATAGGCCCCCTTGGCATCCATCAAGGCCTGATGGGAGCCTCTTTCGATGATGCGGCCTTGGTCCAGAACCATTATCACATCGGCATTCTTGATGGTTGAAAGTCTGTGAGCTATGACAAACACGGTTCGACCTTCCATGAGCCTGTCCATACCGCTTTGCACCAATTTCTCCGTACGTGTATCTATGGAGGAGGTGGCCTCGTCCAAAATCATAGCGGGCGGGTCTGCAACCGCCGCACGGGCTATGGAAAGGAGCTGCTTCTGACCTTGGGAAAGGCCGCTGCCGTCACCTTCCAAAACCGTATCGTAGCCCATAGGCAGCATCCTGATGAAATCGTCGGCATTGGCAAGCTTTGCCGCAGCTATACATTCCTCGTCGGTGGCACAAGGGTTTCCGAAGCGGATATTTTCCATGACGGTTTCCGTGAAAAGGTGAACGTCCTGCAAAACAACTCCTAAGGAGCTTCGCAAATCAGCCTTTTTAATCTTGTTTATGTTTATTCCGTCATAGCGTATTTTGCCGTCGTCTATGTCGTAAAATCTGTTTATCAGGTTGGTAATGGTGGTTTTTCCCGCACCGGTGGCGCCTACAAAGGCAATCTTTTGCCCCGGTTCACCGTAAACGCTTATATCGTGGAGCACTAATTTATCAGGGTTATAGCCGAAGTCCACATGGTCTAAGACTATATGGCCTTGAAGCTTGGTGTAGGAAAAGGAGCCGTCCTCTTGGGGAACCTTCCAAGCCCAAAGGCAGGTGTGCTCCTGGGTTTCCACCAGCTTTCCGCCTTCCTCCTTGACCGATACTAAAGCCACCTGTCCCTCGTCGGATTCTGCAGCCTCATCCATAAAGGCGAAAATTCTGCCTGCGCCGGCTATGGCTGTAACTATGGAGGAAAGCTGGGTAGAAATCTGTGCTATAGGGTCGGTGAAGTTCTTTGACAGGGTCAGGAAGGAAGCTATCATGCCCAAGGTCAGGGTGTTGATGCCTGCCAGGCTAAAATTGGGAACGGCGGCGATGGCCATATATCCACCGATGATGGCTATTATGACATACTGCATGTAGCCCATGGCATTGAGCATAGGCATCATGGAATTGGCATGACCGTTGGCAGCTATGGAATTCTCTGCCCAGGCCTTGTTTCTGCGAGCCATTTCTTCCTTTGTGTTTTCCTCATGGCAGAACACCTTTATAACCTTTTGGTCCGTTATCATTTCCTCCACATAGCCGTTTAAGGAGGCTAAGGTTTCCTGCTGTGCCATGAAATACTTGCCGCTGAGTTTGGCCACAAACTTAATGGCAAGCAGGATGCAAAACAAGGTGATGCATACTATCAGTGTGAGCCAAATGCTCAGATAGAGCATGGAAAAGAACACGGCCGTTACGGTGAACACGGAAGATATGAAATCTGCCATGGACTCGGCTATGAGCTGTCTCAGGGTATCCGTATCGTTGGTGTAGAGGCTCATGGTTTCCCCGTGGCTGTGGCTGTCAAAATATTTTAGGGGTAGCTTCTGCATATCCGCAAACATTTCGTCTCGTATTCTCTTGAGAGTCCCTTGGGCGATGGTGACGGCGATACGGTGATAAAGACCACTGGATAAAGCTCCCACTATATATATGCAACTCATAAAGAGCAGGGCATAGGTCAAGCCGCTGAAGTCCGGATTGGGAGAGCCCACCAAGGGCAGTATTAAATCGTCTATCAGATAGCGGAGAAATAAAGCCGAGGCAGCCCCTATAACCGAGCTTAAAATTATGCCGATTAGGATTACTATTATGGATTTTTTGTATTCCTTCATGTAGGAAAACAGCCTCTTCAAGGTTTTCATATCCATTCCCTGTTCAGGCTTTCCACCCATGTGTCTACTCATTGACCTCATCTCCTTTCTGTTGCGAAATGTAGATTTCTCTGTAGATTTCGCAGCTCTTCATAAGCTCCTCATGGCTTCCCATATCCACGATATGACCGCTCTCCATGACTATGATTTTATCTGCCTGCTCCACGGAGCTTATTCTTTGGGCGATGATTATCTTGGTGGTTGCGGGAATATACTGAGAGAAAGCCTGCTGTATCAAGGCATCGGTCCTTGTATCCACGGCACTGGTAGAGTCATCTAAAATCAGCACCTTAGGTCTTTTAAGCAAAGCGCGGGCTATGCAAAGCCTCTGCTTCTGACCTCCCGACAGGTTGGAAGCTCCCTGCTCCAGCTTGGAATCGTAGCCCTCCGGCAAGGAGTAAATAAACTCATCGGCCTGAGCCATTTTGCAGGCTTCCTCCAAGGTGGCATCATCGGCCTCCGGATTTCCCCAGCGGAGATTTTCTCTGATAGTTCCCGCAAAGAGCTCATTTTTCTGAAGCACTACGGAAACCGCATCCCTCAGTGCGGAAAGAGAATATTTTCTCACATCAACGCCGCCTACGGAAACGCTGCCCCCTGTAACATCGTAAAGACGGGGAATAAGCTGAACCAGAGAGGACTTGGAGGAACCTGTGGCACCGATAATACCTAAGGTTTCACCAGAGTTAATGATGAGATTTATGTTATCCAGCACCTTTTTATCGGCGGTGGAGGAATATACGAAATCTACGTTTTGGAAAACTATGCTGCCGTCCTTAACTTCCGTAACAGGATTTTCAGGATCGGTAATAGAGGTTTTCTCCTGTAGAATCTCGGCAATTCTGTGAGCAGAGGCGCGAGCTATGGCGATCATGGCAAAGGCCATAGCCAGCATGAGCAGGCTGACAAGAATCTGCATGGCGTAAGTGATGAGGGCCGTTAAATTACCTGTGGTCAAACCTAAGGCTGCATTATTTCCCGATGCCACGATGGCATGAGCACCCAGCCATGAGATTGTAACCATGGCGGCGTACATGAAAAATTGCATGGAAGGGAAAATCAAAGCCAGATACCTTTCCGCCTGAGAAAAGTCCTTGTATATGCTGAGGGAGGTTTTCCGGAATTTATTAATCTGCAAATTTTGCAGGTTGAAGGATTTTACCACACGTATGCCTCTGATGTTTTCCTCCACGGCGCCGTTCAGGTGGTCGTAGGTATCGAAAACACGGTCAAAGATAGGTGACACCGTTCTAACCAGCAGATATAGCAAAAACGCAAGAATTGGAATGACCGAAAGGAAAACCAAGGAAATTTCCTTGTTGATGTTGAAGGAAATTATCATGGAAAACAAGGTCATTACCGGACCGCGAGCAGCCAGTCTGATGAGCATCCTGTAAGAGCCTTGCAGGTTGGTCACGTCTGTGGTCAGTCGGGTGACTATGGATGCGGCGGAAAACTTGTCTATATTGGCAAAGGAAAAGGTCTGGACGTTATCGTACATGTCTTGACGGAGATTGGCGCCGAAGCCTACGGAGGCCTTTGCCGCAGCCCGAGAGGAGGCGATTCCCATTACCAGCTGAAGCAGAGCAAAGCAGAGCAGGAAGGCGCCGTATTTCCAAACCTGGGGCATATCACCGCCATCTATACCGTAGTCTATGAGCCTTGCCATGGCAAGGGGGATTATGATTTCAAAGCCTATCTCCAATATGGAAAGAAGGACGGTGAAAACCGCCCATTTCTTGTATTCTCGAAGGCTTTTAGCTAAAGTTTTTATCATTGTGAGTAACTCCTGTTTTTTTAATTTAACACTTCATTCTACACCAAAAATCGGAAATAAAAATGTAGATTTTGTGAAAAAAAGGCAACCGATTGAACGGTCGCCTTAAAAAATTTTATCGACTATTAAAGTAATATCACAGCAGGATTCTCCTGTATGAAAATCCACAGTTTTCAACGAACTTAACCATGTCTTCGGTGGTTATGAAGGCTGTCTTCGAGTTGTCGTTCACATGAAAACTCATAAAGCGTTCCTTCATGATGGCTTCATCAAATACCACATTTATATCCTTTTCCTCGTTGTTCAGGAGACCGAAGATGGAAACTACGCCGGGCTGGAGGGACATCTTTTCCATAAGCTTCTCGGAAGAGCAGAAATGCAGTCCCTTTTCCTCCAGAAGATCTTCAAGCTTTTTCATCTCTATCATTTTTTCGTCGTCCATGACGATGAGGTAGAAGGCGCGACTTTTCTTATTGCATAGGAAAATGGTTTTTGTTCTTACCCCCTCGATGCCCTCAATATATCGGTCGGCCTCTTCTGTGGTGAGAGCAGGCGGGTGCTCCACCAGATTATAGCTTATTCCCATTTCTTCTAAGGTAGATAAAACCTTTTTATATTCTTCCACGATTATAATCCTTTCTGCCAACGGGCAAATTATTTTTCATTTCCTGCCAATCTTTTTTACATCTATAAAATTCGGTGAGTTTAAAATCCTGATTATGCATTGATTTTATTATAAAGCATCATTCGCAAAATAAATAGGGAGTTTTCTCGATAAGCTCATGCCAGTTTTCATCATGTTTCACGATAGTATAATTTTCATCGGGTGAGTCTGTGTCACTATCCTCAAAGGTTGAAATCAGTATCCTGCTGTATTCTCTTACCGCGACCATTATCCCATCTTCTTCGCCTGTAATATTTTTTATGGGATGCCCTAAATAGCATGTCCATTTATCAAAGGCAACATAGTGTTCAGCTTTGCCACTAATTCCTCCAAGCTATCCGGCAAATAAAAGCTTCGCATATTAGGTGCATTCATATCATCTCCGGCACACATGCTCCTTCTGCCCACATAGACCTTTATTCCTTCATTCTCCATTTGGATTTCCTCCAATTGTGTCTTGTTTCCCTTTATATATTATCTGCGACTTTTGGCTGGTGCCTGTTTTAAAGCACTTATCTTATACAAAGCTCTTCTAAGTCTAAAATAATCCCCTTTAACCGCCAAATAGTTTGAAAATACTCCGTAAAAATATTATAATGAATAAAACGGGAAAAGTAAAGAGGTAGGAAATATGGGCAGATTTGACATAGGCAAATTTTCATATAAACATAAGGTGAAAAAAATTGACGGGGAGGACATAGAGGCTCTTTACCAACTTTGCCTGACTAACCCCATGTATTATGAATACTGCGATGCAATGCTGACAAAGGAAGATCTGCAGGATGACCTTTTCAGACTTCCTCCGGGAAAAGCGCTGAAAGACAAGTATCATGTCGGCTTCTGGGATAAAGACGTATTAGTAGCAGTGTTGGATTTAATAGATGGTTTTCCGGATTGCCATACAGCCTATCTAGGATTTTTTATGGTTGACGGAAGGTTATCCGGCAAGGGTCGCGGTTCGGATATCATGAAGGATTTGTTCACATATTTAGCCCTTGAAAAAGTCGGGAAAATAAGGCTCGGTCACAGTGAGGAGAACCCACAAGCTGCCGGATTTTGGAAAAAGCAAGGCTTTACTTCTATAGGTAAAGCAGACCATGAATACGGTAAAATGATAATATGCGAAAAAACTTTTTAAGATGAGCGGGGAACTTTCCCAACAGATAGAAATAAAACGGAGATAACATGGAAAAAGGACAGATATTGGAACTGAATATAGAGGATATGAGCAGGGAGGGCCAAGGAATAGGAAAGGCTGAAGGCTTTGCCGTCTTCGTGGCGGATACCGTGCCGGGAGACAGAGTGAAGGTGGAACTGACAAAGGTGAAGAAAAATTACGGCTTCGGCAAGGTTTTGGAAATCTTGGAAGAATCGGAAGATAGGATAGAGGAATTTTGTCCCTATCTAAAGGAGTGTGGCGGTTGCCCCTACGGGAAAATCGGCTACGAAGCCCAGCTTAGGCTGAAAGAAAAGCAGGTGAAGGACAAGCTCATAAGACTTGGAGGCCTGAAAGATCCCGTAATTCATCCCATAATTGCCGCAGAGGAGCCCTTCAGATACAGAAATAAGGCATCTATGGCTGTCTCGACGGGAGGTCTGATTACAAGAAAAGGAGGCGTGCAGGAGCCTATTCACGAACCGCGAGTGGGATTTTTCAAGGAAAAGAGCCACGAGGTAGTGGACTGCAAGGATTGTGCCCTCCAATCGGAGCCGGCCATGGCTGCAGCAGATGCTTTGCGCAGGTTTATGGAAGAAGACCATATCACCTCATACGACCCCAGATGGGAGAAGGGGCTCATGCGCCACATGGTGGTGCGAACGGCGGAAGGAACCGGCCAGGTCATGGTGATTCTGGTGGTCAACGGCAAGGCCATTCCAAACAGCCAGAAGCTGGTGGAAATGCTGGATGAGGCTATTTTCAACGTGCCTGTCTACAGCGAGGGACCCTTGGCGGGAGTGGAATTCAACCTGACAAGCGTGGTTTTGAATATAAACAAGAAGAACACCTCCGAGATTTTCGGCAAGGAATGCATTACCATCGCCGGCAAGGATACCATCTTGGAAAAGGTGGGCGGCTTGGAGTTTGAAATATCGCCCCTGTCCTTTTACCAGGTCAACCGCAGCCAGATGGTGAAGCTCTATGACAAGGCTCTGGAATATGCCGCCATCAAGGATGGAGATACGGTGCTGGACCTGTATTGCGGGGTGGGGACCATCGGTCTCTTTGCGGCAAAATACGCCGATTGCAGGGTCATCGGCATAGAGTCGGTGAAGGCGGCAGTCTTGGACGCCAACAGAAATGCCACCATCAACGGCATCGTAAATGCCCGCTACTTCTGCGGAAAAGCCGAGGAAGAACTGCCCTTTATGATGGGCATGAAAAAGCTGTATAAGTTTAACGAGATAAACGAAACTGTGGAGAGAGTGCCCGAAATAAAAATAGACAGGGCAGATGTGGTGATTTTAGACCCGCCACGGGCAGGCTGCGATGAGAAGCTGTTGGAGGCGGCGGTGGCCTCCGGACCGGAGTGCATCGTCTATGTCTCCTGCGACCCGGCGACCCTGGCGAGAGATGTGAAGTGGCTGGGGGAAAAGGGCTACGAATTTAAGGAAGCCACACCCTGTGATATGTTCCCCTGGAGCAGCCATGTGGAGACAATCGTGTTGCTTTCCAAACTAGATTCAAAGAAATATATTAGTGTAGAACTTCCGATGGATGATATGGACTTAACAAGTGCCGAGAGTAAAGCAACCTATAAACAAATTCAAAACTATGTTTTGGAAAAGTTTGGGTTTAAAGTATCTACTCTGTACATTGCACAAGTTAAGAAAAAGCATGGTTTAGAAGTTAGGGAACACTATAATATGTCTAAAAATGAGAAGCAGAAAATACCAAAGTGTCCAATTGAAAAAGAAGAAGTTATTTTAGATGCGTTGAAGAATTTTAAGATGATTAAAGACGATTTTTAGTGTATATGGGAGGGCAGATATGGATTCTAAAGAGATAAAGCAGCTAATTCGAAATGGAGAAAAAATAGATGTCGAATTTAAAGAATCTAAGAATTCTCTAAGCAAAGATGTCTTTGATACGGTATGCTCTTTCAATAATAGAAATGGCGGACATATTTTACTTGGTGTAAATGATAAAAGAGAGATTGTTGGTGTTAGTGAGGACAAAGTTGATAAAGTGATTAAAGAATTTACTACAGCAATCAATAATCCGCAAAAGATGTCTCCACCACTTTATTTGTTGCCGGAAACCTTTGAAATTGAGGGCAAACAAGTTATTTATATAAGAGTTCCTGAAGGTTATCAGGTATGCAGACATAACGGAAGAATTTGGGATAGGTCTTATGAAGGGGACATCAACATCACAGATTATTCTGAAGTTGTATATAAGTTATATGCAAGAAAACAAGGAAGCTATTTTGTAAATAAAGTATATCCGAATCTTGATATTGATTTTCTTGATGCTTCTGTTATTGCTAAAGCCAAGAAAATGGCTGTCTCCCGAAATAAAAATCATGTTTGGGAAAATATGAGTAATGAGGAGCTTCTTAGAAGTGCCAATTTGATACTGACAGATCCGGAAACAAAGCGTGAAGGAATCACATTAGCTGCTATTTTGCTATTTGGAAAAGACAACTCTATTATGTCCGTTCTTCCGCAACACAAAACTGATGCAATATTCAGGGTTGAAAATAAGGATAGATATGATGATAGAGATGTTGTCATAACAAATCTGATTGACAGCTATGACAGGCTGATAGAATTTGGACAAAAGCATTTGAATGATTTATTTGTCTTGGACGGAATTGTCAATGTCAATGCAAGAGATAGGATACTTAGAGAAATTGTATCAAACACATTAGCTCATAGAGATTATTCAAGTGGTTTTCCCGCAAAAATGATTATTGACGATGAGAAGATTACCATTGAAAACAGTAACTTGGCTCACGGGATGGGAGCTTTAGATTTACAGAAGTTTGAGCCTTTTCCTAAAAATCCTGCGATTTCTAAAGTTTTTAGAGAAATAGGTCTTGCGGATGAACTTGGATCCGGAATGAGAAATACCTACAAGTACACACAACTTTATTCAGGACAAAATCCGGTGTTTGAAGAGGGAGATATATTTAGAACGATTATTCCTCTAAAGAAGATAGCGACACAAAAGGTGGGCGGAGAGAATGTCTCTCGAAATGTCCCTCAAGATGTCTCTCGAATGTCCCTCGAAGAATTGAAGAGTAAAATTGTTGAGATAATAAAAAAGGACAGTAAGGTTAGCCGTAAATTCATGGCTGAAACATTAGGAGTTAGTGAAAAAACAATAACAAGATATATAAAAGAAATTCCTAATATTAGGTATGTTGGGAAAGGGAAAAATGGTCATTGGGAAGTGGGGGATCAAAAATTCAAAAATTAAAACTATTTAGGAGACTATTATGATTAATGAAGATATAAAGGTAATTATCTCTGCGTTAGGCCTTGGAATTTCTGCTATAGGACTTGTTGTTTCTATTCTTGCAAATCTCAAATCTCATAATGCAAATAAAATATCTCAAGCAGGTGTTGAGAAAGCTGAAGAAGCAAACAGAATTTCGAAAGAAGCTAATAATACTGCGGCAAGGTCTTTAGAGGTTTCCAAACGAGAAAATATATCTCGTTTTGCTATAGAGATAACAGATATTGAATGGGATAATGATGGATTTTTAAGTGATACAATTGATGAAGCACTGAGGTGTGGTACCTTTAGATGCAGATTTAAGGTTGAGAATCTCTCCATAAATAAGGCTTTATTTATGGGGTTTGAAAAAGAGCCTTCGCAATTAAGGTCGAAAGGGGTTCATGTTAGTGTAGAAAATTATGTACAAATAGAAAACAATTTTTCTTTATATTGCTTATTGGAAAAGGAACCAATTTATGATGTAAAAATATGTAAAAATAATAAACTGTTTAGAAAAACTGAGTGGCGATACGAAACTCAGCTATATTGGGATAATGGTGTATACAGCTGTTCTTGTAAATTGGCTTTTGAATTTGGGATTGAAGAATATGATAATGATGAGAGACAAGAATGCAAATTATATTTAATAAATCAAAAGGAGTGTACAACATCTGATTATAAAATCGAAGAAATTTTTAAATAAGTTTGTACAATGATGAGCAAGTCGAGACGGTCTGTTTGATGTCAAGGGTGGAAGGCAAATAGTCGCGAAAGCCCAGTAATACTGCGGTTTTCGGACAATCGGGCAAATTTGGCATCAGACAGGACAAACGCTTCTCGGTAACTTATCCAAAGGCAAATCAGGTCAAAAAGTGTGAGAGTTGAGTTGCCGAGTTAGATGTTGGGGAGTTGTGGCTGTGAGATAGATGTCAAAGACGTCTGGAATAAATAATATTCGGAGGTGTTTTTTATGAGCAAAAAAGAGAAAGATAGATATGTCAAAGTAAGTGTAAAATATTTAGTGTAATTTTTCCGCTTCTTTAGAGAATCCAATCATTGAGCAGAGAGGACAAGAAAAATGCACTGAAGTAAACGATATTACGTGTGCTGTAGGTTCAAAAATGATAATCGATGCAAACTTCCGAAGAAGTGAAACTATTACATCTCATAATATAATAAAGTTGTTAGAAAAGGAGAGCGTGATATGATT
>JBHADF010000005.1:0-5009 GCA_041854955.1 Anaerovoracaceae bacterium | reverse complement strand
TTCCAAAACATAGTTTTGAATTTGTTTATAGGTTGCTTTACTCTCGGCACTTGTTAAGTCCATATCATCCATCGGAAGTTCTACACTAATATATTTCTTAGAATCAAGTTTGGAAAGCAACACAATGGTTTCGACATGCTTCGTCATTGGGAAGTTATCAAAGGGCTTCAAGTACTTGCACTTATACCCGTAGTAATCAAAATACTTCAGATTTTCTGCCAGGGTTTTCGGGTTGCAGGATATATAGAGAATTTCCTTAACTCCGTAGGCGATAATCTTATCCAATGCCTTGGGCTGGATTCCCACTCTGGGCGGGTCGACTACTATGACATCGGGTTTTTCTGCCACCTTGTCCAGCACTTCAAAGACATCGCCGGCTATAAAATGGCAGTTTTCCAAGCCGTTTTCCCTGGCATTTTCCTTGGCGGCTTCTACGGCTTCTTCCACCAGCTCCACCCCTATGACCTTCTTTGCTTTAAGTGCCATAATCTGGCTGATGGTACCCGTCCCGCAGTACAGGTCAAAGACCGTCTTTCCTGAAAAATCCTCTATCAGGTCGATGGCCTCTCGATACAGCCTCTCCACCGCTTCTACATTAGTCTGGAAAAAGGAAAAGGCGCTGACCTTAAACTTCAGTCCCAATATTTCCTCCATGTAGTAATCTACACCGTAAATAGTGCGGATTTCCTGTGGTATAACCGCATCAGCCAAGCTGTCGTTGATGGTTCTGAGAACTCCTACAACAGTATTTTCAAGGTCTAAGCTGCATATCATCTCAGCAAAGCCTGCCTCATCGAAGAAAACCCCTTCATCTGTATCGTCTGATGTAGTAACTATATTTACAATAATCTGTTTTGTGTAAACACCTCTGCGAATTATCAGGTTTCGCATCAAACCCCTGTGACTTTTCTTGTTATGTGCCTTGTACCCTTTACTTCCGCAAAATTCAAGGGTTGCAGTTAATATTTTGTTGAAATCGTCAACCACTAACTGGCATTGGTTGACAGTCACTATGGACATGAAGCTCTTTTTACGGTGCATTCCCAAGGTCATATCACCGTCTTTGACAAAATCGCCGAAGGTATACTCCATCTTGTTTCTATATCCGTAAAGTGAGGGGCATCCTTCTATCTTATCCAGAGATTCAGGTGCGATACCCTTGTTTTCCAAGAGGGTTAAAACCTCTTTTTCCTTTATTTTCAGCTGCTCTTCATAGGGGATTTCCTGATAAATACAGCCTCCGCAAAATTCGTCATGGGGACACACTTCCCTGCCGTTGACCTTCACGACCTTTTCCTTAAAATCTGCCATACTTGTCATAGAACTCCTTTTTATATTCTAAAAATCTGTCTTCTTCTATAGCCTTACGTATATTTCCCATCATATTTACGAGGAAATGGAGGTTGTGGTTGGAGAGCAACATGGCGCTGAGCATTTCATCCGCCTTATAGAGATGCCTCAAATAGGCTTTAGAATAATTTCGGCAGGTATAGCAGTCGCATTCCTTGTCCAAGGGTTCCCAGTCTCTTTCATATTTTGCGTTCTTAATATTTACTCGTCCTGCCGAGGTCATAGCCAAGCCGTGGCGAGCAATTCTCGTAGGAAGCACGCAGTCAAACATATCCACGCCTCGCTCAACGCCCTCAAAGAGGTAGTCCGGAGAGCCTACTCCCATGAGATAGCGGGCCTTCTCCTCCGGGAGCAATTCGGGACATTCCTCCAGCATATCTATGAAGATTTCCTTAGGTTCCCCCACGGAAAGACCGCCGATAGCATAGCCCGGCAGGTCTAAATCCACGATTTGCTTTGAGGATTCTCTCCTCAAGTCCTTATACATGCCTCCCTGCTGTATACCGAAAAGGGACTGTCTTTCCCAGTCCTGATGGTAGTCTTTGCAACGCTTTAGCCAGCGTGTCGTCCTTTCCAGGGAGTTTTTCACATAGTGCCAATCCGCCGGATAAGGGGCACATTCGTCGAAGGCCATCATGATGTCGGAGCCTAAGGCATTCTGTATTTCCATAGACTTTTCCGGTGAAAGCATGTGGGAAGAACCGTCCAGATGAGAACGGAAGCGTACTCCCTCCTCCGTTATCTTTCGCAAGTGGCCCAAGCTGAAAACCTGAAAGCCGCCGGAATCGGTCAAAATAGCCCCGTCCCAGTTCATGAACTTATGAAGACCTCCTGCCTCTTTCACTATTTCGTGACCCGGTCTCAGGTAAAGGTGATAGGTGTTTGACAGAATTATCTCCGCTCCCATCCCCTTCACTTCCTCCGGCCTCATAGCCTTTACCGTGGCCTGAGTGCCCACAGGCATAAACACGGGAGTCTGTATGTCGCCGTGGGGGGTGTGAACCACTCCTCGCCTGGCTCTCGTTCTCGAATCTTTTTTTATTAACTGATAAGTAACTGCGTGTTTCATCTTATATGCACCTATGAATTCTAAGGTGCCCCTCCTTTTTCTATATCTGACTTGTTGGGGTTTGCCGGTTTTGCTGATTAAAGGTTGTACAGCTTGGTGTATTTTTCAGTGAGATAGTCAACAAAATGCTGAGCATCAAATTTTCCGCAGGCCTTTTCGAAGACCTCCTTAGGTCTGTAGAAGGAAGCGTGACGGTGGATGTGCTCCTTCAGCCATGCAGTAACCTTGCTCAGGTCGCCCTTTTCCACATCTTCCCAAAGGTTGGGTATATCCTTCTTCATCACATCCAGCATCTGTGCTCCGTAAGCCGAGCCGAGAGCATAGGTGGGGAAATATCCCAAGGTGCCGCCGGACCAATGGCTGTCCTGAAGGCAGCCCTCCTTAAAGCTTGTCGGACGAACCCCTAAATATTCCTCATACATATCGTCCCAAACCTTTGGAACATCTTTAACCGCAAGACTTCCGTCGATAAGTCTCTTCTCGATTTCGTATCTCACCATGATGTGGAATGAATAGGTCAGCTCATCGGCCTCCACTCTGATAAGGGAAGGCTCTGCCTTATTTACCGCCTTCCAAAACATCTCGTGCGTCACATCCTTCAGCTGCTCGGGGAAGAATTTCTTTCCGCATTGGAAAAGTGCCTTTGTAAATTCAAAGGATCTTCCCAAGATATTTTCGTAAAATCTGCTCTGGCTCTCGTGTATTCCCATGGAAACACCGCCTCCGAATACAGTCCAGTTGTACTTATCATCGGCATTGAGCTCGTACATGGCGTGGCCGCCCTCGTGGAGCACGGAAAACATGGAGCTTTCCGGAGCATTCTCGTAATAGTGGGTTGTAATTCTCACATCGCTGTTGCTGAAATTCTCTGTGAAGGGGTGCTCCGACTCGCCTAAGATGACTCTTTTGGTGTCAAGACCCATCATATCCATAATGGCGTGGGAAAATTCCCGCTGGTCCGCCTTGGGGTAATTCCTCTTGAAGAAGCTGTCATCAATTTGAGGTGCCTTTGCAATCTTTGCAATTAAGGGTTTCAAGCCGTCTCTCAGCTTTGCAAAGAATTCATCCAATGTCTTCATATCCATGCCTTCTTCAAACTGGTCAATTAAAGCATCGTAAGGCGCCAATTGGGGGTTGTAGTAGCCGGCAAACTTAATGTTGGTCGCCACGATTTTCTCCAAATAGGGTGCAAAGAGGTCGAAGTCGTTGCTGTTCTTCGCCTTTTTCCATGCCACCTGGGCGGCATCCACCAATACGATAAAGTCAACGTATTCCTCCTGTGGAATAGCTGAAGTCTCCTTAACATGCTTATTGAGCAGGTTAACTTCTCTGAGCTCTTCTTCTGTGAGGCTTTCTTTGTTTTCGAGGAGCTCATTCAATGTCTCCGCCAGCTTTTTATCTGTCATCAGTTCATAATCAAGACCGCCCAGCATGCCCATGGTACGGCCTCTGCCCTCTCCCGACTCCTCCGGAGCCACGGTTTCCTGGTCATACTGCAAAATCCCCATAGCATGTACGAAAGCGGCGTGCTTGCCCTGAACCTCTCTTATTTCCTTTAACTTGCTATCAATCAATTCTCTTGTCATATCTTATCCTCCTGATTTTGTTTTAATATATTTATATGCTTTTTAAGTGTATTCAATCGAATATCTTGCGATTATCCGTAACTTTTATTTTATTACAATTTAAGCCAATTTACAACCTTATTACATTGATATTGGTGCTTTTCATCAGCTTTTATTTAATATTTGCCCAGCAAAATCTCGGCGCACTGTGGTGCAGTCGGCTAAAAGGGCTTGGTTCCCCACAGGCAGGCCTTTGATGTCTTTTTCTTTCGGCTTGTGAAAACTCAGAAACTGTGGGGGAACTGCTTGAAATGCACCTCTTCCCCACAGTGAAGCTGTAATTGTATCCATCTTTCGGCTTCCATAAATTGGAAAACTGTGGTGAAAGTCTCCTATTTCGGCTGTTTCCCCCCAGTTTTCTGTCCAATTTTAGCTTACCGGTGCATTATAGGTGCATTTGCTCCACCCCCAACTGTGGGGAAAATGCCTTGGCTGTCATATTTCCCCACAGTTTTAGCTTTAAGCCTACTCTGCGGGCATGATTTTGTCCAATAAAAAACAAAAGCTTCCGTTAGCGTAAGCCAAGAGAAACTTTCGTGAGCCACTGAAAACCAAATGGCTAATTCTTGATTAATGGGTATATTTCAAAATTCAAAAAGTGCACCTGTTCAGTTGCTAAAACATTTGCTCCATGTGCCATGTTACTGAGGGCTTCCCTCCGTCCTGAAGTTCGAAGTTGATGCTCCGCCACCTGCCCTCCGGGTTCGATTCCCTACTAACTCTATAAACAACAATGCCCGCACCAAGTGCGGGCATTGTTGTTTGGAGCTACTGAAGGGTCGCCGGCTGCTTTGCAGCCTGTCTCCTCGGCTTCCCTTTCGGTCGCCTTCGGAACAGCGGCTACTCGAAAGTTCACAGAACTTTCTCCCTTACGCCGCTGCCCTCCGGGTTCGATTCCCTACTAACTCTATAAACAACAATGCCCGCACCAAGTGCGGGCATTGTTGTTTGGAGCTACTGAAGGG
>JBHADF010000004.1:0-39819 GCA_041854955.1 Anaerovoracaceae bacterium | reverse complement strand
TATCCTTACAATTCTTCCGATGTCCATAATATTGGAAACCAAATTTCTGTGGCACAGCATTACACCTTTTGGCGTTCCCGTTGTTCCCGATGTAAACAAAATCATTTTCATTTCCTCAGGATCAACAACTGCATCAACAAAACGCCTGTCTCCGCTACCTACCAGTTTTCTTCCTTCTTTCAGCAAATAATCCCATGTATACGGTGCGTCCGAATCCGCTCTGTTTGAATACATTTCCATTTGGAATTTATATTCCAAATCTATATCTTTAAAAACATTCTTATACTGAGACGTGTAAAAAACCGCTTTGACATCTCCCGCTTTAATCAAGTTTTCTATTTCAGACTTGCCCAATTCCTTGTCAAGGGGTACTACTCTGCCGGTTCCGTTTACTACGGCAAAGTACGATACAACCCAAGAATAGCAATTTTCACCGATAACAGCGATATTACAGTCTTTAAGTCCCATGTCAATCAGCTTTGTTCCCAGTGCGTCAACATCTTCTTTAAAAGTTATATAATTCACCTCTTTGTACGGTCCGCCTTTTGATTCCTTTCTCAAAAATGCAGGCTTTGTTCCGTACAAAGCTTTTCCTGAATCCACAAGTTCTTTAAGAGTTTTTATTTCTCTAACTTCAAATAGTCTGTCCTTGTAAATGTTTTCATATATCATTCAAAATTCCTCCAAAATGATATTCTTTAATATAAATTGTGATATACTATAGTATATCATAAATCTTAGAGTTTTTATATGGCGATTTACCTGTTGTTTTCGAGAATTATCTGCAGACACGGTATATCAACATGTGCATTACAAATACACAGTTTCTTTTCGCCATACATCAGTTTTTTTCTAAGATTTTACATAAAATTCCAAATATTGAATTATGAAAGGATACTACTTATGAGTTTACACATCAATGCCCCGAAGGGCACAATAGCAGAATCAATATTACTTCCGGGAGATCCTCTTCGTGCAAAATTTATAGCTGAAAATTTTTTGGACTCTCCGAAACTTTATAACGAAATCAGAGGCATGCTCGGATATACGGGCACATACAAAGGAGTTCCCGTATCCGTACAAGGCACAGGTATGGGAATGCCGTCCATGGGTATTTACTCTTGGGAGCTTATGACTGAATACAACTGTGAAAATCTCGTTAGAGTCGGCACTGCCGGTTCATTTCATGAAGATATAAAAATAGGTGATGTAGTCATGGGGGTAGCCGCTTCTACCGATTCCAACTATCAACACGCTTTTGAACTGAACGGAACTTTTTCACCAAACGGAAGTTGGGAGTTGATGCTTAAGATAAATGAAGCTAACAAAACAGTCGGTGCAAATTTAAAAGCGGGCAATATCGTTTCCTGTGATGCTTTCTATGAAAGCAATCCCGATTGGTGGAAAAGATGGCAAAAAATGGGTGTTATGGCAGTAGAAATGGAAGCAGCGGCACTGTATATGAATGCCGCGTACAACAAGAAAAAGGCCCTTGCAATCATGACTGTAAGCGACCATTTCCTGACAGGTGAAGTTACAACTGCAGAACAAAGACAAACTTCATTTACAGACATGATGAAACTTGCACTGGAAGCAGTAACAGCGTAATACTGAAAATTATAGCAGTCAATATACATAAAGCAACCCCCGTTATTCAACACGGGGGTTTTCATATATTTTTATATTTTTGTCACATATGTATTATCTCATTGCAACGCTTTGCAATTGTTCATATCAGCAAGCCGTGCTTACAACAACCCGCACGTTTTGTTTTATGGCTTACGTATCCGTACCGAAGGGCTTGACAAATATCAAAACACAAGAAAAAAGCCTGAAATTCATTCAATTTCAGGCTTTTGGCGGAGAGTTAGGGATTCGAACCCTAGGTTCCTTGTGGGAACACAGCATTTCGAGTGCTGCACCTTCGACCACTCGGACAACTCTCCGTGTATGTAATTCCGCATTTCTTCCAAAAACTTTTGGAAAGAACTGACGGAAAGAACAACAAAATATTCAATTTTCGAACCGGAGAAAACCCTGTATTTATGGGCTTTTTTAGCGGAGCAAACGGCCAACTCTTCAAAAAATTTCGAGTGCGGCTCGTTATGACCACTTCGATACGCTTCCATGTATATAATTGCAAGGTCTCCACTGAAACCTTTTCTAATATAGCATAATGCCCCCATGTTTTCAAGGGAAATATCAAGGGTCAGGCTGTTGCCGGTGAAATTTATACCGGTTATGATTCGGGGAGACCTAACAAGTTCCCCTACTGAACTGCCATTGGTGTAAAATAGGCCAATTTGGAAAATCCGCACCAACAAAAATCAGCAAAATTGGTGCAGAATTATTAGGAAGTGACTAATCCGCACCAATAACGAAGGCCGATATTGGTGCGAAAACAAGCCGATTGAGCAAAATCGCACCAATTTCATTGGTGCTAAAATAGACCAACTGAGCATATCCGCACCAATGGAATTTATTTTCATAAAAAAATTTCAAAAACCCTGTTGACATTTCTCGAAATAGATAGTATATTATAATTGTCCTAAGCACCTAAGACAAAATCAAACAAGGGATCAGGACAAAACAAACTAAAACCCAAACCAAAAGCAAAGCATAAAATAAAGAGAGCAAATACATCGAAAGGGGTATAAACATGAAATGGAATCTTGACGACAGCAGACCTATCTGGCCCCAGCTTAAGGAACAGATAATGCAGGCCATCGTGGCGGGTGAATATCCTAAGGGTGAAGCCTTCCCCACGGTGAGAGACTTGGCCGAGGATGCAGGTGTCAATCGAAACACCATGCAGAGAGCATTGAGCGAGCTGGAAAATATAGGACTTCTAATCACAAACAGAACATCGGGGAGAACCGTTACAGGAGATGACGGACTGATAGTAAAGATAAGAGAAGAATTGGCGCAGGCCAATATCGAGGGCTTCTTAAGGGAAATGGACGCCTTAGGTTATGAACCGGCAGAAGTAGTAAAAATGATTGAAAGGGGATTGAAATAAATGAAGGCAGAGAAAATATTGGTTTGCAAGGGGCTTACCAAAAATTATTCAGGAAAACAGGCTCTGAGGAATGTGGACCTTGAAATCGGAAGAGGAAAGATTGTAGGCCTCTTAGGACCTAACGGCAGCGGAAAGACCACGCTGATTAAAATTTTAAACGGACTTTTGACTCCGACCATGGGAGAAGCCCTTGTAGACGGTGAGGTTCCCGGAGTTCACACTAAATCCATAATCAGCTATTTACCCGACAAGACATATTTTGCTGATTGGATGAAGGTGAAAGACGTGCTGGATATGTTTGAAGATTTCTACAAGGATTTCAACCGTCAAAAGGCAGAAGCCATGTGCGCTTCCATGAACATAGACCTTTCCATGAAAATTAAGACCATGTCCAAGGGTACTAAGGAAAAGGTACAGCTGGTACTGGTAATGTCCAGAGATGCTCAGCTTTATCTGTTGGATGAGCCCATCGCAGGCGTTGACCCGGCAGCAAGAGACTATATCCTCAACACCATAATAAACAACTACAACGAAGAGGGTACAGTGATCATATCTACTCATTTGATTTCCGATATCGAAAGAGTCCTCGATGAAGTTATTTTCATCAAGGAAGGCGAAATTTTAAGGCACAGCACTGTGGATGAGATTAAGGCAGAAGAAGGAAAATCCATCGATGATGTATTCAGAGAATCCTTCAAGATGGAAGCTTATAGGGGGTAATAAAATGACAGGTAAATTGATAAAATATGAGATGCGCTCCAGCATCAGAATGATTGGAATTATTTGGGTAGCCCTCTTGGGCATGTCACTCATATTCGGTTTTGCAAGGCCCGTATTGGATGCATGGATGGAGTCTAACCAATTTTTAAGATTATTGCTTCAGGTAGTGCCCAGCTTCATATATTTCGGAGTGCTCGTGGCGACTATCGTACTGACCATTATGATAGTGGTACAGAGATTCTATCGCGGAATGTTAGGTGATGAAGGCTACATGCTCCACACCTTACCCGTAAAGACAGGTCAGCTGATAGTTTCAAAGGCTTTCAGCTCCACGGTAGTAATCATTATAAGCGGAATCGTGGCCAGCGCTTCCATACTGTCTCTTTTGGGAGCAGATAATCTGGGGGCATTCTTTAGAGCATTGATGGATGCCTTTAGGGAAGCGGGGCAATATCCTATGATCTACCTTATCCTGGCAGAGGCAGCTGTGTTGGCTGTAATAAGCCTTGTTAGTGATGTGTACCATATCTATGCAGCCATGGCTGTAGGACAGTTGTCCGGAAAATACAGAATACTAACATCTATAGGAGCGTATTTAGGAATAGGAACTATCATAACCATTATTACAGTAACCATAGGTAACTGGGGTATCGACAGCAACCTGGTAAGACAGCTGAATCATATTTCCAGCGCAAATGAAGGTCTGGGAATTATCAGAAACACTTTGCTGGTGCTTATGGCATTAACTCTCATAAAGGTAGTGGTTCTCCATATTGTCACAGAGAGAATACTCACAAAGAAGCTTAACCTTCTCTAAAAGTTGGAATTCATACACAAAAAATCCGCCTGAGTGCGGATTTTTGTTTGGTAGATATGTTTAAATTTACATTTTATCTATGGTGGGCATAACCTGATAAAAGTCCCGAAGGGCTTCATACTGCTTTCTAAAAGCTGCGGCCCGGAGACTGTTATGATTTCTTCTCTTGACAGCCTTAATCATGATGTTTTTAGCCGTGTGCTCCAGAGTGGTGAATTCTATCATTGCCACATCGTAGCCCTTTTCCTCCAGCTTCAGGCCACGGAGACCGTCGGTGAGATATTCCGTGAGTCTGTCTTTTAAGATACCGTGCTTCAGCATGGGAGCATGGATGTCGTTTTTTATCTGTTTGAAAAGCTGGTGCTGACAGCAGGGAACACTTAAGATGACCTGAGCTCCCCAATTTACGGCGTTGATCAAGGCGTAATCCGTAGCTGTGTCACAGGCGTGGAGGGTGACTACCATATCCACGCTTTCCGCCGTAAAGTCGGCTATATCTCCCATGATAAAGGAAAGCTTTTCGTAGCCTAAATCCTTGGCAACATCGTTGCAGAAGCTTATCACATCTTCCTTCAGATCCAGACCTATTATTTCCGCGTCACGGCCCTTAAGAACCTTGATATAATGGTAAAGTGCAAAGGTCAAATAGGCCTTTCCGCAGCCGAAGTCGATGATTTTCAACGGCCTGTCAAGAGGAAGACTTGGGAAAACATCCTCTAAAATTTCAAGGAAGCGATTTATCTGACGAAATTTGCTGTAGCTTCGTTGGAAGACCTTACCTTTATTGTCCGTTACCCCCAGCTTTATTAGAAAGTCGCAGGGCAGACCGTCGGGAATTATATAATTTTTTCTTTTGTTATGTTCTAAATTGGGAGTCTTTACAGCTGTCTGAGCTGCGCCGGTTTCGGAAATTCGCGGGTTATCAGGCTTTGCGGCCAGCACCTGGATTTCTCTGTCGGACATAAAGATATTGGCCTGCTTAAAATCCTCGGAGAGAGTGGACAGTGAAAAGCTCAGGGCTTCATCATAATCCATATTCCTGTGGGTCACCTTCTTATCGAAGGAAAATTCCGCCTGAAATTTCCTGCTGCCTCCTATGATGATGGGCCGGAGAAGTATCTTGGAATATTCCATGGACTTCTTCCGCTTTCCGGAAAAAACAGCCTTGAGAAAGGCTTCATCTTTTAAAATCTCGTCGAAAAGTATCGTCAGCTGTTCCATCTTACCTTTTACCTCCGCAAATCTTCATCATATAAAGGACAGGGAGATTATATCACGATATCAGATAAAAACCAAGATTGCATAAAAAACTTTCCGAAAATTTGTGAAAAATAACAGAATATTTCGTTTTTTATATGAACGGCAAACAAAGTACCTATTGAAATTAAGTAGTGAATGTGGTAATATACTCTAATATGGGTCAGTTTTTGCAAAATGCCGAAAAGGTTAGAATTATAACAATTTTCGTAAAGACGGCTCTTTGGAAAAGTTGACATATCTAAAGAAAGAGGGAATGCTTAATGGCAAAAAATAAGATAATAAATATAGCGGTGATTGCTCACGTAGACGCAGGAAAATCCACACTGGTGGATGCTTTCCTGAACCAGAGCGGAGTATTCAGAGCCAACGAAGAGGTAGTAGACTGCGTTATGGACTCCGACGACATAGAAAGAGAAAGGGGCATAACCATATATTCCAAGAACTGCTCAATTATGCATAACGATGTTAAAATCAACATTGTAGACACACCGGGCCATGCGGATTTCAGCTCCGAGGTAGAGCGTATTATGAAGACTGTGGACACGGTAATCCTGCTGGTGGATTCCTCCGAAGGACCTATGCCGCAGACAAGATTCGTACTTAAGAAATCCTTGGAGCAGGGGCTGAACCCTATCCTTTTCATAAACAAGCTGGATAAAAAGGATGCCAGAATAGACGAGGTGGTAGACGAGGTATATGAGCTCTTCATGGACCTGAACGCCAACGATAAGCAGCTGGACTTCCCTATTCTCTACGGTATCGCCAGACAGGGCATAGCTGTGAGAGATCCTAAGGAGGTCATAGGTGTAGAGCTGGGAGAGGGAGATGCCAAGATAAAGAAAAGTCCTCAGGGCTTTGGAGGCCTTGACCTGACACCCCTTTTCGATACTATAATCGAACATTGTGAGGCTTATCCCGATTTGGACGAGGAACCCCTTCAGCTTCAGGTTTCCACCCTGGGCTACGATGACTATATCGGCAGATTGGGCATAGGCAGGATAACCAAGGGAGTAATCAAAGAAGGCCAGACCGTGGCCGTAGCCAAGGCTGACGGAACTCTGGCACAGAAAAAAGTAAATCAGGTCTTCGTTTACAGAGGCCTTAAGAGAACAGCCGCACCGGAAGCCGGATGCGGTGATATCGTAGTAGTTTCGGGAATTTCGGATATTTCCATAGGAGAAACCATCTGCGACCCTAAAAATCCGGAGCCTATGGAAATGATCCACATAGAGGAGCCTACCCTTTCCATGAATTTCATGGTAAACAAGTCCCCCTTCGCAGGAAAGGTGGGAAAATATGTGACCTCAAGACACATAAGGGAAAGACTCAACAAAGAGCTGGAGGTAAATGTAGGCCTCGTAGTTGAAGAAACCGCATCTACGGACAGCTTTAAGGTAAGTGGCAGAGGAGAGCTTCACCTTTCCATCCTCATTGAAAATATGAGAAGGGAAGGCTACGAACTTGCCGTATCCAAGCCGGAGGTTATTTTGCGCAGAGGCGAAGACGGCAGAACCCTTGAGCCGGTGGAAGAAGTGGTAATCACCCTGCCGGACATCTATGCGGGCACCGTAATAAATAAGCTGAACATCAGAAAGGGCATCATGACTCAGATGTCAGGGGAAAACGGATATTCCAAAATAGAGTATTTAGTGCCTACAAGAGGCCTTTTGGGATACAGAAGCGAATTCATCAACGACACCAGAGGCGAAGGCACCATGGTGAGAAGATTTTCCGGCTTTGAGGAATGGAAGGGAGAAATCCCCCAGAGGACAAACGGTGTGGCCATCGCCCAGGAGGAAGGTGTCTGCACAGGCTATGCTCTCAACAACATTGGAGAGAGAGTCCAGATGTTCGTAGAGCCGGGCACCAAGGTTTACGAAGGCATGATAGTAGGTATGAACTCCAGAGAAGAGGACATGGTGGTGAACCCTTGCAAAGCGAAAAAGGTTACCAACATGCGAGCAGCCGGCTCCGATGAAGCCATCAAGCTGAATCCGGCCAGAACCTTTACCTTGGAGGAAGCCTTGGAATTCATCGATGACGATGAGCTGGTGGAAATCACACCGGAAGACATAAGACTCAGAAAGAAGCTGCTTCAGGAGTTGGAGAGAAGAAGAAGCGGAAAGATATATCAGTAGCTGCTTTGACAATGGAAAGCGGAAAAGCGCCAACCGTAGTAAAATCAGCGGAATTAGGAGGATAAAATGGCAAAGATAAGAAAATTCAAAAGGGTTTTAGTTGCCAACAGAGGGGAAATCGCCATACGAGTTATAAGAGCTTGTAAAGAGCTTGGAATACGTACTGTGGCTATATATTCCGAGGAGGATAAACATTCCCTCTTCAGAACCAAGGCAGACGAAGCCTATCAGATAGGAAAGGGAAAGACACCCGTGGGAGCATATCTGGGCATCGACGAGATCATCGCTCTTGCAAAGGCTAAGGGCGTAGATGCCATCCACCCGGGCTACGGTTTCCTTTCGGAAAACGTGGAGTTCGCCGCCGCCTGTGAAAAGGAAGGCATTGAATTCATCGGACCCACATCGGAAATGATGGACAATTTAGGCGATAAGATAAAATCCAAAATCGTGGCAAATTCCGTGGGAGTGCCTACGGTTCCCGGAGTGGAGCAGGCCATAGAAACGGAAGCGGAAGCAGTTGAAATCGCAAGGAAGTGCGGATATCCCGTAATCCTGAAGGCTGCTGCCGGCGGTGGCGGTCGAGGCATGAGAATAGTTCATACGGAGGAGGAGCTGCTTCCTCATTTCAGAAGTGCTCGTTCCGAGGCGGCAAAGGCCTTCGGCATAGACGATGTGTTTATCGAGAAGTACCTGGAAAACCCCAAGCATATAGAAGTGCAGATTTTGGGAGATAAGGAAGGTAACCTGATACACCTCTATGAGCGTGACTGCTCCATCCAGAGAAGACATCAGAAGGTCATCGAATTCACACCGGCTCTCTGCCTGACTGAGGAACAGAGAAAAGCCATCTGCGACGATGCCATTAAGATAGCAAAATCCGTAAACTACCGCTCCGCAGGTACGGTAGAGTTTTTGGTGGACAAAAACGGAGACCACTACTTCATAGAGATGAATCCGAGAATTCAGGTAGAGCATACCGTTACGGAAGTAGTTACCGGCGTAGATATAGTTCAGGCTCAGATTCTCATAGCTGAGGGACACACCTTGGACTCAAAAGAAATAGAGCTGCCCAATCAGGAAAGCGTAAAGGTTACGGGCCACGCTATCCAGTGCAGAATCACTACGGAAGATCCTGTAAACGGATTCATGCCTGATACGGGAATCATTGAAAACTACCGTTCTCCCGGCGGCTACGGAATCCGTCTCGACGGCGGAAACGGCTTCACCGGCTCGGAAATCTCACCTTTCTACGATTCCCTCCTCGTAAAGGTTACATCCTTTGCAAGAACCTTTGAGGACGCCAGAAGAAAGGCTATCAGAGCACTGAGAGAAACGGAGATAAAGGGAGTGAAGACCAACCTTATCTTCATGCTCAACGTGCTGAACCACCCTACCTTTACAGCGGGCAACTGCGACACAGGCTTCATAGCCAATACGCCGGAGCTGCTCCACCTTGAAATGCTAGAGGACAAAGAGCTGAAGGTAATAGAGTTCTTAGGAAATAAATATGTAAACGAAACAAAGGGCGAAAAGCCTTCATTCAACATACCTGTATATCCTAAATTTGCGGGAGAAGATCTGGATGCCCTCCGCGGGAGAGGCACAAAGCAGCTCTTCGACGAGATGGGACCTGAAAAGTTTGCCCAGTGGGTAAGAAACCAGAACAGACTTTTCATGACGGATACCACCATGCGTGACGCACAGCAGTCCCTCATGGCCACCAGAGTGAGAACTGTAGACATGGAGAAGATAGCTACGGCTGTTTCCGTCTACGGCAGAAATCTGTTTTCCCTGGAAATGTGGGGCGGCGCCACCTTCGACACGGCATACCGCTTCCTAAAGGAAGACCCGTGGGAGAGGCTTGAGGTTATCAGGGAGAAATGCCCCAATATCCTGCTCCAGATGCTCATAAGAGGAGCCAATGCGGTAGGATACAAGAATTACCCGGACAACGTCATAAGAGCCTTCGTAAAGGAAGCTGCTAAGACGGGTATAGACGTATTCAGAATCTTCGACTCTCTCAACTGGATAGAGGGTATGGAAGTAGCCCTGGATGAAACCTTGAATCAGGGCATGCTGGCAGAGCCTTGCCTTTGCTACACGGGGGATATCATAGACCCTTCCAAGACAAAATATACCCTGAGCTACTATGTGAAGATGGCTAAAGAACTGGAAAAGAGAGGGGCTCATATCTTAGGTATCAAGGATATGTCGGGCCTCTTAAAGCCTACGGCTGCCGCCAAGCTGGTGGGAGCATTGAAGCAGGAAATAGGAATACCTATCCACCTCCATACTCACGATACGTCAGGAAACGGCGTAGCCACCGTGCTCATGGGTGCTCAGGCGGGAGTGGATATAGCCGACGGAGCAGTAAACTCCATGTCGGGACTAACATCACAGCCTGCTCTCAACTCCATCGTAGCTGCTCTCCAGCATTCCGACAGGGATACGGGGCTTGACACAGATGGACTTCAGAATATTTCCGAATACTGGAAGGATGTAAGACCTGTATACAAGAAGTTTGAATCAGACCTGCTTACATCCACGGCAGAGATATACAAATACGAGATTCCGGGAGGTCAGTACTCCAATCTGCAGGCTCAGGTAGAGTCCTTCGGCTTAGGCCACAAGCTTCAGGAAGTAAAGGATATGTACAAATCCGTAAACCAGATGCTGGGCGATATCGTAAAGGTAACCCCTTCCTCCAAGGTGGTGGGAGACCTGGCCATATTCATGGTACAGAACGGCTTAACTCCGGAAAACATCCTGGAAAAGGGACAAAACATCGACTTCCCCGACTCCACCGTCAGCTACTTCGAGGGCATGATGGGACAGCCGGAGGGCGGTTTCCCTGTGGATATCCAGAAGCTGGTATTAAAGGACAAGGCGCCTATTACCTGCAGACCGGGAGAACTTCTCGAACCGGAGGATTTTACCGCTATCAAAAAGCATATCCAGGAAGAACTGGGGCTGGAAGGCACCGATAGAGAGGTTATTTCCTACGCTATCTATCCTAAGGTATTCGACGACTATGTAAAGAGCATAAAGAAGGAAGGCTCCTTCAGATACATGGGCTCCGACATATTCTTCCACTCTCTTGTGGAAGGAGAGACCTGCGAAGTCAAGCTGGAAGAGGGTAAGGTGCTCATCGTCAAGCTTCATGAGGTACGCCCTGTGGACGGCGACGGATTCAGAGAAGCCATATTTGAAGTTGACGGCAATCGCCGCATAATAAAGATTAAGGACAAATCAGTTACGGTGAACTCATCTACATCGGTGCTCTATGCCGATGAAGAAAATCCTATGGAAATAGGAGCCAACATACCGGGCAACATTGTCAAGGTGCTGGTAAAAGAGGGCGAAACCGTAGAGGCAAATCAGCCCATAGCCGTAATAGAAGCTATGAAGATGGAAACGAATATCCTGTCACAGGCCGGAGGAGTGGTGGAGAGAATCTACATATCCGAAGGACAGCAGGTGAAGGCTGGTGAAATGGTGGCGAAGCTGAAGTGATATTCGCCCCTTCCATTTCGCTTCGGGACAATTTTAGAACTTGCGTGGCAAAATTCGGAGAAGATTTCAAACTCACTTCGTTCAGACAGTGAAATCTTCTAACCGAATTTTCGCCACGCTTCATTCAAATTGTCAACCTAAGCTCAATAAGTCAGCGCTCATATCACTTCTGCTTCGCCTGTGGTTCACGGCGGGGAAGGTTTTTCTTTGGAGGTTTTCGATGTTATATGAATCTACGAGAGGTAGCATTAATAAAAAGACGGGGGCTCAGGCTGTAATTCAGGGAATTGCAGAGGACAAGGGTCTCTATGTTCCTGTGGAAATGCCTAAGCTTCCCATAAGTCTTGGGGAGATTCCCCACAAATCCTACAAGGAGCTTGCCAAGCTGGTAATAGGTGCTTTCTTTGATGACTTCACTCCGGAAGAGGTGGAGGCCTGCGTAGAGGGGGCTTATGACCATAAATTTACGGCAGAGGACAAGGTGGAGATGCAGAAGGCCGGAGGGGCATATTTTCTCCAGCTTTACCATGGTAAGACTGCCGCCTTTAAGGATATGGCTCTTTCCATATTGCCATACCTTATGACCGCCTCTTTGAAAAAGCAGGAGGAAAAGGATAAAATCTGCATACTGACGGCTACATCCGGTGATACAGGAAAGGCTGCACTGGAGGGCTTTGCTGATGTGGAGGGGACTGAAATAATAGTTTTCTATCCCGGCGGCGGTGTCTCCAAGGTTCAGGAAAGGCAGATGGTGAGCCAAGAGGGCAAAAACACTCATGTATTCGCCATCGACGGGAATTTCGATGACGCTCAGACTGGAGTTAAGAAAATTTTCGGCGACGAAAAGCTTAAAGAGGAATTAAAGGAGAGGGGCATCAAGCTTTCCTCCGCCAACTCCATAAATATCGGTCGTTTGGTTCCCCAGGTTGTATATTATGTATATGCTTACGGTCAGCTGATTAAGAGGGGTGCTCTCAAAGAGGGAGAGCCTATGAACGTATCTGTGCCTACGGGAAATTTCGGAAATATTCTCGCCGCGTATTTTGCCGGGGAAATGGGTGTTCCCATTGGCAAGTTCATCTGTGCATCCAATGAAAACAAGGTTCTCACCGACTTTTTCAAAAATGAACTCTATGACATAAGACCGGCCACAAGGGAGTTTCACCTGACCAATTCACCCTCCATGGACATTCTCATTTCCAGCAATCTGGAAAGGCTGCTCTACTTGGCGGGAGGCAGAGACGGGGAGCTGGTTAGAAACTGGATGGACTCTCTCGAATATATGAAATTCTATACCGTTATGGATTCAGAAGTACTCCAAGAGGCCCTGAAAGCTTTCTACGGCGGTTTTGCTACTGAGAAGGAGGCACTTAACACCATCAAAGAATTGTGGGAGCAGGAGCACTACCTGTCTGACACCCACACGGCGGTGGCCTACAAGGTTTACAAGGATTATCTCGATGCAACCGGAGATGAAACCCCCACGGTGGTGGTTTCCACCGCATCCCCATATAAGTTTGCGGAGGCCGTTGGAAAGGCTCTCGCCATGGACGCCCTTAAGGACGGCTTTGAGGCGGTTCGGGCATTGGAAGAAAAGACGGGAGTTGAGGTTCCCTACGGACTTCAAGACCTGGATAAAAAGCCGGTGCTCCACAAGGATAAAATAGAATCGGCCGGTATGTGGGAAGCGGTAAAAAAATCCCTGGAATAAGTATGAAAAGGACAAAACAGCCCATCGGAGTGGATTTTGCCTTGTATCTTCAAAAAACCATTGTAAAAGTTACCGCCTGTCGGTATAATAGTATTGTAATTCTGCCGCTTAGAAGGCGTATTTAAGGAGGATGAAATGAACAACAAATCAGTTAAGCTAATGGTGGCCATCGGTATCGGCGCTGCACTGTTCTTCGTTTTAGGAAGATTTGTAGCCATACCCAGCCCCTTACCCAATACAAACATTTCCGTACAGTATGGACTTTTAGCATTTATGGCGGTGACCTTCGGACCCATTGCCGGTGGACTTATAGGCTTTATAGGCCATACCCTCATTGACTTCAGCTTCGGCTGGGGCATCTGGTGGAGCTGGGTTATAGCTTCGGCAGCCTTCGGATTTATGATGGGTTGCTTCAAGCCTCTCTTCAAAATTGAAGAGGGAGATTTCGGGAAGAGCGGAATTGCCAAATTCAATATTATTCAGCTGTCATCCCATGCTGTAGCTTGGGTAATCATAGCTCCACTCCTGGATATAATCATCTATGCCGAGCCTGTTGCCAAGGTTTTCGGACAGGGAATCATGGGAGGAGCAGCCAATGTGGTTACTACCGCTATTGTGGGAACCCTGCTTTGCATAGGCTACGCGGCAGCTAAACCTAAAAAAGGCAGCCTCAGACAGGAATAATCATTAGTTCGATTTTATTCGGTGCAAAGGTCAGCGCTTTTGCACCTTATTTTTTGTTTTACCATGGAGGTGCAGGTTGAGTTCACCTATTTTACAATTTGAAAACTTCACATTCAAATACAACGCTCAGGCGGAGCCTACCCTTTACGGCATAGATTTATCCGTAAATAAGGGGGAGAAAGTTCTCATAGCAGGTGCTTCCGGCTGCGGAAAATCTACCCTGGCTCACTGCATCAACGGGCTGGTGCCCTTTTCCTGCCAAGGAGAGTCCACCGGAGATGTGAAGCTTGACGGCAAGAGTACGAAGGCCATGAGCATCTTTGAAATTTCCAAATATGTGGGAACGGTGCTCCAGGACACAGACGGCCAGTTCATAGGCCTTACAGTGGCGGAGGATATAGCCTTTGCACTGGAAAATCAATGTGTGGAAGACCCGGAGCTCCATGAGAGGGTCCTTGAAATCTCAAAGACGGTTTCCATAGACAGACACCTGCATCACTCTCCCTCGGAGCTTTCCGGAGGGCAGAAACAGAGGGTATCTCTTGCAGGCGTTATGGTTGATGAGGTGGATATATTGCTCTTTGACGAACCCTTGGCCAACTTAGACCCGGAAACGGGGAAGAAAGCCATGGAGCTCATAGACCTAATCCACCAAAAGACAGGCGTTACGGTAATTATTATCGAGCATCGCCTGGAGGATGTGCTTTGGAGAAAGATGGACAGAATAGTCCTTCTCGATAAGGGGAGAATCGTTGCGGACAAGTCTCCTGACGAGCTGCTTTCCACAGGGCTTCTGGTGGAAAAGGGCATAAGAGAGCCTCTGTATATTACAGCCTTGAAATATGCCGGTGTAAAAATAAGTCCGGATAAAAAGCCGGAGTCCATAGGTAGCCTTAACCTGACCGAGGAAGACAAGGAGCAGGTGAGATATTGGTTTAAAGAAACCGCCTTGCCGGAGGAGGATGGCAGAGGGCAGGTGCTCTTGCAGGCGGAAGGCCTGAACTTTACATACAAAAATGAAAGAAAATCTGTCCCCGGATTTCAGGCCTTAAGGGATATATCTCTGGAGATAAAAGAAGGGGAGCTTTTGGCCATCGTAGGGAAAAACGGTGCGGGAAAATCCACATTTTCCAAGGTGGTGTGCGGCTTTGAAATCCATGACGGCGGAAGACTTACCTTAAGAGGACAGGACCTTTTAGAGCTTTCCATAAAGGAAAGAGCCGAGCATATAGGCTATATAATGCAAAATCCCAATCAAATGATTTCCCATCCCATGATCTTTGACGAGGTAGCCTTCGGTTTGAGGAACCGGGGGACAGAGGAGGAGGTCATAGAGCAAAAAGTGGAGGAAACCTTGAAAATATGCGGTCTATGGCCCTTCAGAAACTGGCCTGTTTCAGCCTTGAGCTACGGACAGAAAAAGAGGGTTACCATAGCGTCCATCCTTGCAATGGAGCCTGAGCTGATGATTTTAGATGAGCCTACGGCAGGACAGGACTTCAGGCATTACACGGAAATCATGGAGTTTCTGAAAACCTTAAACAGGCAGGGAATAACCATCGTCATAATCACCCACGACATGCATCTCATGCTGGAATATGCCCAGAGGGCAGTGGTCTTTTCCGACAGCCGCCTCATAGCTGAGGGCACGCCGGCGGATATTTTGACGGACTCTGAAATCATAGAAAAGGCCAGCCTGAAGGAAACCTCCCTCTATGAACTGGCCATGAAGTGCGGCATCCCTGACGGACGGGATTTTGTCCAGCATTTCATAGACTTTGAAAGGAGGTCTGTGCGAGGCGATGACTAATATTTTCAATTATATAGAAAGAAAGTCTCCCATCCACAGCCTTACGGGAGCCACCAAGCTGATAGTGCTCTTGCTTTGGAGCTTCGGAGCCATGCTCACCTATGACACCAGGATTTTGGCCCTTTTGTCTCTGGCAAGCATATTCCTCTTTGCCCTTAGCAAAATTAGAATAAAGGATGTTTCCTTTATGATAGGCTTTACTCTTGTATTTATGGTACTGAACAATCTGTTGGTGTTTGCCTTTGCTCCACAGCATGGAGTCCATCTTTACGGCAGCAGTCACGAGATTTTCTCCATTGCCGGTCCCTATGTGGTGACTCAGGAGCAGCTATTTTACCACATGAATTTAATGCTGAAATATTTTGCCACCATTCCCATGGTCTTGCTCTTCGTATGCACCACCAACCCCAGCGAATTTGCAGCATCCCTTAATAAAATCGGAGTGCCTTACTCCATCGCCTATGCGGTATCCCTGGCACTCAGATACATTCCGGACATACAGAGGGAATATCACGATATCGCCTTGGCACAGCAGGCAAGAGGAGTAGAGATGAGCAAGAAGGTCTCCCTGGTGAAGAGGCTTAAAAGCGCTTCGGCAATTTTGCTGCCTCTTATTTTCCTCAGCATAGACAGGATAGAGATAATATCCAACGCCATGGAGCTGAGAGGCTTCGGAAAGAATAAGAGAAGAACCTGGTATATGGGCAGGAAATTTTCCAAGGGGGATGTGGCGGCAATTATTATGGGCACCTTAGTATTGGCAGGGGCGATTTTCGCCAATATTAAAAACGGCAGCAGATTTTGGAATCCTTTCACATAGAAAGGAGCTTCACCGGAGGACCTGATGTAAGGGGGTTCCGGGGAAAGGTTGAGATATGAATAAACTTTGGACAAAAGATTTTACTATAATAACGGCTGGAAGCATAGTCTCATTGCTGGGCAATGCACTCATAGGCTTTGCCCTCAGCCTTTTTGTGCTGGACTATATGGAATCCACCTTTTACTATGCGGTGTATCTCTTTATGTACACCCTACCTCAGATAGCGGCACCGATTATATCCGGCCCTTTGATAGACAGATTTTCAAGGAGGAAGACCATATACAGCCTGGACTTTCTGTCGACGGCTATTTATTTGATTTTGGCATTGACGGTTTACCTCGGAGCCTTTAATTTCATCGTTTTTGCCATAGGGGTATTCTTGGCAGGAACTATCAACAGCGTTTATCAGGTAGCCTTTGAAAGCTTCTATCCCATGCTCATAACCGAGGGGAATTATTCTAAGGCATATTCCATCGCCAGCACCTTGGAAAACTTTGCTTTCCTGATTTTACCTGTTTCAACTCTGGTCTATAAAAGCTTCGGCATAGTGCCTGTACTGGTATTCAGCGCCTTGGCCTTTTTCATTGCGGCCATCTTTGAAACCAGGATAAGCAATGTGGAAGCCAAAGAGGATTATCTTGTCTTCAACAAGAGCTATGCCATGAGGGTGTACATAGACGACATGAAAGAAGGCTGGAGCTATCTGAAAAGCGAAAAGGGCCTTTTGGCGGTGGCAGCATATTTTACCTTCTCGTCCATGGCATCTTCCGCCTCTCAGATAATAAGCCTGCCTTATTTTAAAAACAATTTCCACGACGGAGAATTTGTCTTTATGTCTGTGGCCGTTTTCCTCATATTGGGGAGAACCATCGGCGGAGGCTTCCACTATAAGATGAGGATACCTGCGGAAAACAAGTTTTACATAGCACTCTTCGTATATGTGGCCATATCCCTGCTGGAAGGGTCATATCTCTATATGCCTTTGATGGTGATGCGTGTAATGGCCCTGGCTACGGGAATGCTGGGCGTTACTTCCTATAATATAAGAATTTCCGCAACCCAATCCTATGTACCCCACGAAAAGAAGGGGCGTTTCAACGGAATTTTCATAATGCTCATGACCCTGGGAGCCTTGGTGGGCCAGCTCATATCGGGGGCGTTGACGGAACTCATAGATATGCGCTTGCTTCTGCTGCTGATAAACCTGGCAACAGGAATAGCTGCGATAGCCATAATCGGCGGTAACAAGAAGTATGTTTCAGCCATATACAACAGACAGGCTTAGGGGAAGGGTTAGGACAGCTATGAGGATTTGCATGTGAAAAGGTGTGAAAAGAAAAGTTTATCTAAAACGCCTGTTTTACAGAAATTATATAAACTCCTTAGGACCGGCTAAAATATATAATTGATATGTATAAAAAAATCCTTGCAAAATCTCCCCTGATATGGTAAATTAAATGAGGTGTTCTTAAGAATACCTTATATGGAGGATTGACCGAGTGGCTAAGGAGCCGCATTGGAAATGCGGTAAGGCGTAACAGCCCCGTGGGTTCGAGTCCCATGTCCTCCGCCAGAATAAACGACCACCCATAGGGTGGTCGTTTTGCGTTGAAGTATTGCGGGACTCGAACCCGTGAGGGCAGTGGCGTAAGGGAGACTGTCCTGTGGACAGTCGAGTAGCCGCTGGTCGAAGGGAGCCTGAAAGAGGCTCGCGAGAGGATTCAGCTGCGAAGCAGCGGGAGTCCCATGTCCTCCGCCAGAATAAACGACCACCCATAGGGTGGTCGTTTTGCGTTGAAGTATTGCGGGACTCGAACCCGTGAGGCTCATATCATACACAAAATAAAGCCGGTTTTTAAAGTTGGCTTTTCTTTTATAAAAGATTGCAAAGCCAACTTTTATTTGTTAGAATAGGGGCGACTTATGATAGAAGATGCAAGAAAGGAAATACAGGTAATGATGAAGAAAGTTTTGAGAAAAGTTTGCATTTCAACGATGATTTTGGCCATGGTATTGTCATCGGCCATATATTCCTTTGGAGCTGTAGGCTTAAATGTAGATGTACATTCACCGGAAGAGATACGAAGCTTCTATAATAAAGTATATACAGAAAATGATTTCCGGGTTTTGTATGACACCAAGCCTGTATTTTCCAATGGGCCCTACAAGGCAGGGAGTCTTTCAGCCTCAACCCTAAAAGGAGCCGTGGATGTGTTGAATTTATCCAGATATATCGCCGGGATTCCTTACAATGTAGAATTAAAGGATGAATATAACAGATGGGCCCAGGCAGGCGCTCTTGTAAATGCTGCAAATAATGTGATGTCACACAATCCGAAGCAGCCTAAGGACATGGACTTCAGCCTGTATCAGCTGGGGAAAAAGGGCTGCGGCTCATCAAATCTGTTTTATGGAACTCCTAATTTTGAGACGGCGGTTAACGGGTGGATTTCAGATGAAAACAATCGCTCCGGTTTTAACCAGGGTCACAGAAGGTGGTGCCTTAATCCGAATATGAAGTACACAGGCTTCGGAAAAGCCGGAGTGTATAGCGCTATGTACTGCTTTGACAGCATAGGAAAGGATACACCCTATAAAGGCGTTGCCTGGCCTGCCCAGAATATGCCTGCAAATTTATTCAGTACCGATTTCGCCTGGACCGTGTCTTTTGACAGAGATATAAATAAATCCGGTGTTGAAGTCTTGCTGGTCAGGGTAGCTGATGGACGGAAATGGAATTTCAACAGCCGTAATGCTGACGGCCAATTTGATGTGGATAACAACGGTTACGGTCAGAAGGGCTGTGTTATTTTCCTGCCTGATCAAATAAAATCATACAATGCAGGTGATGTATATCGGGTCACCATAAGAGAAAATGGTAATATTATTGCTGAATATTATGTTAATTTCTTCGATCTTAAGACAAGACCGGAACAAATCTTGGAGCTGTCTCTAAGGTCTACATGGAAAAATCAAATAAAGGTGACTTGGGGACAAGTGAATTGTGATGGATATAGGATAGAATACTCTCGCAGTTCCAATTTCCGAAAGAGCAAGGCAAAGCTGGTATATGGGGAAGAAAACACTTCGGCAGTGCTGAAGAATTTAAAAAAGGGAAAAGCCTATTATATAAGAGTTGTGGCCTTTAACCTGGAAGATGGTTACAGAGCCTTTGGTACAAGCTACAGCCCTGTTGCAAAGATTGTTTGCAAATAGGGTTAGCTCAGATTTCCGAAATGCAACATGCAACAGGAACGATTGCCGAAAACAGGGAAAATAGCATAAATGCTACTGAAAATGAAGGCTATGAGCATAAAATCCATTGGCATGAATCCTGCATCAGATATATGGGATTCATGAAGAAGAAACATTCTCAGAAGAGAATATAACAGGTTATTGCAAATAAAAATTTAAAAAGATTAAAACAGCGTCACGAAGACAAACGGGCTTTTGAAGAAAGCCCATACTTTGTAGACGCTTTTATTTTATAAGTTATAAGGAGAAATTATGAACCTGAAAGAATTTTTCGAAAAACATCCTAAAATAGCTTTAGGCTTTTCCGGCGGTGTGGATTCCTCCTACCTCTTTTACGCAGCCAATAAATACGGAGCCGACATAAAGGCCTATTATATAAAGACACAGTTTCAACCTGAATTTGAGTTGGAGGACGCCTTTGAGGTGGCCAAACATATAGAGGCTGATTTTGAGCTTGTAGAATATGATTCACTGCAAAACGAAGATGTGACGGCCAATGATGAAAACCGTTGCTATTACTGTAAGCAGAAGATTTTCGGCAAGATTTTAGAGCTGGCAAAGAGAGACGGCTACACCACCATAATTGACGGAACCAATGCTTCCGACGATGAGGGAGAAAGACCGGGCATGCGGGCCCTGAAAGAGATGGAGGTTCTGTCTCCCCTAAGGATTTGCGGCTTGACTAAGGATGATGTTCGTTCCTTATCAAAGGAAGCAGGGCTTAAAACCTGGGACAAGCCATCCTACTCTTGCTTAGCCACCCGTGTGGCCACAGGAGAAAGGTTGACAGCGGAAAAGCTTTCCGCCATAGAAAGAGGAGAAAAGACCCTCATGGAGATGGGCTTTAAGGATTTCAGGCTGCGTCTCAGAGCCGGAGAGGCCAGGCTAGAGGTAAGACCACAGCAGATGAGCTACGCCATAGAAAAGCGGAAGGAAATAATAAATGCATTAAAGGGAGATTTTGAAAAGGTTTCCCCGAATATGGAGGAAAGATAGATGGAACAGAACAAATTAAAGGAAATTTTAGCTTCCGTAGCTCAAGGGGAAATTACACCGGATGAAGCCCTGACAAAGATAAAGCTGGAACCCTTTGACGATATATCCATAGCCAATCTTGATACCCACAGAGGTGTAAGGCAGGGCGTATCGGAGGTTATATTCGGCGCCGGAAAGACACCGGAGCAGATAGATATAATAGCTCACAGGCTTTGGGAGATGGGGCAAAAGACGGTTCTCATAACAAGAATGTCAGAGGAAGCCGCCGAATATTTCCGCAAGGATATCCCCTTCACCTACTATAAAGAGGCCAAAGTCGGTCAGGTCGGAGAAAAGATAAGTCCCAGACACAGCGGATATATATTGGTGGCCACAGGAGGAACCAGCGATATACCTGTAGCCGAGGAGGCTGCTTTGACGGCGGAAATATTGGGAAACAGAGTTGAGAGGGCCTACGATGTAGGTGTGGCAGGTATTCACAGATTGCTGGCGAGAGCGGAACTCATAATGAATGCAAGGGCCATAATCGCCATAGCAGGCATGGAAGGAGCTTTGGCTTCGGTCATAGGAGGTCTGGCAGACTGTCCCGTCATAGCGGTGCCTACCAGCATCGGCTACGGCAGCGCCTTCGGAGGCGTGGCTGCACTGCTTTCCATGCTGAACTCCTGCGCCAGCGGAGTAAGCGTAGTTAATATAGATAACGGCTTCGGAGCCGGATATTTGGCAGGAATGATAAATAATATGGAGGGAAAGAATGAATAAATTATATGTAGATTGCAACATGGGAGCAGCCGGCGACATGCTGATGGCAGCATTGTATGAGCTCATAGACGATAAGGAAGGTTTCATAGACAAGATGAATTCCTTGGGTATACCGGGAGTAGAGGTAGTACCTGAAAATAAGGTGAGCAAAGGCGGCATATCGGGAACCCATATGAAGGTTCTTTTCAAGGGTCATGAAGAATATGAGGCCCAGGGAGAGGACCATCATCATGGAGAGCATGGCCACGGACATGGGGGCCGGGGAGAAGGCTGCTGTAAGGGCCACGGAAAACATGGCCATCATCACGACCATGAACACGAACATGGCTGCGAACACAGCCACAGCCATGACCATGAACATGGTCATGGCCACGACCACGGACACCATCATGGACATCAGGATCATGCTCACAGAGGCTTAAAGGAAATCACTGAGTTTATTGAAAGTCTTGATCTGGAGCAGCGCATAAAAGAAGATGCCGTAAAGGTATTCACAGTCATAAGTGAGGCGGAAAGCAGAGTGCATGGAGTGCCTATGGAGCACATTCATTTTCACGAGGTCGGCACCTATGATGCCGTAGCCGATGTGGTGGGAAACTGCATTCTGATGGATATGCTGGGATATCCGGAAATCATCGCATCACCTATCCATGTGGGAAGCGGTACCGTAAAATGTGCCCACGGAATACTTCCCGTACCTGCACCGGCTACTGCTTTGATATTAAAGGGAGTACCCATCTACGGCGGTGAAATCCGAGGAGAACTCTGCACACCTACCGGTGCCGCCCTGCTAAAGCACTTTGTAAAAGAATTTAAGTCTATACCTTCCATGGTTGTAGATAAGGTGGGCTATGGCATAGGCACAAAAGAGTTTGAATGTGCCAACGCCCTCAGAGTGATGTTAGGAGATTCTTACTAAAAGTATATTATTGCATTGAAAGGAGAAAAGAGATATGCATATGGCAGACGCTTTGGTGTCGCCTGCAGTTGCGGCGACCATGTATGCGGCCACGGGAGTGGCGGCGGCATATTCCGTAAAAAAATCAAGAGAGGAGGACTTGCCTAAAAAGATTGCCACCATGGGAGTGATGGGTTCATTCGTATTTGCAGCACAGATGATAAACTTTACCATCCCCGGCACCGGCTCAAGCGGACATCTGGCAGGAGGTATGCTTTTAGCCGCCATGCTGGGACCCTATGCCGGCTTCCTCACCATGATAGGGGTGCTGCTGATTCAAGGTCTTCTATTTGGTGACGGAGGCCTTTTAGCCCTTGGCGCCAACATATGGAATATGGGCTTTTACGGTTGCTTTTTAGGATATATGCTCATCTGGAAGCCTATGATGAAATCGGGTATGAGTAGCAAAAAAATAGCCACAGCCTCTATGCTGGGCTCCATCCTTGCCCTTCAGCTGGGAGCCTTCAGCGTTACGCTGCAGACCTTGGCCTCCGGGGTTACGGAGCTTCCCTTCGGCGTATTTGTAGGTGCTATGCAGCCTATCCATCTGGCCATAGGAGCGGTGGAAGGCCTTATCACCGCAGCAGTTCTCGGCTATGTGTTTAAGGCGAGACCGAGCATGCTTTCCGAAGTGGTGGAAAACAGAAGCAAGGCTGACACTGCAGGATTGAAAAGGGGCAATGTCATGGCGATTTTGACGGTGGCAGCCCTTCTCATAGCAGGAATCGGTGCCCTGTTTGCCTCCAGAAATCCGGACGGACTGGAATGGTCCATGGAAAGGGTGGCAGGCACGGCGGAGCTGGCATCCTCAGGGGGAGCATACAGCTTCTTTGAAAATATTCAGAGCTTCTTTTCCATATTGCCCGATTACGCCCTTAAGGGGTCGGATGCACCTATCGGTACCACCATCTCAGGAGTTTTGGGAGTGGCAGTGCTGCTGATGATTTCTGCCATCTTAGGCTTGACGGCAAAAAAGGCTTTCAGCAAGAAAAAATAAGTAGAAATAGGAAGAAAAAGTCTGATGAAAAAATTGGAATCGGCTATAGATGAATTGCACAAGATAAGTGATGCGGCAGCTGGGGAGGGGGTTTTAAACAGCCTCCACCCCCTGCCAAAGCTTTTGGTTACATTAATATATATAGCCATTGTGGTTTCCGTAGATAAATACAGGCTACATGAGGTGGTTTATTTTGCCGTATATCCGATTTTTATGTTTTCCGCAGGCAGTCTGGGCTTTAGCCTTTGCCTCAAAAGGATAAAGCTGATTTTACCTTTGGTTTGCCTTGTGGGAATCTTTGATCCTTTATTAAATGACGACATAATATTGTTCATGGAAATGGGCGTAAATGCAGGAATTATTTCCATGCTGGTCTTAATGATTAAAGGCATTTTGACCGTTTTGGCTTCATATATTCTCATGGTGACAACTCCTATGGAGAAAATATGTGCTGCCCTCAGTATGCTGAGAATACCAAAGGTGATAGTGACCCAGGTTATGCTCATGCACAGATATATAATGCTGCTGATGCAGGAAGCCCGGAGGGTATCCAACGCCTATAAGCTGAGAGCTGCCGACCAAAAGGGCATCCACATAAGTGCCTGGGGCTCCCTGACGGGGCAGATGGTTCTCCGCAGTATAGACAGGGCAGGAGAGGTTTATGAAAGCATGTTGCTTCGAGGATATAATCCTGAGACATCCTTCCTGACGGAAACCATGGCTTTAAAGAGAAGAGACGTGCTTATGCTGATTACATGGACAGCTGTATTCATTTTGATGAAATTTTTAATCCGATAGCTTGAGGAGACTTTCCCTATATGAACATATATATGAATGATGTGAATTTTCAATATGAAAGAGACAAGAAAATATTGCATAATATTTCCACGGAGATTGAAGGAGGGGAAAGCGTAGGTCTAATCGGTGCCAACGGAGCGGGAAAATTCACTCTTCTCAAGATTTTGGTCGGCCTGAACACGGATTTTGAAGGCCTTGTAAAGGTGGGAGACTTAGAGCTTAGGAAAGAAAACGTCATCCCCATAAGAAAAGCCGTAGGCTATGTTTTTCAGGACTCGGACAGCCAGCTTTTCATGCCTACAGCCTTCGAGGATATAGCTTTCGGCCCCAGAAACCAAGGCTTGTCGGAAGAAGAGGTTTCTCGTCGAGTAGAAGCTGCTATGAAGCTCATAGACATAGAACGTTTGAGAGACAAGCAGATATATAAGATGAGCGGAGGGGAAAAGAAAATGGTTGCTATTGCCACCGTAATTTCCATGCTGCCGGAAATAATAGTACTGGATGAGCCCACTATAGCTCTGGACCCTAAAAACAGAAGGCGAATTATCAATCTGTTAAATTCCATAGAAAAGACAAAAATCATAGCAACCCACGACCTGGATATGGTTCTCGACACTTGCAACAGAACTATTTTGCTGGCCGGGGGTAAAATCGTGGCAGAGGGACCAACCTCTGAAATTTTAAGGGACAGAGAACTGCTTGAGATCAATGGCCTGGAGCTGCCCCTTTCCATGCAGTAAATGCAGGGGACAATATGAACCTACAGGGCCTTGGCTTGTTGACAGCGATATAAGGGTATGCTAAAATTTCAGACGTAATAATATAGAATGTTTGATCTGAGAAAAGAGGACTTATCTTATGAATATTGTTGTCATAGACGGACAAGGCGGTAGACTTGGAAAGCTTATAATAGAGGAAATACGAAAAAAGTATTCCGATGCCTATATCACAGCCGTGGGAACCAATGCTGTGGCTACGGCTACCATGCTGAAAGGCGGTTCCGATGATGCCGCAACGGGAGAAAACCCGGTAGTAGTGGCATGCAGGGGAGCAGATATAATAATCGGCCCCATAGGCATAGTGATTCCCGATTCTCTCCTGGGAGAGGTCACTGAGAAGATGGCTTTAGCTGTGGCTCGAAGCAGTGCATCCAGAATTCTGGTTCCTATGAACAGATGTGATAATCTGGTGGCAGGTGTGGATAATCAGCCTATGGGCCTGCTCATTGAAGATGTTGTAAAGAAAATAGAACAAATAAGGAAGTAGACCATAAATCTTAAAAGCCGAAACCGATATTGGGAGAACCCAATATTGGTTTTTTGTTGGACCATAGGCTAAAAAGTTGATTTCCCACAAAAAAAGCGGGCTAATTTGCGGCAAAATCACCATTGCGAACCTTTGGGATTCTGTGTTAAAATATATTTTATGAAGCCGAAAGGGGAATGAAATGAAGGAAGAGAAAGTCATAAAGGGAATAGGCATTTCCTGGAAGCAGATAGGGTACATGACCGTCGCCAACGTGGCCTATGCTCTGTCCCTTAACCTGTTTCTCGTAGGAAACAATATTGCGGCAGGAGGGCTGGCGGGAATAGCTACTGTCACCAATTATTATTTCGGACTGCCGGTAGGCCTGATGGTTTTCATCATGAACACACCCATAGGCCTATGGGCCATAAAGGTGAAGGGCTGGAAATATGTGGCTCTGTCCGTGGCCAATATGGCTTGCTTCTCTCTTTTAGTCGATGCCTTGGCCTTTTTACCTTGCATCACCGATGACAAGCTGGTAGCTGTAGTATGCGGAGGTATGCTCTACGGATTGGCTTCTTCCTTGGCTGTAAGGGCACAGATGTCTTCCGGCGGAACGGACCTTTTAGCCAAGCTGATACTTACAAAGAAAAAGAGCCTGACCTTAGGGAAGCTCTTTATGATGATAGACGGAACCGTAGTGGTTATGGCCACCATCGCTTACGGAAACATAGAATACGGTATCTATGCCGTTCTGACCATAGGCGTATGCTCCGTTGTAACGGATAAGCTGAATAACGGCTTCAACAAGGCCAGCATGTTCTATGTGTTTATAAACCAAAATTTAGAAGCGATTAAAAACGCCATTCTCTATGAAATGCATAGAGGAGGAACCATATTAAAGGGGCAGGGCCTTTACACCGGCGAAGATAAGAATATTTTATTCATCGTAATAAGCCCGGCAGAAGTGCCCAAGCTGGAATACATAGTGCGCCAATATGACCCGGAGGCCTTCATGGTGCTCTGCTCGGTATCCGAGATAATCGGTCAGGGCTTTAGAAGGCTGGATTTGACATCCAGCATAGAAGAGGATGTGAAAAGGGGATCTTCCCTGGAAAAATAGAAAAAAGCCTTGGAACTTTACTGTCCAAGGCTATTTTAATGCTTAAAATTTTTATGTGGCTACTGAGTGGATGTGTACCGCTTCTACTTGCCGTGAATCTCCTTGAGAGCTTCTACACACAGATCTACCGCCGGTTCCAGGCAGGCTTCATCCAAGTCGAATTCTGCATTGTGAACGGGCATGGTAACATCGGTGCCGATGCCTAAATAGGTGCCGATGCCTCCATTTCCCTGAACCTTATTCATCATGGCCGCCGCGTCATCGGTACCTCCTACATTACCTTCGAAGTAAATTTGCTCAAACCATTTTACTTTCCGGGCAGCTCTTCCTATGATTTCCATCATAGCATCATCGCTTTTACCTGCAGGAACTTCACCGTAATCGTCAACTCGGTATTTGACACCGTAGGAAAGGGCAACTCCGTCCAGGATCTCAAAGATTCTCTTCCCCAAATATTCTGAAATGGCAGGGGTTTCACCTCTGTATTCCAGCACGATTTTAGCGTTGGGAGCTATGGTGTTTGGTGCGACCCCTCCGGAAATCTCACCCACATTTACTCTGGTCAGGCCTTCTTCATGGGGAGCCAGACTGTGGATGGCAACCGTAGCTGCACAGGCGGCAAGTATGGCATTACGACCGTCCTGGGAAGCACCGCAAGGGTGGGCGGCAGTACCTGTGAAATAGACATCCAGTTGTCTGTCACTGAGGAAATCCTTACAGCCGCAGCACATGGCTTTGGAAGGCATGGGCTTGTTATCCGCACTTACTGCCACGTGAAGGGCTATGAAGTGGGTAGCTGAATCCAAATGACCCTTTGAAACTATGGAAAGGGCCCCTCCGAAGGTTTCTTCTGCCGGCTGGAATATTAAGATAATTTTCCCTTTTAACATGTTTTTAAGAGGTAAGATAGCTTCAGCAATTCCCAGACCTATGGCTGTGTGAGCATCATGGCCGCAGGCATGTACCGAATTGGGATTGCAGGATATAAAGCCTTCATCAAAGGGCCTGAATCCGGATTTTTGGGGTTCATCATAGGGAAGACAGTCTATATCAAAGCGAAAGGCTGTGACAGGGCCCTCTGTTCCCGTATCCAGTTGGGCTATGACGCCGGGTATCCCGCCGGTCCTGTCTAAGAAGACAGGATTTGCGCCCTGGGCGAGAGCACGAGCCTTACATTCCTCCAATTCCTCCTTTGAAGGCAGGGCAAAGGAAACCACCTTGGACATATCCACTACTTCGTCGCCCATAAGGCAGGTATAACCTAAGCCGGTGAGAATTTCGCCTATACGGGCGCTTGTTCTAAGCTCTCTCCACCCTTTTTCCGGATATTTATGGAATTCTCTTCTGTATTCTGTAACTTTATTCATAGCGTCCTAATCCTCCTTTTGCGTATATTATAGTCTAAAAGCCTTTTCTTAGGAAGGTAAATTTTTTCTAGTCCATATTTCCTTGGCAGGCTCATGAAATTATAGTATAATTTAGCAAAGGAGAATCCTGTGTAAAGGAGGAAGCGATGAAAACCTTATTGAAAAATTGCAGGCTCATACCTGAGTTGACCGAGGGATTTGTAGGCGAAATGGGCCATGTGCTCATAGACGAAGAAAAGATTTTGGAAATAGGTAAGGACCTATGGGCAGGTGAAGACTGTCAGGAAATAGATCTGAAGGGAAAGACTTTACTTCCCGGTTTTTTCGACTTGCACTGTCACCTCTACATGCAGGATTTGAAGGATTTTGCATGGATGGATAAGAAGGGAGAAACCAATGTTTTTCTCGACTCCTATGACTTTGCCAGAGAATATTTAAAGCAGGGCTTTACCACCCTTAGAGATGCAGGCAGCGCCTACTATATGTCGGTGAAGCTGAGGGAGCTGAGGAAAAGGGAAAGGATTGAAGCCATACCCGACATCATATCTTCGGGGAGGGCATTGACCCCCACAAATCCTTCCAATGATGAATACAGCACCATGTATCAGGTCTGCGACGGTCGTCAGCAGGTTCAAAAGGCGGCGAGACAGCAGTTTGAAGCCGGAGCGGATGTTATAAAATATATGGCTACGGGATGCTTTTTAGACCAATCGGGCATACCGGGACTTACTATCGTTACAGAGGAAGAGCTGGAGACGGCGGTGGAAATAGCTGCCATGAGGGGCTCCTATGTAATGGCCCATGCTCACGGTGCAGACGGAATAAAGAAGGCACTGAGAGCCGGAGTCTACACCATCGAGCACGGAAGCTTCATAGACGATGAGGCCATCGAAATGCTCAAGGCTGAGGAAAGCTTTCTCGTACCCACGGGAGCCATAGGCTTGGCATGCAAGTGGGAGGATGAAGAATCAGGTCTGAGTGACGCCATCTCGGAAAAGAGCAAAATATATGAGGCCCGTGAGAAGTATTGCATTGACAATGCCTATAGACAGGGTTTAAAACTAGGTTTTGGATCTGATATAGACATGAAGACCTTTACGGAAAATCCCGGCATGGAATTTCGAGCACGGAGGGAATGGTACTCCTTCAACCCTTTGGACATACTTTTGCAGGCCACCAAGTACAGTGCTGAAATAGCAGGCCTGTTAGATAAAAAGGGCACCATCAAGGTAGGGAAAAACTCCGAGCTGGTGGCTGTAAACGGTCATCCGGAAGAAGACATAAGGGTCATGGAAAAACTGCCGGAATATGTATTTTTCAAGGGTATTGTAATAAAGAACGGGAATTAGTATCGAGGAGAAATGATGAAGAATATTATTAAAATTTTGGTGATAGCAACAGGAATGATAACCATGCTCACAGGAGCGGCTTGGGGAGCGGTAACTGTAAAGAAAGACCTGGTAATGCTCCCGAATACCAAGGGTGAAACCTCTAACATATCCATAGAAGTGACAGCAGAGGGAGAAGATGCCGTAACCGCCTATTCGGAGGATGGAATAGCAACATATTGGAAAAGTGTGGCAGGAACCGAGGACAGATGGATACTCACCTTAAACGTGGAAGGAAAGCCTGCCGTGGGAAACAACGCCCTTACCTTAAGAGGTGCTACCACCGGTGAAATATGCCATATATATGTATTCATTTATGACAACAGAAAACCGATCATTGAAGATGTGGAAAAGGGCAAGAATTCTCTGAATCTCATATGGGAAACCAAGGGCTCTGAATATAGCCAGGTACAGTATCGCATAGCAGGAGGCAAGTGGAAAACGGCAGCCAAGATGACAAAGGAAAAGCACCTGTCCTTCAACAGATTGGTTCCCGGCAGCAAGTACGAATTCCGCGTTCGACCTGTTTCCCTCTCTCAGGAATGGGGAGTAAAATATGGCCCCTGGTCCAAGACCTTCACCCAGGGCTTTAAGGTAAAAAAAGAGATGCCGAAACCGGTGGAAGATGAAAAAGAGCAGGGAGAAAAAACAAGGGCTGTTATGTAAGTTTTTCGTTGACTACATAATATCGATATGTTATCATAAACATAGAGATTTCATGACGACGTAGTTGTGAAAGATGCGAGGGAGTGTCAATTCTTTTTGAGTTGGCATTTTTTTGTACCCATTATTTGTATTTTATAGTTGGGAGATGGTAAATTGAAGGTTTTCAGAGGTGGAAAAACCATATATATAGGACAGGGACACACGACAGAAATCTTTAGGGATTCGAAGCGTGTTTTTGTCATTTGCGATCCTTTCCTGAAGGAAACAGGCAAAATTAAATATCTGACCGACGATTTGGATAACTTGAGCATAGCCTATGAAATTTATGCGGAGATAGGACCGGATCCCACCATAGACATGGTATCAAAGGGAATAGAAGCTCTGAGCAGCTTTATGCCGGATACGATCGTCGGCTTTGGTGGTGGTTCCGCCATAGATGCAGGTAAGGCAATGATGTATTTTGCCGAGAAGGCGGGAATAATTTCCGTAGCAAAGCTGGTGGCAGTGCCTACGACCAGCGGAACAGGCTCGGAGGTTACGGATTTTTCCGTGATAACCGACCCTGAGAAGGAGCAGAAGTATCCCTTGGTGGACAAGAGCCTATTGCCGGGAGCAGCCCTTTTGGATGCGGAGCTCACCTTGACGGTACCGCCGGGAGTCACGGCGGCTACGGGAATGGATGTCCTGACTCATGCCATAGAGGCTATGGTGAGCACGGAGGCCAACGACTTTTCTGACGCAGCTGCAGAAAAGGCCATAAAACTGGTAAGGAGCAATCTCCTTGTAGCATATAAAGATCCGAACAACAGAGAGGCTCGTCAGGCAATGCATAACGCTTCATGCCTGGCAGGCATAGCCTTCAACAACTCAGGTCTGGGACTTAACCACGGTATGGCCCACAGCTTAGGAGCCAGATTCCATATTCCTCACGGCTTAGCCAATGCGGTGCTTCTGCCCTATGTAATGGGCTTTAATGCAGGCTGCTTCGACAGCCTGACGAGTCACGCCGGAGCCTATGCTCGCATAGCCAGACTTATCAGGGTGGATTCCGGCAGCATAAGGCAGAGCAGCTTGAACCTCATAAGAGCTGTGAAAAAATTCAACGAAGCCCTTTCCATACCGAGCAGGATTATGGATTTCGGCATAAAAAAGGAAGACTTCAAGGCAGAGCTTGAGGAAATGATAGAAGGAGCATATAAGGATGTATGTACGAAGACAAACCCGAGAAAATGCTCCAAAGAAGATATAAGGAAAATATATATTCACGCCTTTTTCGGAAATGTAGGAAAAAACTTATAAAAACATAAATGAAAACATAACATCTATTTACTAAAAGATAATTTTGTATTATCATATAAGAGAGGGTGTAATTATGAACTTCGAGCACAAAGAGAGAATAATTCAGGAATTTGTACCGGGCCGACAGATAACTTTGGCCCATGTAATTCCCAATCCCGTAGAGGATTTATACGGAAAGCTCGGTGTAGTGGATATAGAGAGAGCCATAGGGATCTTTACCATTACCCCCAGCGAAGGAGCAATAATTGCTGCCGATGTGGCCACTAAGGCTGCCGATGTAAAAATCGGTTTTGTGGACCGTTTCAGCGGATCCTTGCTCATACACGGTGATGTAGCCGCGGTTAATGCGGCCATGCAGGATGTAATGAAGGTGCTATGTGACCAGATGAAATTTACACCTACGGAGATAACTTCAAGCTAGGGTAAAAATGAAAAAAATTATACTTATAGGAACCATCGGATGCGGCAAGACTACTCTTGCACAAGCCGTTTTGGGGGAAGAACTTAAATACAAAAAAACCCAGTCCGTTGAGGTTCTGGGGAAAATGATTTTAGATACGCCGGGCGAATATTTGGAACTGGGAAACTACAGAGGAGCACTGATGATAACGTCGGCAGATGCGGATGTCATAGGCTTGGTGCAGTCCGCTGTGGAAGACCTGAACATGTTTTCTCCCTGCTATGCAGGGTCCTTCGCAAAGGAAGTGGTGGGCATCGTTACTAAAACGGACATTGCCACCAAAGAGCAGGTGGACGAGGCAGAGCGACTGCTCCTTTTGGCAGGAGCGACAAGAGTCTTTAAAGTGAGCAGCTACACAAGCGACGGCATTAAGGAACTTATTGAATATTTAAAGCAGTAAAAGGTGTGTCATGGAAGAGAAGTCGAAATTAAAGATAGTTTTAGCTGATGATGAGCCAATCATAAGAATGGACCTGAAGGCCATGTTGGAGAGAGCGGGCTATGATGTGGTAGGTGACGGAAGCGACGGCTTCGATGCAATCTCCCTTTGTAAGACACACAACCCGGATGTAGTCATCTTAGATGTAAAAATGGACACCTTAGATGGACTATCCGCGGCAAAGGTAATCAGCGAGGAATGCCCCGGCACAGCCATAATAATGCTCACCGGCTTTAACAAGGGTGAATACATAGATAAGGCCAAAGAGTGCCGAATAAGCAGCTATATTGTAAAGCCTATAAATGAAAGTCTGCTCATACCCAATATTGAACTGGCAGTGGTAAGAAACAGAGAGCTGCACCAATACAGGGAAGAAATAGAAAAAGCCAATGAGATGCTTGAGTCGAGAAAGCTTATAGAGAAAGCCAAGGGTCTCCTTATGGCTCATGAGAATATAGCGGAAGATGTGGCCTACAACTACATAAGAAAGATAAGCAAGGAAAGAAACATCGCTATGATGAAGGTTGCAAAGATAATCATAGGGAAGTACGAATAGCCGCCGAGGAGGGCGTTGGAAAATTGGGCATCATAAGAGACTTGTGCAAAGAATATACTGACTTGTGTGATGAAGAAATCCAGGTAATAGAGACAGCAGCAGCTTCCCTCGGAGCCATGGCCAGCATGTTTAACGCAGATGCTTTCATAGATTGCCCCATGTCAGACGGAAGCGGAGATTCCATAGTAGTAGCAGAGGCAAAGCCTATAGACAACGAATCCTCCTACAAGAGACCTGTAGTGGGACTGGTGGCTACAAAGGAAAAGGAACCGGCAGTGCACAGAACCTTTTCTCTGGGGGTGCCGACAAAATTCATGAAGGCCACTACCCAGGAAAATGCTCATGTAGTGCAGACAGTAGAGCCTATAATGTGTACCGACAGAGTCGTAGGTGTTTTCATAATAGAGCAGCGCATGGAGTACGCCAAGCCGCGAAGCGGTGTGGTGAAGGTGCGGAGAGATCAGCAGGAATTTGATAATTTCATAATGGGTGACACCGGCTCCACCCTTATTGACAACATGGAGCTGGGGATGATATTCATCAATCAGGAAAACAAGGTTGTCTTCAGGAACAAAGCGGCGGCCAGCATATATAAGAGATTAGGCTTTATAAAGGAAATAGAAGGACTTAACTATAATGAAATTGCCATAGTTAAGGAAATGGGCATAGACGGTAAAAGAGGTGTAACATCTCAGGAAACTAAGCTTGGAAATTTCTGCTTTGATGTAAAGACCGCCTATGTAGGAAGAGACGATATCCACTATATCGTCACCATGGCGGACATTACAGCTCAAAAGCTGCAGGAACAGGAGCTGGTGCTCAAATCCGTAGCCTTTAAGGAGATGCACCACAGGGTAAAGAATAACCTTCAAACCATAGTTGCTCTTCTGCGGCTGCAGAGAAACTCCTTGGATTCAGAGGATGCGGTCATGGCTTTAAACGACAGCATAAGCCGAATCATGGCCATAGCATCCACCCATGAAATTTTGGTAGAAACCGAGATGGAGGATGTAAAGCTGAATGACATAGTGGCCAGCATAAAGAATAACATTCTCAAGTACTACGGAAGGGAAGATTTCATCCTGCGTGTGGAATACCACGGCGGAGATTTCAACATAAACTTCGATAAAGCGGCGGCGTTGGCTCTCATACTTAACGAACTTATACAAAACGCCATAAAATACGCCTTCCCCAACCGCAAGGAAGGAAAGATAATAATAATGACTTTGAAGCGCAGAGAATACTCCTATGAAATTGTCTTCATAGATGACGGCTGCGGCTTCGATGTAAGTAAAACCTCGTCGGGGAGTATGGGCTGGACCATAATAAAATCCATGGTGAGGGAGAAGCTGAAGGGTCATGTAACTGTCAAGTCAGACAGTTTCGGCACCAAGGTTAGAATAATCTTTTAAAAATAAATAATATTTAGGGTTACGACGTAGTAGCCTTAAGTCAAGACGATGCAGTCCGACAGACTTCCTTTTGGAAGTAGGTTTGGGCTGTTTGTTTTTAGGAGGATATGAAAATGCATGAGGTAATAAACAGTGTAGGTATAGACATAGGAACCTCCACAACTCAATTGATTTTCAGCAAGCTGACAATTGAAAATACGGCCACCAGCTATACGGTGCCCCGCATCTGCATAGTGGACACAGAGGTAGTCTACGAGAGTGAAATATATTTTACTCCCTTGACTGATGCTAAAACCATAGATGCTGAAGCGGTCCAAAAAATTGTCAAGGCGGAATATGACAGAGCCGGCATGAAACCGGAGGACCTGAATACAGGTGCGGTAATCATCACCGGCGAGACGGCCCGTAAGGAAAATGCCAACGAGGTGCTTTCCGCCTTGAGCCAAATGGCGGGAGACTTCGTAGTAGCTACGGCCGGACCGGACCTGGAGTCGGTGCTTTCGGCCAAAGGTGCCGGAACCAACGTGATGTCGGAAAATGACCGCAAGACCATAGCCAATATAGACATAGGCGGAGGAACCAGCAACATAGCCGTTTTCAACAGAGGAAACCTGATAGGAACCTCTTGCCTGGATATAGGCGGCAGGCTCATAAAGATAGAAAATGGTGTCATCACCTATGTATACGAAAAAATCGGCAGGCTGGCATCCTCTCTCGGCATAAGGCTGGAAGTAGGACAGAGAACTGATGAGGGAGACTTGAATAGGCTGACGGAAGCTATGGCGAAGCAGTTGGCCATGGCCGTAGGCTTGATACCGAGAGATGATTTCCACAAGAATCTCTATACAAATGATGGGAATCCTCTTCCTGAAGATTTGAAGATAGACGGCATAACCTTCTCGGGAGGAGTTGCCGAGATTATATACAGGCCCGTAAGGGGAGATAATTTCAAATTCGGAGACATAGGTATAATTTTAGGAAATGCCATAAGAGACGGAAGGTTCTTTTCCTCGGTAAAGCTCTATGACTCCTATGAAACCATAAGAGCTACCGTAGTAGGAGCAGGGACCCATACAACTGAGGTCAGCGGCAGCACCATAAGATATGAAGAGGAAGAATTGCCTCTTAAAAACATCATAGTGGTGAAGATGACTGAAGAGGAAGAGGCCCGGTTGGAAATATTTTCTGAAAACATGATAAGAAAACTTGAGATATTCACTAACCGAAATAAGGACGAATGCGTAGCAATAGCCTTAAGCGGTAATGATTATAAAACCTTTGATAAGGTTCAGGAATTGGCCGGGGCCATCATAAAAGGTTTGAAAAACTATGACAATCCAAAGGTGCCAATTCTGGTAATTGTGGAAAATGACATAGGAAAGGTATTGGGAAATGCCTTAAAGGTTCTCCTGGAAGGAAGGAGAAAAGTTATATGTATCGATAATATCTTTGTTAAAGACGGAGATTTCGTGGACATCGGAAAACCGGTTGCCGGTGGAAGGGTAGTCCCCGTAGTAACGAAGACATTAATATTTAATCACTAATTCAAATGAAAGAAAGCAAGAGGTGAGGAATCGTGATCTTAAAGACAAAGTTATTTGGTCATAATTATGAATTCAAGTCAATTCGCGAAGTTATGGCTAAAGCTAACGAAGAGAAATCAGGGGACAAGCTTGCCGGTATAGCAGCTGAGTCCGCCGAAGAAAGAGTTGCGGCAAAATGGGTTTTGTCAAATTTAACTCTCAATGATTTAAGAAACAGCCCGGCTGTGCCTTATGAAGAAGATGAAGTAACGAGAATAATTCAGGACGATGTAAACGAAAGCATCTTCAATGAACATAAGAACAAGACTGTGGCTGAATTCAGAGAATGGCTCTTGGACATCGAAACAACAGGTGACATGATAAAGAGAGCTTCTCGCGGTTTAACCAGTGAAATCGTTTCCGGAGTCACAAAGCTGATGGGCAATCTGGACCTTATATATGGGGCTAAGAAGATTGAAATCACAGCTCACTGTAACACAACAATCGGTAAAAACGGAACCTTCTCATCCAGACTTCAGCCTAACCATACCACAGACGATCCTAAGGGAATCTTAGCTTCCACCATGGAAGGACTCAGCTTAGGCTGTGGTGATGCCGTTATCGGACTTAACCCGGTTGATGATTCTGTAGAGAGCGTTGCCAGATTGTTAAAGCAGTTCGACGATTTCAGAAACAAATGGGAAGTTCCTACTCAGATTTGCGTTTTAGCCCATGTTTCCACTCAGATCGAAGCCGCCAAGAAGCTGGGAGCTCCTGTAGATTTGATTTTCCAATCCATCGCAGGTTCTCAGAAGGGAAATGAAACCTTCGGTATCGATGCCGCTATGCTGCAGGATGCTCACGACTATGCTCTCGTAGAAGGTCGTGCTACCGGTCCTAACGTAATGTACTTCGAGACAGGACAGGGCTCAGAGCTTTCCGCAGACGCTCATAACGGTTGGGACCAGCTGACTATGGAAGCAAGATGCTACGGATTTGCCAGAAGATACAAACCTTTCCTGACTAACACTGTAGTAGGCTTCATCGGACCTGAGTATCTGTATGACTCAAAGCAGGTTATCCGTGCAGGTCTGGAAGACCACTTCATGGGTAAGCTTACAGGAATATCCATGGGTTGTGATGCTTGTTACACTAACCACATGAAGGCTGACCAAAATGATATTGAAAACTTAGCTACTATGCTTGTTGCTGCCGGTTGCAACTATATCATGGGAATCCCTCAGGGAGATGACTGCATGCTTATGTATCAGTGTACAGGTTATCACGATGCAGCTGCACTTCGTGAAGTCTTCGGCTTGAGACCTATCAGAGAATTCGACTTATGGCTCGAAAAGATGGGAATTTCAAAGGATGGTAAGTTGACTCCGTTAGCCGGCGACGCATCAATATTTCTTAAAAAGTAAAGGAGGACAATCTGGTGGATACAAGAGAATTAAGGGCTATAATTGAAGATGTTCTGAACGGTATGAATCTGGAACAGACCATCAGCCCGGCAAAAAACGATATAAAGACAGATGCCTGCTGTGATGCTCCTAACTTAGAAGAAGGCTTTTTAGAAGATATCGCGGCAATAGACATCAAGAAACAGTATTTGGTTAAAAATCCCTATGACAGGGAAGGCTATTATGAATTGAAGCAGTTTGCACCTTGCCGTCTTGGTATAGGAAAAGCAGGAGCAAGATACAATACTCTGCCTCAGCTCATGTTCAGAGCAGCCCACTCTGCTGCTCAGGACGCAGTATTCTCAGACGTGGATCAGGACTTTGTGGATAATCTGGGGCTGTTTACGGTACAGAGCCGTTGCGACAACAAAGACACATACCTTACAAGACCTGACTTGGGCAGAAGGCTCAGTGAAGAGGCAGTTGCCACCATCAGGGAAAAATGCGAAAAGAATCCTCAGGTTCAAATATTCGTATCCGATGGACTTAGCTCGGCAGCCGTTGCCGCAAATACAAAGGATGTATTGTCCGGTTTGCTTCAGGGCCTTAAGAGTAACGGCATAAAGGTAGGAACACCCTTCTTCGTAAAATACGGACGTGTAGGCTCCATGGACGAAGTAAGTGAAGTTACAGGTGCTGATGTTACATGTGTACTAATCGGTGAGAGACCCGGACTTATCACATCCACATCCATGTCTGCGTACATTGCTTACAAGGCAACCATAGGCATGCCTGAGGCAAGAAGAACAGTAGTTTCCAACATCCACTCCGCAGGAACCATTCCCGCTGAGGCAGGAGCACATATAGCCGAGATCATCAAGACTATATTGGAAAAGAAAGCAAGCGGAACAGATCTGAAGTTATAATACATATTATAAGGAGAAAATAAAATGAAAAGAGATCCATTAAAAGCAAGTGTTCTGGCGGCAAAGATAATTCCCAATGCCAGCCCGGAAATGTTGAAAGACTTCGAGGGACTTCCCGAAAATTTCAAATCACTGGCTCTTATAACAGCCGACTGCGATGATGTTACTTATACGGCTCTTGACGAAGCTACAAAAAAAGCAGATGTAGTAGTTGCATATGCAAAGAGCTTCTATGGCGGAGCAGCCAATGCCAATACAAAACTCGCAGGAGAAATCATAGGAATTTTGGCCGGCCCTAACCCTGCAGAGGTTAAGAGCGGCTTAGATGCAGCTATCGATATGATAGAAAACGGAGCATACTTCGTGTCCGCCAATGACGACGACACTATTCCGTACTATGCTCACTGCATTTCCAGAACCGGATCCTACCTGTCCGCAGGAGCAGGAATTCCGGAAGGCGAAGCCTTGGCTTACCTTATCGCACCTCCGTTAGAGGCAATGTATGCAGTAGATGCAGCTATCAAAGCCGCCGATGTAAAGCTCTGCGTACTCTATGCACCTCCTTCGGAGACCAACTTCGGCGGAGCATTGCTGACAGGTAGCCAGTCTGCTTGCAAATCAGCATGTGAGGCTTTCGCAGCAGCAGTTGAATTCGTTGCAGAAAATCCGACAGCGTTTTAATTCATAGGGAGGTAGAGAGATGACAAATTTACAAGCATTAGGAATGATCGAGACAAAGGGTCTCGTTGGATCCATCGAGGCAGCAGATGCCATGGTAAAAGCCGCTAACGTAGTTCTTATCGGAAAGGTTCTTGTAGGCGGAGGCCTTGTAACCGTTATGGTAAGAGGAGATGTAGGAGCAGTAAAGGCTGCTGTAGACGCAGGTGCCGCTGCTGCTGAAAGAGTAGGCGAATTAATATCAATCCACGTAATTCCGAGACCTCATTCCGATGTGGAAATGATTTTACCCACCGTTGCCGAGTAGTATTTTAGGAGAATCATTATGAAAGCTTTAGGAATGATAGAAGTCTACGGAAGAGTAGGAGCTATTGAAGGGCTGGACAGTGCCCTTAAAGCTGCAAATGTTTCTCTGGTCAATATGATTCGTGTAGGCGGAGGCCTTACTACCTTCTTGGTAGAGGGAGATGTGGGAGCTGTCAAAGCTGCCATAGACGCAGCGGCTTCTGCGGCGGAAAAGGTTGGAAAACTACTTTCACAGCATGTTATACCGAGACCTGATGAAAGCGTCAGAGCCATGGTGGACATGAAGGAAATACCGCCGACATCTACACCACCAAAGAAAAAAATGTCTTCAGAGGAAAAGACTGAAAGGGTTACGGAAGCTCCGAAAGAGGCCGTACCGGCTAAAGAGGCAGAGCCTGTTAAAAAAGAGCCGGCACCGGAAAAACCCAAGGCAGTTGCAAATCTCCAAAGGGAAGACGAAAAGGCTTTGGCTCAGATGACCGTAGGTGAACTGAGAACTTTGGCCAGAAGCAAGGAAGGAATGAAACTTTCTCGCGAAGAAATAAAATTTGCAAAAAAAAGTGAACTGATTGATGCGTTGACTAAGAAATAGTTGACAGGGAGGAAAATAAAATGACAAATTTACAAGCATTAGGAATGATCGAGACAAAAGGTCTCGTTGGATCCATCGAGGCAGCAGATGCCATGGTAAAAGCCGCTAACGTAGTTCTTATCGGAAAGGTTCTTGTAGGCGGAGGCCTTGTAACCGTTATGGTAAGAGGAGATGTAGG
>JBHADF010000003.1:0-34272 GCA_041854955.1 Anaerovoracaceae bacterium | reverse complement strand
AGGGCAAAATTAAATAGAGGAGAAAAATGGAGCTGCATGGGTAGGCATTCTTGAGATTTACTCCCGCAGCTCCTTTTTAATAAAGGGGGATAAAAATGAAAGAGAAAAAGTTAAAAAATGTAATCAGAGTTGTTTCTGTAGCCATGATTATGGTCATGGCCTTAGGAGTGTCCTTTGTTTGGGCGGAAGATGTGCCCGGACCGGGTACCGTGGGTACAGAGCCCATTATAGAGCCCGTAACACCGGAGAACCCGCCGGAAATTCTCAAAGAAGGCTTTGAAGAAGATGAAGAGGGGAACGTCTTTTACTACATAGCCGGAGAAAAGCAGAAAGGCTGGCAGAAGATAGGGAAGAATACCTACTACTTCGGACGCAGCACAGGCAAAATGTATAAAGGAGTTAACCGTATAAAGAATAATGTCTACACCTTTAACGACAAGGGCATATTGAAGAGAACCGTATACGGAGATAAAAAAGCTGTATGCCTTACCTATGATGACGGCCCTTCCGCAAATACAGCCATTATTTTGGACACACTTAAGAAAAACGATGCCCTGGCCACCTTCTTCGTGGTGGGAAGCAGGGTACCAAGCTACAAGAATAATTTTAAGGCTGTGGTAGATTACGGTTGTCAGATAGGAAATCACACCTATACTCATGCTTGGCTCAACAGACTTTCCGCCGACGGAATAAAGTCTCAAATGGAAAGAGCCGACCGTATCATAGAAAAGTACAGCGGAAAAGAAGCCCTGGTGTGCAGAACACCCGGAGGCCAGCTGAACGAGACTATTAAATCCAATGTAGGCTTGCCTATTATTTTGTGGTCCATAGACCCTGTGGACTGGAGAACGAGGAATGCTGATTCTACCTACAACTGGGTTATAAACAGGGTAAGGGATGGCTCCGTAGTGCTGATGCATGACCTTTACAGGCCTACGGCAGATGCCAGCACCAGGCTTATTCCCCAGCTTAAGAGAATGGGCTTTCAGATGGTAACCATAGAGGAGATGGCTCTATTAAAGAAGGTTAACCTTAAACCGGGCAAGGTATATTTCAGCTTCTCAGGCTGATGATAAAATGGGCGGATGCTCATTTGAAATATAAAGAGAGGATGTGCCTCGAAACTGTCATAAAAGACGGTTGGGACACATCCTCTTTAAATTCTTAACTTTTTATTATTTCTTAATCTTTCTGAAGGATATTATCTTTGCACCTGTTTCTCCTGTGAAGAGGAAGCCTTCCTCGTGTTCCTGAGGCGTTTCCACCAGCACATAGGAGATATCATCCTGTCTGCGGGAGCATTTTGCCTTGGATATATTCACATTGGCAGCTGACAACATTTCCATAATCTCGGACATAGGGTCGGCCATGCCTTTAACCACGAAGGCCAGACGAGAACCGGACTCCAGCGGACCCATATCGAGGGCAGGAAAGTTTACGGAGTTTACTATATTTCCGTGTTCAAAGAATTCCATCATCTCCTCTACAGCCATGATAGCGCAGTTGTCCTCGGCTTCCTCCGTGGAGGCACCGAGATGGGGGATAAGTATTACACCCTCTCTGCCTACCAGATTGTCATTGGGGAAGTCGGTAACATATTGGCTGATTTTGCCTGTTTCCAAAGCAGCTGCCAGATCCATATCGTTTACCAGCTGATCTCTGGAGAAGTTGAGCAGGACGGCACCTTCCTTCATGAGGCCGAAAAGCTCTTTGTTTATCATGCCCTTAGTGTTGGCATTGGCAGGCAAGTGAAGGGTTATGAAATCACAGAGGGGCAGCATTTCCTTAAGGTCCGAATAGACGGAAATACCTTCTCCGCCGGACACATAAAAGGGGTCATATCCCAAAACGTTCATACCAAGAGCCTTGCAGCTTCCCAAAATCTTTCTGCCTATGGCACCTAAACCGATTATTCCGATGGTTTTACCCAGGATTTCATGGCCGGCAAATTGGGACTTACCCTTTTCAACCTGCTTGCTCACATCCTCAGTCAAACCCTTTGCCCAGGTCAGAGCTCGGGGGATGTTACGGGTGGCCATGAGCATACCGCAGATAACCAGTTCCTTTACGGCGTTGGCATTGGCTCCGGGAGTATTAAAGACCAGAATTCCCTTTTCGGCACATCTGTCTAAAGGAATATTGTTCACACCGGCTCCGGCGCGGGCGATAGCCTTTAATCCGTCGGCAAAATCCATGGTGAGCATATCCTGGCTTCTAACAAGAATACCGTCGGCGGCCTCTACGTCTTCGGTTATGATGTATTTCTCGTTGAAATGGCTCAGACCGGCTTTGGAAATTTTGTTCAGCGTTGCTACTTGATACATTACACGTCTCCTTAAATGAAAAATTTAACAAATAAATCAAAGAAATAACTTTCTTATCCAGTATAGCACTTTACTTGATATGGGTAAAGTGTTATACTTCTTGTTGGAAAAATATTTTTAAAAGTTTTTAAAAGGAGATTGAGGCTATGACAAATAATGGGAGAGTATACAATTTTTCAGCAGGTCCCTCCGTACTTCCTGTAGAAGTGTTGGAAGAGGTTCAGGCACAGCTTTTGAACTACAAGGGCAGCGGCCAGTCCGTAATGGAAATGAGCCACAGATCCAAGGATTATGAGGCAATCATAAACCAAGCCGAGGCTGATCTGCGGGAGCTTATGAACATTCCCGATAATTATAAGGTGCTATTCATACAGGGAGGCGGCACTCTCCAGTTTTCCATGGTTCCCATGAATCTGCTCAGAAATACGAAAAAGGCGGATTATGTGGTTACGGGAACATGGGCGAAGAAGGCATGGAAGGAAGCTGAAAAGTACGGCGATATCAAAGTAATCGCTTCTTCGGAGGCCGATACCTTTACTTGGGTGCCCAAAATTAAAAAGGAAGACATCAGACAGGATGCGGACTACGCATATATCGTTACCAATAACACTATTTACGGTACCAGGTTCAACTATGTACCCGAAACGGGAGATATTCCCCTGGTAGCAGATATGTCCTCCAACATTATGTCTGAGGAAATAGATGTTTCCAAATTTGGTCTCATCTGGGCAGGTGCCCAGAAAAATGTGGGACCTGCGGGAATGACCATCGTTATAATCCGTGAGGACCTGATAGGCTTTGCAGGTAAAGAGGTACCTACATATTTAGACTATAAAATCCATGCGGAAAACGGCTCCATGTATAACACTCCCCCCACATTTTCCATATATGTAGCAGGTGAAGTTTTCAAATACCTGAAATCCATAGGCGGAATTAAGGAGATGGAAAAGAGAAATCTGGAAAAGGCTGCATTGCTCTATGATTACATAGACGGAAGCGGGTACTATAACTGTCCCGTAGCAAAGGAAGACAGATCCATAATGAACGTAGTTTTCATGACGGGAGACGGAGACCTGGACAAGAAGTTTATAGCAGAAGCAAAGGCAGAAGGTCTCATCAATCTGGCAGGACATCGTTCCTTAGGCGGCATGCGTGCAAGCATATATAACGCTATGCCCAAGGCTGGCGTAGAGGCTCTCATAGCCTTTATGGAAAAATTCAAAGCAGAAAATAGCAAATAGTTTCATAAGAAATATAGGGTAAAGATAGAATGAAATATTTAATCGTAATTGCTGACGGTTCCGCTGACAATGAAATTCAAGCCTTGGGGATGAAGACCCCTTTGGAAGTGGCCAAGCTGCCCACCATAAACTGGCTGGCGGCTCACGGCGAAATAGGAAGTGCCAGGACGGTTCCGGAGGGCGTATCCCCCGGCTCCGATGCTGCAAATTTAGCTGTTTTAGGTTATGACCCGAGAGTTTATCTGACGGGACGATCTCCCTTGGAGGCAGCCTCTTTAGGTATAGATATGCACGAAAACCAGCTGGCTTTCAGGGCAAACCTTATAACCGTAGACCCGGCAGGGCATCAAGACTACGAGGACTTTATAATTCGTGACCACTCAGCAGGAGATATAACCACTGAGGAAGCCGATGAAATTATAAAGACCGTGGCAGAAGCCTTTGACACGGATACGATGAAATTTTACACAGGAACAGGCTACAGAGAATGTCTTCTCGTAGACGGAACAAGATATATGGACTATTTCTGTCCTCCTCCCCACGATTTGCTGGATAGGAGAGTAGGAGACTATATGCCCAAGGGTAAGGACACGGAAATCATTGCCGGCTTTATGAAGAAGAGCTATGATTTGCTTAAGGACCATCCCGTAAATAAAGACAGACAGGCAAGAGGTTTAAACCCGGCCAACAGCCTTTGGATATGGGGGCAGGGAGTAAAGCCTTCTTTACCGGATATACGGGAGGCCTTCGGCATTGACGGACCGGTGATTTCCGCAGTGGACCTCATAAAGGGCATAGGAACCTTCGCGGGACTTGAATCCCCTAAGGTGGAAGGTGCCACGGGAAATATCCACACCAATTTCGAAAACAAAGTGAAGACAGCTATCCAAGCCTACGAGGAGGGCAAGAATTTCGTCTACATGCACATAGAAGGCACAGACGAGTGTTCCCACCTGGGAGATTTGGATGCTAAAATAAGATGCTGTGAATATATTGATGAAAGAGTTGTAAAGCCCTTGTACGAATACCTGAAGAGCACTGGAGACGACTTTAAGATTCTTGTGATTCCAGACCACAGGACACCTCTTTCTATCAGAACCCACAGTTCGGATCCGGTACCCTTTGTCATCTTTGACAGCAAGGATGTAAAGCCGGAGGATAGCAGCAGACAATTTAATGAGAGGGCAGCGCTGAAAGCCAACAATCATTATGAGGATGGATTCCTTTTGGCTGACCATTTCTTTGAAAAGAAGAGAAATATTTAGACACATGGGGGAGGCTGACAAGTTTTGACAGCCCCCTCCTTCACGTAGGAGAGGAAAAGGATAGGACATGAAAAGAGTAATAGCCGGATTTTTAATAATGGTGGTTGTGATGACCTCTTTTTCGGGGATTTCTTGGGCTGCCCTTAAGACCCCCTCCGTAACAGGAAAGGGAGCTATCGTATATTGTGCCACCACCGGAGAGACAATCTACGAAAAAAACAGCGATAAAAAATATGATTTAGCCAGCATAACGAAGCTGATGACCTGCTATCTGGCGGCCAGAGAATTAGGGCCAGACGCCGTAGTAACCGTTTCAGCCGAAGCTACTCAGGTGAGAAAGACAAAGTCTACCGTGGTAGCAGGTGAGGAAATAAGTGTAAGGGATTTGATATATCAGGCCCTTCTCATATCCGCCAATGATTCGGCTACAGCCTTGGCCATCGCCACCTCAGGCAGTGAAGCGGACTTTGTCAAGCTTATGAATAAGCAGGCCAAGAAATGGGGCATGACAAAGACTACCTTTAAAAATGCCAGCGGAGTTACCACCGATGGTCACAGATCGTCGGCCAGGGATATAGCCATAATGGCCAGCAAAATTTTCCAATACGGCAAGGATGTTAGAGAAATCGCAGGCACGCCGGAATATACTGTAGCATCTACAAACAAGACCGAATCACAGATTTTGACAAATGGCAACTACTTCCTGGCCGGAGGAAAGGCGGAGCTTCCTACGGGAAAGATAAAGATTGAAGCCTATCCCGGCGTATTCGGAGGCAATACGGGAACCACTCGTGACAGCGACACTTCCATGGTGGTAGGTATAAACATAGACGGCTTAGACTGCTATGTGGTTATTTTAGGCTCCACGTTGGAAAGCAGATACAGAGATGTGAAGAAGCTGCTGGATTTCGCCAAGGAAAATCTCACCAGCCATAAGGTCTTTGACAAGGGTGTTCCCTTTGGAAAGGGCCCTGTGCGATACGGTGCACAAAACAGAGTTATAGGGGTAACTGAAGCAGCCGGTTATATAAACCTGCCGGAAGGTGCATCTCAGGCCTTGGTAACGACGGAAACCATATATGAAAAGGGCTTGGAGGCTCCCATAGAGAAGGGCAGCGTAGTAGGTCGTGTGGACATATATCTGGCCGATGAATTGGTGCGTTCTGTAAATCTGGTGGCGAAGGAATCCATATCAAAGGGATGGTTTTTATCCCGCTTCGGAATTTCCGACATTCAGACCGTAGTGATATTCTTCACCCTGTTCTTAATATTGGCTCTTTTCATGGCCATTCTGGTGCTTCGGGCATCAAACAGGAAAAAGCGTGCCAGGGCCAGAAAAGCCAAGCTTAGACAGATGGCCAGACAGCAGATGGAAAGAGAAGAAGACTTACGACAGAGGGAATGGCCTTACAGATGATATTTGATATTAAAGAAAACCTTAAAAAACTCCCGGACACTCCGGGAGTTTATATGCATAGAGATGAAACGGGCAGAGTCATATATGTAGGGAAAGCCATTTCCCTTAAAAGGCGGGTAAGCCAGTATTTTCAGTCATCAAAGAATCAGGACCCTAAGGTAAGGGCCATGGTGTCCAACATAGCCTATTTTGAGTACATCACCTGCCAGACGGAAATGGAAGCCCTGATTTTAGAGTGCAATCTAATCAAAAAATATGAGCCTAAATACAATGTTCTTTTGAGGGATGATAAGACCTATCCCTATATAAAGGTGACCGTAAAGGAGGACTATCCTCGAATTCTCAAAACAAGAATTTTGCAGAAGGACGGCAGCAAGTATTTCGGCCCCTACAGCGATACGACGGCTGTAAACAGAATTGTGGAGCTGCTGAACAAAATCTATGCCTTAAAGCGTTGCTCCGCCAAAGATTTCCCTGAAAACTTCAGGCCCTGTCTCCACTACCACATAAATCAGTGTCGAGGTATATGTCTCGGCAAGATAAGCAGGGAGGAGTACGGCGTCTATACAAAGCAGGCCCTGGATTTTCTCTCCGGAAAGCAGAAATCTGTAATTGACTATTTGACGGAGGCTATGAACAAGGCATCGGAAGCTTTTAATTTCGAGGAGGCAGCAGTGTTCAGGGATTACCTTATCTCCGTGAAAAATCTGGGAGAAACCCAAAGGGTATCATCGGTTCAGGGCAATGATTTGGATATGGTACTACCCGTGGGGAGGGGAAAGGATGCCTCCGTGGTGCTCTTTACCGTGCGGGACGGAAAGCTGTCCGGCCGGGAAGTTTTCAACATGAGCACCGACGGTGCCGACGATTACGATGCTCGGGTAGGAGGCTTTATAAAGCAGTATTACAGTCAATGGGCGGTCATGCCCAAAGAGATCGTGGTGGAAAGAGAGCTGGAGGAAGGCAATCTAATAGAAAAGTATCTGGAGAGCCTTGAAGAGGGCCGTCGAGTGAAAATTTTCGTCCCTCAAAAGGGATATAAAAAAGCGCTTCTGGATATGGCCAAACGAGATGTCATAGAAATTTCAAAGACCTTGGAGATAAAGGTAGCCACTGCCAAGGAAAAGGAGGATTCCATCAGGAATATTTTGGAGAAACTGTTGGGAGTGAAAAAGGAAAGCTACAGAGTGGAATCCTATGATATCTCCAATACCAATGGTGTGGATACTGTAGGAGCTATGGTGGTTTTCCAAAATTTCAAGGCGGTTAGGAAGGACTATAGACGCTTTAAAATACGCACTGTTGAGGGCCCCGACGATTACGGCAGCCTGCGGGAAATACTGACTCGGCGATTTGCTCGCGCTAAGGCGGGAGATTCGGGATTTTCCACCTTGCCGGATTTTATCCTTATGGACGGAGGTCGAGGTCAGGTCGGCGTGTGCCTTAAGGTTTTAAGTGAAATGGGTATGAATATACCCGTCTTCGGAATGGCAAAGGATGACAGCCACAGGACAAGAGCCTTGGTTGACGGCAGAGGAGATGAGTTTTCCTTGAGGGAAAACCCTTTGCTTTTCAAGTATTGCGGAACCATACAGGAAGAGGTCCATCGCTTTGCCATAGAGTACCACCGAAGTTTGCACAGCAGGAAAGCCATAGGCTCGGTGCTGGATAACATAGAGGGCATCGGTCCTGCTAAAAGAACAGCGCTGCTCACCGCTTTTAAGACAATAGAAGACATAAAAAATGCCACCGAGGATGAGCTGAAAAGGGTAAAAGGCATAAGTGAAAAAAATGCTCGTGCCATAAAGGAATATTTCGGTTGATAATAGAATGGCTTTGTGTTATATTTAGTAGAGGTTGCAAGGGTTTACAGGGGCAACCGCAAAAATGTGTTAAAACCAAAAATTTATGGAGGAATAAAAATGACAGACGAAAAGAAAAACGTTGAAATGGAAGAAGCCGATATCATAACTTTAGAGTTTGATGACGGAGGAGAAGTTGAATGTGAAATCATGGGAGTTTTTGATTTTCAGGGTAAGGAATATATAGCCTTAATACCTGAAGACGGTTCCGATGATGTTTACATCTACGGCTATAAGGAAGTCGGTGAAGATGAATTCGAGCTTATCGACATCGAAAGCGACGAAGAATTCGATGCAGTAGTTGCCGAGTTCGACAAAATTATGGACGAAGACGAAGAATAATGACCATTCAAGGGCACTCGAGGTTTGTTTTTTAATGAGCCTCCGGGTGCCCTTTACTTTTTCTATAGTTATGGTATCATATGAGGGATATTTAATATTAAGTAAGGTATTTATTGATTAGGAGGTTATGATGAATTTGGTTACAACCGAAAATTATAAGTTTTTCCAGCACAAGAATTGCGAGTTTTTTCCTTGTCATGCCGATGCAGACCCGGAGACCTTTAACTGTCTGTTCTGCTACTGTCCGCTCTATGCTTTAGGGGAGAACTGCGGAGGAAATCACAGCTATACCCCTGACGGCACCAAGGACTGCTCAAGCTGTCTTGTGCCTCACAAGCCTAAGAATTACGACTATATAATGAGCAAGTATTCCGAGATTAGAGAATTGGCAAAGAAGAAATAATGATGACATAAGAAGAGCACTCAAGACGAGTGCTCTTTTTGGACGGTAAAAATCAGAACTTATGTAAAAAATGTAAAACTGTGGGGAAAGTGGTGAAAACCGACGTTCTCCCCACAGTTAAAGCTGTCTGCCGGGGGTGCGGACAAAAAATTGGACAAAAAACTGTGGGGAATTGTTCGAAAAATTCCGTTCTTCCCACAGTTGAAGCTGCCGGATAGGCTCATAGAAGCTGGAGTAAAGCTAAAAAATGTGGGGAGAACATAGAAAAGTCTCTGATTCCCCACAGTTTGGATTCTCGGTTGCCTCCTTGGAGGCGGAAATAAACCGGCGAGCCGTCTTACAGCTTGCCCAAGGCTGCCAGGCCTCGTTGGTACTTGCTGACATCACAGGGAATAAGTCCATATCGGGATGCCAGCTTTTCTCCCAAAGCCAGCATGTCTTCCGAATCGCCGGATTCCAGCTCTATCTCCAATTCACAAATGGGCACGGAACCCTTAGGTGTAATTATTTCCCCTTCATCTAAGGAAAGTATGGAAAGGGACTTGCCCGTGTTAAGCTTTACCTGTTTTCTTAAGAAGTCCATATCCATGACAGGCACAGGGGATTCAGATCTCGTAGCCTCTGCTAAATCCTCATAAATCTCACTGCCGAGGAAAATTTCCATATTGGGCCGGGCTAAAAAGCTTTCATCCACGGGTACATTAAGCTCACCACGGTTGTGAAGGCCTCCCACGGCAGAACCGCCCCATTTCAAGGTGGCCATGTATACACTGCCTTCTAAACGTACGCGGAAGGCTATGGATTTTCCTCGCAAAGCTTCGGAGGGAGTATCCATATAGACAGCCCGCATAGGTATTGCTTCATAGGAACTTGCTATGATTATATCCTTTATATAATCGTCAGATAATATTTTATCCTTTACGGAAGAATCTCCAAAACTGTATTTTAATTCTATTTCCATTTTATCTCCTTTCGCTCCTCTTTCAGTCGGGCAAAATACCCATTAGAGAAGGATTTAACCAATCTTAACACCAGCAAAAATGAAAATCAAGAAGTTTTCACCGTTTTTTCACCGAAAAACCCCGAAAAAAACCGCCAAAAGGGCCTTGTTAGGTAGATATTTCCTTTACTTTATGTGGTTTTTAGGTTATAATGATATGAAATTGTTTCACATCAGGTGATATGGTGGAGAAATCCCCAAAATAAATGGTGAAATAACTATAAAAAAGTTTTTAATCATATTCAGGAGGATATATTTTAATGAAAGCGACATTTATTTCAAGAGAGAAGAACGATGTAAAGTTTACTATGGAGTTTACCGCAGAGGAATTCGAAGCTGCCCAGGTAAAGGCCTATCAGGCAAACAAGGACAAATTTGAAATCCACGGATTCAGAAAGGGAAAAGCTCCCAGAAGCATTATAGAAAAGCACTACGGAGAAGGAGTTTTCTTCGAAGAAGCCATAGACGAAATGTTTTCCGAAAACTACTCCAAGGCTTTATCCGAATTAGGCCTTGACGTGGTTGACAGCCCCAGAGCGGAATTCGGCCAGATGAAAAAGGGAGAAGCCTTAGAGGTTACTCTCACCGTTGAATGCTTCCCTCAGGTAGAGGTTAAGGATTACAAGGGCGTTGAAATCGAAAAGGTAGTTCAGGAAGTAAAGGACGAAGATGTAGATAATGAAATCAAGGCTTTACAGAAGAGAAATGCCAGAAGAGTTTTGGTTGAAAGAGCTGCCAAAGAGGGAGACACCTTGCTCTTTGACTACTCCGGCTTTGTAGGCGATGACCAGTTTGAAGGGGGCACAGCAGAAAGACAGAAGCTGACCTTAGGCTCAGGAATGTTCATCCCCGGCTTTGAAGAGCAGCTTATCGGCGTTACACCGGGAGAGAAGAAGGATGTAAAGGTAACCTTCCCCGAGGAATATCATGCAGAAGATTTGGCAGGAAAGGAAGCCGTTTTCCACTGCCTTGTACATGAAATAGAAGAAGAGCAGCTTCCCGAGCTGGATGACGAATTTGCTCAGGATGTTTCCGAGCACGATACATTAGATGCCCTTAAGGCAGCAACAAGAGAGAGACTGGAAAGCTACGCAAAGGCAGCATCAGAAGGAAAGATGAAGGACGATGCCTTAGGAAAGGTATTGGAATCCAACCCTGTAGATGCACCTCATCGTATGGTTGAGGACGAAATAGACAGAATGGCACAGCAGTTAGACCAGCAGCTCAGATATCAGGGCCTTGGCCTGGAGCAGTATCTTCAGTACATGGGCAAGGAATATGCGGAAATGAGAGAAGAGCTTAAGCCGGATGCAGAAAAAGCTGTAAGAACAAGAATCATCCTTCAGGGTATAGTAGATGCAGAAGCTATAGAAGTTTCCGAAGAAGAGCTGGAAGAAGAGCTGAAGCTGATGGCTATCCAGTATCAGATGACAGCAGATAAGGTGAAAGAAGCCATCGGCGACGACAACCTGGGCTTCCTCAAAAAGGATATCCAGATTAAGAAGGCTGTAGACTTCATTTTCGACAAGGCAGTTATCAAATAGAAACTTGCAAAAAACAAAAGAATTTTAAGTATATTACGGTATAAACCCTTGGGAGACAAAGGCTGTCTCCTGAGGGATTTTTGAAAAGATTACCTATGATTAAAGGAGGATTTTTAAATGGCATTGATACCTTATGTAATCGAACAGACATCGAGAGGCGAAAGATCCTACGATATATATTCCAGACTGCTGAAGGACAGAATAATATTCATAGGAGAACAGATAGACGAGCACATAGCCAGCTTAGTTGTGGCCCAGCTGCTCTTTTTGGAAGCGGAGGATCCTGAAAAGGACATCTGCATCTACATAAACAGCCCCGGAGGCTCCGTAACCGCAGGCATGGCCATATACGACACCATGCAATATATAAAGCCGGAAGTTTCCACCATCTGCATAGGCATGGCGGCTTCCATGGGAGCATTCCTTTTGGCAGCAGGAGCCAAGGGGAAAAGATATGCTCTGCCAAATGCGGAAATCATGATTCACCAGCCCTTAGGCGGTGTTCACGGACAGGCAGAGGACATTAAAATTCATGCGGAATGGATTTTGAAAACGAGAGAGAAATTAAACAAGATACTTGCAAAAAATACAGGCAAGCCTCTTGATATAATAGAAAAAGATACGGACAGAGATAACTTTATGAGCGCAGATGAAGCTATGGCTTACGGTCTTGTAGATAAGGTTATCGAATCCAGGTAAGAGGAAAATCTATGAATAAATATGATGAAAACAAGCAGCTGAAGTGCTCCTTCTGCGGAAAACCCCAGAGTCAGGTAGAAAGACTGCTCATGGGGCCGGGAGTCTACATCTGCGACGAGTGTATACATACCTGCAGCGAAATCCTGAAGGAAGACTATAACGATGGTCCTGCTCAGGGAAGAGAGGGTGCTCCTTATCGTTTGCCGAAGCCGAAGGAGATAAACGACATTCTTTCCGAGTATGTGATCGAGCAGGATAAGGCTAAGAAGGCCCTGGCTGTAGCAGTGTACAATCACTACAAGAGAATAAACAACGTGAAAAATGCGGATGACGGAGTTGAAATCCAGAAATCCAATATAATTATGATAGGACCCACAGGTTCGGGAAAGACCCTTTTGGCTCAGACCTTAGCCAAGATTTTAGATGTGCCCTTTGCCATCGCCGACGCTACCGCCTTGACGGAAGCAGGCTATGTAGGCGAGGACGTGGAAAACATTTTGCTTAAGCTTTTACAGGCAGCAGATTGGGATATCGAAAAAGCTCAGAAGGGCATAATTTATGTGGACGAGATAGACAAGATTTCCAGAAGATCTGAAAATCCTTCCATAACCAGAGATGTTTCCGGAGAAGGTGTGCAGCAAGCTCTTCTGAAAATTTTAGAAGGAACCCTGGCCAACGTTCCCCCTCAGGGCGGAAGAAAACATCCTCACCAGGAATTCATCCAGTTTGACACCACCAATGTGCTCTTTATCTGTGGAGGAGCCTTTGATGGCCTTGACAAGATAATTCAGAGAAGAATTAACGAAAAGGTCATAGGCTTCAACTCGGAGATAAAGCTGAATACAGAGGAAGAGCAGACTGTATTGTCCAAAATACAGCCTGAAGATTTGCTGAAATTCGGACTTATCCCTGAATTTATCGGCAGACTTCCCGTGATGGTCACTTTGGAGGAGCTTTCAGAGGAAGCCCTTATCAGAATTATCACAGAGCCGAAGAATGCTCTGCTGAAGCAATATAAAAAGCTTTTCGCCATAGACGATGTGGAGTTGGAAATAGAAGAGCCGGCCATAAGGGCCATAGCCAAAAAGGCTTTGGAGAGAAAGACCGGAGCCAGAGGCCTCAGATCTATTTTGGAAGGTGTTATGACGGACATAATGTACGAAATCCCTTCGAGGGAAGATGTTACAGCCTGTGTAATCACCAAGGAAACCATAGAAGCGGGGAGTGCCCCTCAATTGCTTGTGAAGGGTAAAGAGAATTAAATCACAACAAAAGGCGGCAATATGTCGCCTTGTTTTCTAAAAATTAGGAGGAGAAAACATGACAGAGAGACTTATAATGCCTTGTGTACCTCTCAGAGGACTGTCTGCCTTTCCGAAGACGGTTCTCCATTTCGATATAGGAAGAGAAAAATCCATAAAAGCCTTGGAAGCTGCCATGGCAGGTGACAAGCTCTTATTTTTGACGTCACAGAAGGACGAAAATATTTTAATGCCTACGGAAGACGATTATTTCCGTGTGGGAATAGTTGCTAAGATAAAGCAGATGCTGAGAATCCAGGGAGATGCGGTGCGAGTGCTGGTAGAAGGCCGGTACAGAGCAGAAATAACCCAGCTCATAACGGAGGATCCCTTTTTAAAGGTGGAAATTGAGGAAAGCGAAATAGTACCGGCAGACCCTCAGGACTTGGAAACCCAAGCCATGATGAGAGCTGTGCTGGATGCCTTTGAGCAGTATCTCATGTACGGAGGCATCATGCAGGATGAAGCCTACGATATAGTAGCCCCAATCAAGGAGCCGGATATCTTTGCAGATACCATAGCAACTCATCTCGACATAAAGGTGCCTTTGAAGCAGGAAATCCTGGAAACCTTAGATGTTAAGGAAAGATTGCAGCTTATCCACAAGATAATCTTTGAGGAAACTCAGGTTTTAGCCTTGGGAAAAGCCATTTCCGAGAAGGTACAGGAAAACGTAAAGCAGAATCAAAAAGAATATATACTTCGCGAGCAGATGAAGGTGATTCAGGACGAGTTGGGCTACGGCGAAGAAGCCGCAGCCGAGGCAACTCGCTGGACCAGAGAGCTGGAGGAGCTTCATCTTGACGAAAAGATTACGGAAAAGGTAATGAGAGAAATCGGAAAGTTTGCCAAAATGGGGGCAAACTCCGCCGATGGAGCCGTAATCAGAAACTATGTGGAAACCATTTTAGGACTTCCCTGGAATACCACCTCCAAGACCAACTCAGATCTCAAGAAGGCTGAGAAGATTCTCAACGAGGAACACTACGGTCTGGAAAAGGTAAAAGAGAGAATACTGGAATATTTGGCGGTTATCCACCTTTCCAAGGGCATAAAGGGCCCTATCATTTGCCTTGTTGGGCCTCCGGGAGTAGGAAAAACTTCCATAGCCAAGTCCATAGCCCATTCCACCGGCAGAGAGTTCGTCAGAATGTCCCTGGGTGGAGTAAGAGACGAGGCGGAAATCAGAGGCCACAGGAGGACTTACATAGGGGCCATTCCCGGAAGAATCATCACATCCCTGAAGGATGCAGGTGCCAACAATCCCGTATTCCTCTTTGACGAGGTGGATAAAATAGGAGCCGACTTCAAGGGCGACCCGGCCTCCGCTTTGCTGGAGGTTTTAGATCCGGAGCAAAACAGAGATTTCACGGATCACTTCCTGGACATACCCTTTGACCTTTCCAAGGTAATGTTCATAACCACCGCCAACACCACGGAGACTATTCCCAGACCTCTTTTAGACAGGATGGAAATCATACAGGTGTCCGGCTATACGGAAGAAGAAAAGGTAAAGATTGCCCAAAACTATCTCATACCCAAGCAGCTTAAAGCCCACGGCCTTAAGAGCAAGAATTTCTCCCTCAGCGAGAAGAGCCTGCGGGATTTGATAAACTACTATACGAGAGAGTCGGGAGTAAGAAATCTGGAAAGAGAAATAGGCTCCCTCTGCCGAAAGGTAGCTCGAAAGATAGTGACTAAAAACGGTAGCTCCTTCAAGATCACGCCGGCAGGGCTGGAAAAGTATCTTGGCAAGAAGAGATTCCGCTATGATACGGTAAAGGAAGAGGACGAAGTAGGCGTTGTAACAGGCATGGCATGGACTCAGGTAGGAGGGGATACCCTCTTCATCGAAACCCAGCTTGTTCCCGGCACAGGGAAGATACAGCTTACGGGCCAGCTGGGAGAGGTTATGCAGGAGTCGGCACAGACGGCCATAACCTATATTCGCTCCATCGCTGATCAGTATAACATTCCATCGGATTTCTACAAGGAAAAGGACCTTCACATACATGTTCCCGAAGGAGCAGTGCCTAAGGACGGACCTTCTGCAGGAGTAACCATGTTCACTTCGGTAATGTCGGTGCTCACCGACAGCCTTGTGAGAAAGGATGTGGCCATGACGGGGGAAATAACCCTGAGAGGAAAGGTTCTGCCCGTAGGAGGAATTAAGGAAAAGGTTTTGGCTGCTCACAGAGCGGGAATAAAGAAAATTCTTCTTCCCAAGGACAACGAGGCGGATATTGATGATATACCTGCAAATGTAAGGAGGCAGCTGGAGTTCGTTCTCCTGGAGCATGCCAAGGATGTTATCGAACACGCATTTGTTAAATAAATATTTAGATATTTCTTATAGTAAAAAAACGGTAATTGTAGTATGATAATAAAGAATGCAGAACTGGAAGCGGTAGCTGTCAGGAGAAACCAATATCCGGAAGATAATGTGCCGGAAGTAGCCTTTGCGGGAAGGTCCAATGTGGGAAAATCTTCCCTGCTTAACCTGCTGACAAACAGAAAAAGTCTTGCCAGAGTTTCCGGTAATCCCGGAAAGACGCGAACCATTAATTTTTACAGGATAAACGATGAATTCAGAATCGTGGACCTGCCCGGCTACGGATATGCCAAGGTATCAAAGAGCATATCGGAAAACTGGGGTGAAATGATGGAAGAGTATTTCCGAAATCGGCATGGTCTTAAGAAGGTAATACAGCTGGTGGATATAAGGCATACGCCCTCCAAGCAGGATGTGGAAATGTATCAGTACCTGAAGCATTACGGCTTGGACGGCATTGTAGTTGCCACCAAGTCGGATAAGGTTTCCAGAAATGATTATATGAAGTCCATGAAGAACATCAGAGAAACCTTAGGCATGGCAGCGGAGGACAAGGTAATACCTGTCTCTGCCTTGAAACGCCAAGGCTACGATAAACTGCTGGATGAAATGGACCGGATTTTAAGGGACGAAAATTCCATTCCCGCAACTATGGAGGAATAAATGCAGTTTCTTAGTTTAAGATTTATAATCGGCAGACTGAAAGCCATCAGGTATATGATGAAGGATAAGACTGTACCCTTGAGAAAAAAACTGCTTGTAGTTTTCGGGGTAATCTATCTTTTCCTACCTGTGGATTTGATTCCGCCTATTCTGTTTCCCTTCGGCTTTATCGACGATTTAATCCTGTGGCTTTGGATCCTGTGGCATTTAAAGGATGCTTTGGATGTCTATTGGACAGGAGGCAAGGAGCAGGACTACTCAGGTAGCTTTAAAGAGGAAAATATAGTTGAAGGCGTGGATTTTACCGTTGAGGGAGAGGACCGCAAAACAGACCATAAAAGTAATGAGGAGCGAGTTTAGTATGGAAAATGTTGCTGTTGGAAAAGTGCTGTTCACCAGAGAACAGATAGAAGAGAGGGCAAGAGAGCTGGGAGAGGAAATTTCCCGTGATTATGCCGGAGAACCCGTCTATTTGGTGGGAACCTTAAAGGGTGCCGTTATGTGGATGGCGGATATTATGAAAAACCTGTCTTTGGATACAGAGATAGATTTTATCATAGCTTCGAGCTATGGCTCCGGTACCACATCTTCGGGAGTTGTAAAGATTAAAAAAGATCTGGACGGAGATATCTACGGAAAGAATGTTATAATCATAGAGGACATTGTAGACACCGGTACGACTTTAAATTTCTTAAAGAAGCATATTGCTGACAGAAACCCTAAGAGTGTAAAGATATGCACCCTACTGGACAAACCGTCCAGAAGACTGGTGGAGGTTCCCGTAGAGTACATAGGATTTTCCATAGAGAACCTGTTTGTAATAGGATATGGCTTGGATTACGACCAGAAGTACAGAAACCTGCCTTATGTAGGATATCTGGAAGGATAAATTAGTTACTTAAATAAAAGGAGATATATAAAAATGGCTTATGAAGTAAAAATCGGATTATCAAACAAACACGTTCACCTGTCACAGGAGCACTTAAACCTCCTCTTCGGCGAAGGACATGCCCTGACCCCTACAAAGGACCTGGTTCAGCCCGGTCAGTATGCCTGCGAGGAAAAGGTTGATATCGTCGGCCCTAAGGCTACCTTTAAGGGTATAAGAGTGCTGGGACCCGTTAGACCGGAAACACAGATAGAGGTTTCCCTGACAGACGCCAGAGGCTTAGGCATCAAGGTTCCCGTGAGAATGTCCGGAGACTTGGAAGGAACTCCCGGCTGCAAGCTGGTAGGTCCTGCAGGAGAGATAGATTTGGAAAAGGGAATGATAGTAGCCCAGAGACATATTCATCTCAGCAGCGAGCAGGCAAAGGAAGCCGGTGTTGTTGACGGAGAAACCGTCAGCATCAAGATAGAAGGCTTCAGAGGCGGCGTTTTTGATAATGTAGTTTGCAGATGCGGTTCTGCTCACGAAAGAGAATGCCATCTTGATACGGATGAAGGAAATGCCTTCGGCTGCGACGGCGAATCCGTATGTATAATTTTAAAATAATTGAAATAGGGCAAGGGGAAATCCTTGCCCTTGTGAGTACAGGGGGAAAGCCATGAAAAAATTGAATTTCATATGGTCTGTCGTAGTCGTAATCACTATGGCTGTATTTATGGTATCCCTGGCCCAAAATATGCTGCTTAGGTCTTCGGGACCATACCTGTTTTACTTCAACGATTCCCGTGCGGTGAACAAGGCATATACCACTCTTTCCGCAGCGGAAATGGCAGACGGCATATCAGGCTTTATGGGAAGCTGGAATCCTAAAGAGTTTCAGATTTACGAAGATACGGGCTATGATGAAAGAGGTATTTTCACAGATGAGGAAGGTCTCAACATGCTTAAGGTGAAGAAAACCTTGGACTTAAGCGCTTGGCTGGGAGTAGTATCCTTCATCATAACGGCGGCAATTTACACATATTTTCTGCGAGACGGAAAAAAGAAGGTGCTGAGGGACAGATATTGGATCAGCTTAGGCTTGACTATGGCCTGGGTAACCTTCCAATCCTTCCTTACAGCCACCAACGGAGGCAGAAAGTGGATAGCAGGTTTTTTGGACATTAAGCTGCTGGATAAGGATTCCTACCTGAACATCTTGCTGGGTGGAGATTTTATAGCCATGGCTACAACCTTTTTCATCGTTATTTCGCTGATAATAATGGGAATTGTAACCTATGCATGCTTACAGCTGACCAAGCCGCCCAGAATTTTCTTTTAGGGAGCAAAATTACTGATAAGAGGATAAAAATTTATGGACTATAAGGTTGATTATCATATGCATTCCTGTTATTCTGACGGAGCTTTAGAGCCCTTGGAGCTGGTGCAAAGATATCATGCGGCCGGATATGATGAAATAGCTCTGACGGACCACGATGTTACGGACGGGCTCAATGAGTTTATAATCGCAGGAAAAGCTTTAAAAATACAGGTCATAGCCGGAATTGAGTTTTCCGCCTTTCATGGAGAAAGAGAGCTTCATATTTTGGGCTATAAGTTCGACAAGGACAATCCGGCCCTTAAGGAAAAGATTGAAACTCTTAAGGAGTATAGGAGAGAGCGAAACGAGAAGCTGGTGGCAGCTCTGCAAAAAGAGGGCATAGACATATCCATGGAAGAGCTGTATGGCGCCTCTAAAAGCTCATATATAGGAAAGCCGGATATAGCCAGATTGCTGGCTAAAAAAGGCTATGTCAAGAAACCTAAGGAAGCCTTTGAACCGGGAAGGTTTTTGGAAAGCCCGGTCATAAAAGCTATAGAAAAGAAGAGGATGACTTCCGAGGAGGCTGTGCAGCTCATATCCCAAGCAGGAGGAATGGCTGTATTGGCTCATCCGGGAAAGATTAAAGGCATCGGCCCCAGAGAAAGCGACGAGTTTTGGGAGAGCTTTGAAAAGCTGCTGAAGGAGCTGAAAAGGATAGGGCTAAAGGGCTTGGAATGTATATATCCGGAACATTCGGAAGAAGAAAAGAGCAGGTTTATCGCCTTGGCTGCCAAGTACCACCTGCACATAACGGAGGGCTCGGATTTTCACGGCGAAGATTTTAAATAATGTGGGAGAGATAGAATGGTTACATTGTTTGATGAGAGAAAAGTTGCAGCTGCTGTAAGAACGGAAGAGGATTTTCAGGAAGCCTTAAGGTCTAAGGTGGATGTTATTTTCCTGCAAAATTCCAATATACTCAACATAGGAGGCATGATAGAAAAGGGACATGCCGCCGGGAAAAAGGTGTTGATACACATGGATTTTGCCGATGGCATAGGAAAGGATCGAGTAGGCCTTCAATATGTTAAGCTCCAGGGGGCGGACGGAATTTTAACCACTAAAACCAACATGATAAGACCAGCTAAGGAGCTGGGACTTATTACGGTACAGAGATTCTTTATAGTGGATTCCCACTCCGTAGATACGGCGGTGGACTCCATAAGAATAGCCAAACCCGATGTGGTGGAAATCATGCCGGGAGTGGTCAGCAAGAAGATTATCGAATTTAATGAAAAGGTAAAAACAATCATAATAGCCGGAGGACTCATAGAGTTCACACGGGAGGTGGATGAGGCCTTGGCCGCAGGAGCTACAGCCGTATCCACAGCTGATAGGAGCCTTTGGGACTATAAGTAAGCGGAGGTGAGACTTAAATGAAAATAAAATTTTGCGGAGCGACTTCGGGCGTAACCGGCTCATGTCATCTTTTAACCACGGAAAAGCACATGATTTTGCTGGACTGCGGTCAGCATCAGGGCGGCAAAGAAGAAGAGAAGCTGAACTACAACCCCTTCCCTTTTGATGTGGAGGCTGTAGAGTGTGTAGTTTTGAGCCATACACACATAGACCATTGCGGCAGATTGCCCCTTCTCGTAAAGAGAGGCTTTAAGGGTGACATCTATTGTACCGATGCTACGGCAGACCTGCTGAAGGTAATGCTCATAGATTCAGCCTATATCCACGAAAAGGATGCGGAGTGGCAGAGCAAAAAGAATGCCAGAACCGGAAAAAGGCCTGAGGAACCTTTATACACCGTGGCTGATGCGGAAGCAGCCTTGAAGCTGGTAAAGCCTGTGCTCTACGACCAGCTCATAGAGCTTAACGAAAGCATGAGAATAGTCTTCAACGATGCCGGCCATATTTTAGGTTCAGCCATAACGGAAATATGGGTAGATGAAGGTGATACCACCTCAAAGATAGTATTCTCAGGGGACTTGGGAGAGGTTACAAGACCTATCCTTCGTGACCCCACCAAGATAAAGAAGGCGGATTATGTCATAATGGAAACTACTTACGGCAACCGCTTACACCCGGAAAATGAGGCTTCCATAGACGCGCTTATTTCCATAGTTTTAAAAACTATAAAAAGAGGCGGAAGCGTTATCATACCTTCCTTTGCTGTGGGCAGAACTCAGGAGATGATATTCCAGTTCAACAGATTTTACGAACACCATCCGGAATACGATCCCGTTTTGGGAAAGGTTAATGTCTACATAGACAGCCCCATGGCTACCACAGCTACGGAGGTTTTCAAGAAAAACGCCGCAGTGTTCGATGAAGAAACTAAACAGTATATCTTGTCAGGAGACAATCCTTTGGATTTCCCCAATTTAAAGTTTACCAGAAATACTCAGGACTCTCAGATGCTCAATATGGACAAGACACCTAAAATTATAATCTCCGCTTCCGGCATGTGTGAAGCCGGCAGAATAAGGCATCACCTGAAGCACAATCTTTGGGATTCAAGAAACAGCGTAGTCTTCGTAGGCTATCAGGCGGAAGGAACCTTGGGAAGAATGCTGGTGGAAGGTGCCAAAGAGGTGAAGCTTTTCGGAGAAACCATAATGGTAGGCGCCGAGATATATAATCTGGAGGGCTTCTCCGGCCATGCTGACCAAAATGGTCTTTTAGACTGGCTGGGAGGTTTTCAGGTTAAGCCGAAGCAGATTTTCCTGGTTCATGGTGAAGAGGAGGCTAAGGTAGAGTTTGCAAAGAAGGTGAAAGAGGTCTACGGCTACGATACGACCCCTGTGTTTGAAAACACCGAATTCGAGCTGGAAACAGGCAAACTGTTATCTAAGGAAGAGATTATCCGCGAGGCCATAAATGTAGAGGATATAGATACCCTGAAGGAAAAGGTGGTAAGCATTGAAAACGATGTAGACGCTATCCTGAACAAGGCAAAGGGTACCATTAACAAGGAAATTCCTGCGGAAAAGCTGATGGAGATAAACAATATCATCTTAGAGCTTCAAAAGGCTGCCATGACCTTGGGTTCTACCATTACATCCGAGGATAGGGACGGCAAGCCCTTAAGCGAGCAGGCTTAATAATCAGTCATATTAGTGAGAAAGGCAGGGCTTCGGCATTTACGGCCGAAGCCCTATAATTCAGTATGAAAAAAATACAGGAAAGCAAAATATTTCTTTACACCATGTTTGTGTCCTTAGCATTGCTCTGGGGGCTGTCTTTTTTTGGAACAAAGGTTGCTCTCGTAAAATTAGAGCCCATAGAAGTATTGGCCGTGCGCTGGCTCATGTCTCTGCTTCTCTTCGGCGGCCTGGTGCTTACAGGGACAGTAAAGCTTAACTACAAGGGGAAGCCTCTGAAGCTGCTTGCTTTGGCTGCCTTCCTTCAGCCATGCATATACGCTTTCTTTGAGGCATGGGGAATTGACCTGACCACCGCCTCCGAAAGCTCTATTTTTATAGCCGTGATACCTCTCATGGTAGTGGTGGAGGGAGCCTTGGCCTTTAAGGAAAAGATTCCGCCTAAGGTAATCGCCGGCATTTTGGTGGGATTTTCCGGAGTGGTTATATGTGTTGCCCTTTCTCCCGCCTTTGACTTGGGAGAAGTTTCCTTTAAGGGAAAGCTGCTGGGATACGGTGCTTTGCTCATTGCTATTTTGGTGGGGGCGGCCTATACACTTTTATCCCACAGGCTGTCCCAAAGCTTTACAGCCTTTGAAGTGACCTTTGCCGTAGCCTTGGAGGGAGCTTTATTTTTCAATGCCATTTCCTTTGCCCAAGGGTACGGCTTGCATCCCTATAAGGTGTTTATTTCCGGAGGATCTACGACGGTGTCTCTGATCTATCTGGGAGTGGGCTGCTCCTTCCTGGCCTATCTCATATTCAACTTTACCTTGTCAAGAATATCTGCGGCCATGGCTACCTGCATACAGACAAACCTGATAACTGCCGTGGGAGTTTTGGCCGGAATTCTCTGGGGAGGAGACCTATGGGGCTGGTACACGGTGGTGGGGCTCATCTTCATCATATCGGGTATACTCATATCCGCTGTAGGAAACAGAGAAGAGGGGCTTTGAGGACTTGTGGTGCTTTAGGATAGTAGGCATAAAACACGTAAAAATATGGCCGACTGGGAAAATCATGCCAATCAGCAGTTTTCTGACCGTTTGGCATGACAAAATTTCCATTTTATGGCAGTTTGGAGGCGGGAATCATACTTTTCCCGCTTTTTGAGTGTTTTGGTATGACGATTTTACCCGGTTTTCAAGCCAAACCGACAAAAAGTATGGGATTGGTATGATTTCATAGGTGGAAGGGCTTAGGTTCCCCGTACGCTGGTAATATCGCAACGAACTAACGATTTGCCCTTGAACCATAGGTGGAAGGGCCTAGGTTCCCCGCCGCCGAGAGTATCACAACGAACTAACGATTTGCCCTTGAACCATAGGTGGAAGGACTTAGGTTCCTCGCCGCCGGGAATACCCACACACCCAAAATGTTAACAAAAAACAGTTGACACCATAACTAAGTCGTGATATATTATCATAGTAAGTGTAAAGCTATTTAAGTTGACACCACCGGAGGACGGGATGAAAGAGGATTTCAAGGGGCAGCATGCCGTGGAAGACATAGGCCGTATGAGCCTGCTATACGATTTCTATGGTGGCCTTTTGACGGAAAAGCAGAGGGAGGTCATGGGACTTTACCACGAGGAAAATCTTTCTCTGGCGGAAATCGGCGATGAATTCGGCATTTCCAGACAGGCGGTGCACAACACCCTAAAGGCTGCGGAGCTGGCTCTCCGAGGCTATGAGGAAAAGCTGGGCTTGGCGGAGAGACTCATGGAGTCACGGAAGGCCATAGCAAAGATAGATGAAGCCATGGTGAAAGCCGTTGGAATGACCGCTGACCCGGAAACGGTGAAAATATTAGAAGAAGTTAAAACCATAATAGATAGATTAGAGGACTGATAATGGCATTTGAGAATTTATCGGAAAAATTGCAAAATACTTTCCAAAGGCTCAGAGGAAAAGGAGTCCTGACGGAAGCTGACATAGATGCGGCGATGAGAGAAGTTAAGCTGGCCCTTTTGGAAGCCGACGTAAACTTCAAGGTCGTAAAGGAATTCGTCAGCGATGTAAAGGAAAAGGCCCTGGGCTCGGATGTTTTGAAGAGCCTGACGCCGGGACAGCAGGTTATAAAAATTGTAAACGAGGAACTGGTCTCCCTCATGGGCGGAACCAACTCTAAGCTGACCTACAGCCCCAGCGGCTTTACGGTACTCCTCATGGTGGGTCTACAGGGAACGGGAAAAACCACCACCTGCGGAAAGCTGGCAAATTATTTAAAGAAAAACGGCAAGAAGCCCATGCTGGCAGCTTGCGACATATACAGGCCTGCAGCCATAGACCAGCTGGAAATAGTAGGTAACAGCGTAGGCGTCCCCGTTTATACGGATAGAAACAGCAGAGTAGCCGAGGATATAGCCTTAGCTGCCAGAAAAGAAGCTGAAAAGCGCGGTTTGGATGTTCTCATCGTGGACACGGCCGGCCGCCTTCAGATAGACGAAGAGCTCATGGAAGAGCTTGTCAGAGTTAAAAAAGCAGTAAAGCCTCACGAGGTTTTACTGGTGGTGGATGCCCTTACAGGTCAGGATGCAGTCAATGCCGCCGAAGGCTTCAGCGAAAAGCTGGGACTGGACGGAATCATCATGACCAAGATGGACGGAGACTCTCGAGGAGGAGCTGCCCTTTCCGCAAAGAAGGTTACGGGAAAACCTGTAAAATTCATAGGTATGGGAGAAAAGTTTGATGCTCTTGAGCCCTTCCATCCGGAGAGAATGGCATCGAGAATTCTGGGCATGGGAGACATGCTTTCCCTTATCGAAAAGGCTCAGGAGGCCTACGACGAGGAAGCCGCAGCCAAGCTGGAAAAGAAGCTTAGAAAGAATGAATTTACCTTAGAGGATTTCTTGGAGCAGATGGGCCAGGTTAGAAACATGGGCGGCTTGGGGAAAATTCTGGACATGATTCCCGGCATGGGTAAAAAGAAGGTCAGCGATGAAGAAATAGAAAAGGGTGAGAAGGAGTTCCGTCAGATGGAGGCCATCATATACTCCATGACAAGAGAGGAACGCCGCAATCCCAACCTGCTCAATGCAAGCAGGAGAAAGAGAATCGCAGCGGGAGCCGGACAGCCGGTTTCCAAAGTAAACAGTTTAGTCAAAAAGTATGAGGATGCGAGAAAGCTGATGAAGCAGTTTTCCAACCCGAACTTTATGAAAAATAATAAAAATTTAAGAGGACTATTTTAAGGAGGATATTGAAAATGGTTAAAATCAGATTGAGAAGAATGGGAGCACATAAGGCACCTTTTTACAGAGTTATCGTAGCTGACTCCAGATCACCCAGAGACGGAAGATTCATCGAGGAAATCGGTTATTACGATCCTATGACAGAACCCAAGACTATTAAAATCGATGCCGAGAAGGCAAATAAATGGTTATCCACAGGAGCACAGCCTACAGAGACAGTAAAGGCTCTTTTCAAGAAATCAGGAATTATCGAATAATTAAGGAAACGGTGAAAACTAATGACTAAGTTGGTTGAAGCAATAGCCAAGTCACTGGTGACAAATCAGGACGGCGTCGAAATAACCGAGACAGAAGGCCGTCAGGGAACAGTCATTCAATTAAAAGTTTCCCCGGAGGATATGGGTAAAATAATAGGTAAGCAGGGCAGGATTGCCAAGGCTTTGCGTACCGTTGTCAAGGCAGCGGCTATAAAAGAAAACAAAAAAGTGACAGTAGAGATTATTAAGGAATAGTAATCGTATTGCGGATTTTACGGGCACATGGGAGCATATTTCCTATGTGCCTTAAGTGTATTTCAGAGATTGAACGCTATGTGGCCAAGAGTATGGAAAGGTGCTGTTTATGGAAAAAATTCTTATCGGTAAAATTGTAAATGTGGTAGGCCTTAAAGGAGAATTGAAGGTTTACAGCTATTCCGACAAAGACGGCTTTGAAGGCCTGAAACACATATATGTCAAAGGCAAAAAAACCATGGATAAGATGGACGAATATGATGTAGAGGGGTCCAGAAATCAGAAAAACATGGTAGTGCTGAAGCTGAAGGGAGTAGATGACAGAAATGCCGCCGAGGCCCTAAAGGAAAGGGAGCTTTATATAGGAGAAGAGGATCTGAGGGAGCTTCCCGAAGACACCTTCTACATAAGAGACCTTATGGGAATGCAGGTTTTGGACTATGAGACCGGCGACACCATAGGTGAGCTGGTGGATGTTTTGCAGAACTCGGCTCAGGATAACTATGTTATAAAAACCCTGAAAGGACAGGAAATACTCCTGCCTGCCGTAGAGGAATTCGTCAAATCCGTCAGCCTGGAGGAGAGGACCGTAAAGGTTAAGCTGATTCCCGGCTTTATAGATGAGGCCCTTGAGGTGTAAAAATGAAGATAAATATCTTGACCCTTTTCCCCGAAATGTTCAAGGCTATGACGGAAGAAAGCATCATAGGAAGAGCACGGGAAAAAGGAGTACTGGAATTTAATATAGTAGATATAAGAGATTTTTCAGAGGACAAGCACAGGAAGGTGGACGATACTCCCTACGGCGGAGGTGTGGGCATGCTCATGTTTTGCCAGCCCATATTCCATGCTCTGAAAGCCTTGGATGGGGATAAGAAAAAGATACTATATATGTCTCCCCGGGGGAAAATCCTGGATAAAGAGAAAATAGATGAGCTGGCGGAACTGGAGGAAATAACCATTCTATGCGGCCATTATGAAGGTGTGGACCAGAGAGTCATAGACTATTGGGATATGGAAGAGGTTTCTATCGGAGATTACGTACTGACCGGCGGAGAGCTGGCTGCTATGGTTTTGCTGGATGCGGTTTTCAGATTTGTGCCGGGAGTTCTTGGAACGAAGGAGTCCGCCGCGGAGGAGTCAGTGTATTCGGGACTACTGGAGTACGACCAGTACACAAAGCCACGAACCTATGAAGAAATGCAGGTTCCTGAGGTGCTGACGGGAGGAAATCATAAGGAAATTTTCCTGTGGCAGCTGGAAAATTCCTTAAGGCTTACGGCAGAAAGAAGACCGGACCTGCTGGACAAGTGGAAGGCTGATGGGGACAGGCTCAGAGGCTTGACAAAAAAAGAAAAAAAGACAATAGAAAAACTGCTGGAAGAATTGTAAATTACTATATATTGTGTTATCATTACCCTATGAAGAAGAAAAGTAAGAATAACTATAAATTATGGGCTTTCATATACTTCCTGTTGCTGGTGATTCTCTATATCGCCATCTACGTGGTGCCCAAGGTGTCCAACATTTTTGTCCGCACCTACACCGCTGAGTACGGGACCTTGGAAATAACCGTAGACAGCAGATATTTGGCCGTGAGAACGGAGAAGCTTTATACTGCCGACGGAGAAGGAAGCGTCAGCCGAGTGGCATCGGAGGGAAGCCTTTTGAGAGCACACAGCCGAATCCTGAATTTGGGCGGTGCAGGCTACTACAACAAGACTCGCGGCGTAGTGAGCTATTTTTATGACGGCCTGGAGGAAAGCTACACTCCGGAAAACATGGCAAGCCTGAAATCCACCGTACTGGATACAAAATATGAAGAGGAAGAAGACGGTGAAAAGAAAGGCGTAGTCAAAGAGTGTGTGAAGAAAAACGCCAAGGTGGGAGACCCGCTTTTTAAGATAGTCGACAACAAGGAATGGTATATGCTGTGCTGGCTTCCCAAGGCGGGAGTCGAGGGCATAGAGCCGGGAAACAGACTTACCGTTGAATTAAGCGATAAGACCAGGATAAAGATGACCGTGTCCGGTGTGGAAAGCCAGGGCATAGAATATCAGGTCATACTTGCCTGCGACAGATATTACGAAAAATTTGACCGGATAAGAGTAGGTGACTTTAAGATTATAAAGACAGAAAAAAGCGGCATAATCTTGGAAAGCGAAAGCATAACCACCGAAAACGGTCAACCGGGAGTATATATTATCAACAAACTGGGAAACAAAAAGTTCGTTCCGGTGAAGATACTCTTGGAGATGAAGGACAAGACGGTGGTGGCAAACGGCAGCTTCTTTGATGAAGATGGAAAAGAAGTGACCACCTTGACCAACTATGCTACCATCTTGAGATCAAATAAAAAAGGAAGTGAATAGGATGCCTATTAAGGAAAATATTCAATATATAAAAGAGCTGGCTGCAAAGGCAGCGGAAGCTTCCGGCCGGAAGGGCGAGGATGTGCTGCTGGTAGCCGTAACCAAGCTCCATGACACGGAAGAAATAAATGAAGCCATAGAATGCGGCATTACCGATATAGGTGAAAACAAGGTTCAGGAAATTCTGAACAAATACGACCGGGTTAAGCCTGTAAGATGGCACCTCATAGGACATCTTCAGACCAACAAGGTGAAATACATAATAGATAAGGTATCTATGATTCATTCGGTAGACTCCTTGAAGCTGGCTCAGGAAATAGACAAGCGGGCGGAGCAGCACGGAAAGACCATGGATATACTCATACAGGTGAACTCCGCTATGGAGGAGAGCAAGTTCGGTATAACCACCGAAGAGACAGGGTTGCTGTTGGATGAAATCCTGAAAAGCTGCCCCCATGTAAGGATAAGAGGTCTTATGTGCATAGCTCCCTTTGAGGAGAATCCGGAGGATGCGGGAGAATATTTTGCCCAGGTTAAAAACCTCTATGATGAATACGGCAAAATTCAACATCCCAATTTAGAATTTTCCTATCTGTCCATGGGTATGTCCAACGATTTTCAGGTGGCCATCAAAAAGGGCTCAAACCTCATAAGAGTGGGAACCATGATATTCGGAAACAGGGATTATTCTAAAAAACAAGGAAATTAACAGTGGCATACAGAGCCAATATAAAGTGATAAAGAAGATATAGCATATTGCGGGAGGGAAAAATGGGATTTTCAGACACCTTTAAAAAATTAGTAGGTATCGAAGTAGAAGACGAAGAATTTACTGAAGAAGAGCTGGCAGCCGAGAAAGAAAGCCTCAGAAAAGAGGAGAGAAAGCCGGTAGCCACAGGATATCAACCGAGACAGGCGGAGGCCTTGAGAGCTTTACCCGTGGAAAAGAGATTTTCCGTAGCAGGGACAAACACCTTTAAATTGGTAGTAATAGAGCCTAAGAGCTTTGACGAATGTCCTAAGCTGGTGGACAGCTTGAAGGGAAGAAGACCTGTAATCATCAATCTGGAAAAGATTGAAACAGATACGGCAAAGAAGATTTTCGACTTCTTGTCGGGAGCAACCTACGCCTTAAACGGCAATGTTCAGAAAATTGCCAACAACATCTTTATATTTGCACCGGAAAGTGTGGATATTGCAGCAAACCAAGAGGACAAGGGCTTCGACTTCGGCGGCAACAAGAGCCCCTGGAGAGTATAGAGGTAACAGATGAAGACAGTATTGATATTGGCCCTCTATTGGTTTGGACAGATAATGACCTTGATGTTGGTGGGCCGGGCGGTGCTCAGTTGGTTTGCAGTCCCGGGAAGGGATACGGCCGGCAAGATCTACAAGATTCTTGTGGATTTGACGGAGCCTGTCGTAGGCCCTTGCAGAAAATTTCTGTCCAAGTTCAATACGGGAATGTTTGACTTCTCCGTACTGTTGGCCATGCTGCTCATAGAGGGAGTGGTTTCCATTCTCGTAAGATTGGTAGCTATAATATTATAATAAAATTGGAGGATAAGATGATTACACCTGCAGATATTGAAAATAAAGAATTTTCCAGATCAAAAAAAGGATATAACGACGAAGAAGTCGACGAGTTTCTTGATCTGATAATCGTAGATATGGAAAAGCTCATCAGAGAAAATAAACAGCTGAAGGCTGAGCTGGAAAAGGCTCACAACCAAGTGGATAAGCATATATCTGCGGAGACATCCGTATATGAAACCCTTGAAGCTGCAAAATCTCTCATGAACGACATCGCTGCCAGTGCAGAGAGAAGAGCTGAAATACTCCTCAAGAATGCAGAGATGGAAGCGGAGCTCATCACTAGAGATGCGAGAGATTCCATATCCAAGTACAGCGATGAAGGCTGGAAGATTAAAACCCGCTTTGAAAAGCTGAGAGACAGATACAGACAGATGCTTGAGGCCGAGCTGGAGAGAGTGGACTTCGTTTCGGGAGAATTCTTTGAAGTATTCAAGGAAGATTTTATGCCGGCTTCTCTTACGACTCACGATGAAAAGGAAAACAAGGATACGGTGGCCACAGAGGCTAAAAAGGAAACCATCGTTATGGAGCCTGTGAAGAAAGAAGAAGATGAGGCTGTAGACTTGACTAAAACCATGGTAAATATAAGATGAGAAAACTCAGATATATTATTATTGTAGCAATCTTCTTTATAGACCAAATAGTGAAGCATGCCATAAGAGATAATATGTACGTGGGTGAGAGCATTCCTCTCATCGACAAGGTTTTCAGTATAACTTATATTCAAAACAGAGGTGCTGCATTTTCCCTTTTTTCCGGAACAGGGCAGATGCTTACGGTACTTACGGTCATATCTCTGATAATAGCTGTTATAGTCATGGAAAAGCGGAGACAGGCTCATTGGACCATGTTTACCGCCTTGAGCCTTATAATTGCAGGGGGCTTAGGCAATCTATTTGACAGACTGTCAATGGGCTTTGTAACTGATATGTTTGATTTACATTTTTGGCCCGTGTTTAATGTAGCCGATATTGCTATATGTGTAGGCTGTGGTTTTTTGGTGCTATACATGTTTGCCTTTGAGGAGAAAAAATGAATCAAAATGAAACATATTTGATTGAAATAGGTGAAGAAGAAAAAGGCACTAGACTCGATTTAGTGCTTTCTTTGCTTTTACCGGAGATTTCAAGAAGCTTTATTCAGAAGCTCATTGAGACGGGCAAAATTATGGTAGACGGAAAAACCCGGCTGTCAAAGAAATACAAGGTATCTAAAGGTGAAAAAATTGAAATAGAGCTGCCTGAACCGGAAGCCGTAGAAATATTGCCGGAGGATATACCCTTGGAAATAGTATATGAGGATGATGAGGTCCTGGTGGTAAATAAGCCGAGAGGTATGGTTGTCCACCCTGCCGTAGGAAATTATACTGGGACTTTGGTCAATGCAATTATGTATCACTGTGGAGACCGCCTGTCATCCATAAACGGAGTCATAAGGCCGGGAATAGTCCACAGAATAGATAAGGATACCAGCGGGCTTTTGATGATTGCGAAAACCGACAGGGCTCATGAATCCCTTTCAAAACAGCTGGCGGAGCACAGCATAGAGAGGCGGTATAAGGCCCTTGTACACGGAGGATTTTCGATAGAAGAAGGAACTGTCAATGAGCCTATAGGCAGAGACCCTAAAAACAGGCTTCGTCAGGCCGTAAATCATCGCAACGGAAAAGAAGCCGTAACCCATTGGAAAGTTCTGGAGAGACTGGGAAAGCACACCTTGATAGAGGCCAGGCTGGAAACGGGCAGAACCCATCAAATCAGGGTGCACATGGCATATATAAAGCATCCTCTTGTGGGAGATCCGCTCTATGGTATAAAAAAAGACCCTTTAGGCAACGGAGGACAGCTGCTTCATGCAGGAGTTTTGGGCTTTGTTCACCCGAAGACGGGGGAATATATGGAATTTAAATCAGAGCTGCCCAAAGAGTTTGAAGATCTATTGGAAAAATTGAGAAAGTAGAGGCATAAATATGAAGAAAAGCTTTAAGCCCGCAACGATGATGGCACCGGTGCCCTGTGTCATGGTATCCTGCGGAAATGAAAAGGAAAAGAATATAATAACCATAGCATGGACAGGAATAATAAATTCAAATCCTCCCTTGACCTATGTATCCGTGAGGAAGGAAAGACATTCCCACAGGCTCATAGAGGAATCGGGGGAGTTTGTCATAAACCTGACCACAGAAGCCTTGGCCTTTAAGACGGACTTTTGCGGTGTAAAATCCGGAAAGGATGTGGATAAGTTTAAAGAGCTGGGATTGACAGCAGAAAAGGGCGAGGCCGTTAATGCGCCATTGATTGCCGAATCACCCGTAAATCTGGAGTGCAAAGTAATCGAAGTTAAGAGCTATCCGACCCACGATATGTTTATAGGGGAGATTGTTCAGGTCCATGTGGACGAGGCGCTTCTCGATGAAAAGGGCAGAATAAACATGGAAAAGGCAGGCCTGATTTCATACATCCACGGCCAGTATTTCGGCCATAAAAAAGAACCCATAGGAAAGTTTGGATATTCCATAATGAAGCCCAAGACAAAGAAACGTATCAATAAAGAAAAGCATCAGGAAAGGGTGGAGGCCAACAGAGAAAAACGCCGCAACAAGGAGAAGGCAGGTAAAGAAACCGGCCTTATAAGAAAGTCACAAACAAAAAACAGATAAGGGGGATATGACATCCCCCTCTCATTCGAGGCTGCATTTCTTTTCATATCGTTTGCGAAAGAGAAAGATTCGTTTGGTATCCCGATTTAAGCACCTATTTATATATTTTCTTAGTCCTGACTTTTGATGAAATAGACGCAGTCCTCGCACACATAACCGCCTTTGAAGGCGATGGTATGAAATATGTTCCCACATAGGGAGCAATTACAGGGTCTTTTCATATTGAACCCTCCTTAATGTTTTTAGACAGTACTAAGATTAATTTTATTATATAAAGCATCAGGGGAAAGTGAAACATATTTTTACATAAATGTAAAAATATGTAATTTTAATGACACTTCTTGGATTATTTCGGAAAATTCGGATGGAAAGGAAATAAAATGTATCATAATTTTGAAATAGAAAACAGAAAAGTAAAGCTGGTGGGATATGAGTTCCCTTGTGAAAATCCTCAGCAGGTTGTCATATTGATACACGGAATAGGTGAATATGCAGGACGATATGACAGATTGTCCCAATATTTTGCTCAGGCGGGGATAGCCGTATTTTCCATGGACCTGAGGGGCCACGGAAGAAGTGAAGGAAAGAAGGGACATTGTGCTCCGAGGGTGGAGGTTTTAGCCGACATCGATGCTCTCGTAGAGCATGCTCAAAGCATCTATCCCAATCTTCCACTGGTAATGTACGGCCACAGCATGGGAGGTAATATCGCTTTGGATTACAGAGCCAGAGGGAAGTACAACTACCTCTTTATGGGTTATGTTATTTCCGCACCCTGGATCAGGTTGGGCAGACCTGTCAGCATAGGCCTGGTTTCTGCCATAAAAATCCTTTCCAAAATACTGCCGGATTTCCAAACCGCTTCAAAATGCAGCGAGGCAGAGCTGGGAAATCCTGAATTTGTCAAGCCCTATGAGACGGATCCTCTGGTTCATCCCAAAATCAGCCTGCTTACAGCCTACGAAGGCTTCAGCATAGGAACTGCTCTGGAGCAGGGCACCAATGAGGATAACGGCAAGGCCCATAACATTCCCTGCCTCATAATGCACGGAACAGAGGATAGAATTTGCAGCATAGAGGGCTCCAGAAACTTTATGAAACTGCCTTTGAATGCTACAAATCCTAAGATGAACTTTGTAGAGCTGGAAGGCTATCGCCACGAAATTCACAACGGTACACCTGAGGGAAGTACGGGCGAGGAAGTCATTCAAAGGGCTATAAATTTTATAGAAGGATTGAAATAGGAGAAGCTTATGGCTTATGACGGATTAGTCACCGCCGCTGTTGTGGCGGAGCTTAGAGAAAAGATAATACTGGGGAAAATAGAAAAGGTTTATCAACCGGAAAAGGATGAACTGGTATTTAACATACATTCAAAGACAGGAAATTACAGGCTTTTTGCCTCCGCCGGGTCGGCCCATGCCAGGCTGCACCTCATTGAGGCCAATCCTGTGAATCCCCCTGCCCCCTTAAGCTTTTGCATGCTGCTCAGAAAGCATCTTCAGGGAGGAAGAATAACGGACATCTCCCAAAAGGATTCGGAAAGAATCGTGGAAATTTCATTGGAAACTATGAATGAATTAGGCTTTACCCTATCAAAAAAGCTTGTATTTGAGATTATGGGAAAGCACTCAAATATAATACTTGTGGACATGTCCACAGGGAAAATCATCGACTCCATAAAGAGAGTGTCCTTTGATGTAAATCGAGTTCGCCAGCTCCTTCCCGGCCTTATCTACGAATATCCTCCTCAACAGGAAAAGATACCCTTCAAGGCGGTGACGGAGGATTTGTTCAGAGCCGAAAATTTGACAGGAAAGGCTTTGCTCAGCAAAATAGGCGGTATTTCCCCTGCTTTTGCAGACAGCTTGGCGGAAGAAGAGGACAAGTGGGCCTTTTTCTCCCAGGCCTCAGAAAAGGCTCAAACCGGTCATGTTTCCCCTGTAATATACTATGCCGAGGGAGAACCTAAGGAATTCTATATATTGCCTCTGGAGGAATTTGAGCAGGTCTGCGAGAAGGAAAGCTTTGAAGCTATAAGTCCTTGCCTGGAAGCATATTTCGGGCGAAAGGAGTCATCAAATCAGGGGAGACAGAAGGCCTACGACTTAACCAAGTCCGTAAGTGCCGCCTTGGATAAGATGTATCTTAAGAAGAAAAGACTGTCGGAAGACCTGCTGAAGGCGGAGGATTCGGAAGACTT
>JBHADF010000002.1:0-6466 GCA_041854955.1 Anaerovoracaceae bacterium | reverse complement strand
GTACTCCACCAGCTCCAAGTTTACAAACGGCAGAACTGCGACAATCTACGACAACCCCAGATACACTAAGAGCCAGTCCAAGACCATCAAGGGACTGCTCTCCGGTAGAAGATACTATGTAAAGGTGCGTTCCGTATATACTGATGCAAACGGCATGAAGGCATACGGAAGCTGGTCCACAGTAAGAAGCGTACGCGTTAAATAGTTAAAATTCAACACATATAAAACAAAAGGGCGAGAAATCGCCCTTTTGTGGTTGTTGGGAAGGATGTGTATTATTTATCCCTGTAGTGAGAACCGCACTGCCAAATTTCAAGACATTCTTTTGAAATGCGGAAAACGATTCTGTTTTTTTGATCAATCCTGACGCTCCAAAAACCTGACAAATCCCCTGACAGAGGCTCCGGCTTGCCAATAGAATTATAGCCATTTCTATCGATGTCTTTCAGAAGTTGATTTATTTTCCTCAGAGTCTTCTTATCCTGATTTTGCCAATACAGGTAATCTGCCCAGGCATCATCAGACCAAAATTTTTGCATACTACACCTCTATAAGCTCGTGGGGACTTAATTCGCTTATGCCGCTTTCTACATTGGATATAGAATTTTTTAATCGAGCTATATTTTCCGCAGAATAAAAAGGATCCGCAGAAACTTCAAAAGGGATGCGTTTTTCCCTACCCAACTTTTTCAAGTAAATATTGATGGCAGCGGACATAGAGAGGCCTAATTCTTCACATACAGCCTCTGCGTTCTTTTTAACATCATCCTCTACCCTTAAACTAATCTGTACCATATCCATATCTCCTTTCTATATGTAAATATTATCATGTGCACGAGCAAAAAGCAAGCAATATTATATAAAAATGCTTAAAGGCAGGAGTTCTTGGCTGTGTAATGTAAAGTGGAGCGTGTGGGGGATAGGATGGCTGCCCGGCCGCTTTGGCTTATTGGTGCTAATCTCGGAAAACAGCGACGTTTTACACCAACGCGGAGGCAACCATTGGTGCGGATTCTGCCAAAGAGCGCTGGTTAGCACCAATGCAAGGGAGCCATTGGTGCGGATTTGCCATATCTCAGAATTTAACACCAATGAAATTGGTGCGGATTTTTCGAATAGGCTTTTTTTACACCAATTTAGAGCCTGTCTGTTGGTGCGGTTTTCCCGATTTCGCCAGATTCACACCAATTTTGGGACTTTTCATTGGTGCGGATTTTCCCAAAGCGCTCTGTTCCGCACCAACGAACCGCCGCCCCCCTCCCACCTTCCGAAAAATCTCAGACCAAAATCTGCCAAAAGTATTGAAATTTTCCTGTTTTGAGGATAGAATAACAGGGTAGAAAATTTAAAGGTGGAAATATGAAAAGATTTACAAAAGCGATTTTAATATGGGCTTTGGCCCTTTCCTTGGCAGTGACCACGGCAGGAACAGGTTTTGCCGAGACCCAGCCTGCGGAGCCGGCACAAGAACAGGCACAGGAACAGGAACAGAATCAGATGCCGGAAATAAAGCCGGAGCCTCAGGTGGAAATCCTCACAGCCCAGAGAGAATCAGGAAGAATTAAGCTTCTCAATGTGAAGGAAACTCCCGACGGGGTGAAAAAGTGCAGGTTCTCCTTGGCATCCTATCTTATGATGGCCACCGGCGAACCTCTCAACCCGAAGCCGGAGAACATATACTATACAGACGAAAAGGGCACCATAGTAAAGCCTAACCCTTGGGATTACAAGGTGGAGTATTTCAGAATAGTGTCTTCCCGCCACGCTTGGGAAGAGGAGAGCAGACCTGTGAAAGATGTTCTGACACCGGGAGAGTACCGCATCGTGGTGAGCACCAAAGAAGGCCAATACCGTGGCTCAGCCCTCTTTACAGTGCTGGGCAAGCGACAATTCGTCACGGCGGAAAAGACCTATTACAAGCTTTCCGAAATGGAACAGGGCTTTAATATCCTGCCCGCAGCCACCGGCGACGGAACAGGCTTCAGCTATGTGTCCTCAGACCCCAAGGTGGTCAAGGTCAGCAGCAAGGGCTGGGTGACAGTGAAGGGCAAGGGTACGGCGGTCATTACCGTTTCCACGGTGGGAGACAAGGTTTACCACACGGGAAAGCTGGAAGTCCGCATCAGAGTAGTGGCAGAGAAAAAAGATAAGGGCCCTGAGAGGAAAGAAACCTCCAAGAGCCCAAAAGCGTAAATCTCAATATGTGTTGTCTAAGTCGTGGGAAGCTTTCCTACGACTTTTCTTATGTGGCGGAAGCTGTTGGCAACTGCCGCCGTAGGCTTATAGCCCTCGTTATAGTACTTGCTCTGAGGCATCAGCACAAAGGACTCGCCCTTGTACCTGTCGAGAAGGTAGCAGGGGTAGTACTTGTGGGATGCCAGCTTTACCTGACCGGAAGGCGTCTTCGTCAAGGTGACGGAAAGTATGATAGTCTCCTTGGTGGCGGGCAGAGGCATAGGCGAGGTGAAATTTCCCATGGAATATATCAGGGGAATGTAGCGCTTGCCGTTGTGCACCTTGTCAGCCGGCTGGAGCACGTGGGGATGAGAACCGATGATATAGTCAACTCCTGCCCGGGCCATCATCTCCGCCGCCGCTTCCTGCCTGGGGGCAGGATAGTGGGAATATTCGGTGCCGCTGTGGGTATAGCAGATTATGTACTGGGCTCCGGCCTCCTTAAGCTTTGCAATATCAGCTTTCAGGGCATTTTTGTCCAAAAGGTTCAGCATATAGGACTGCTCATCCTTTGTGAGGAAGTGGTCCTTCCTGTTGAAATAGCCTGCGTAGGCCAGAACGCCTATCTTGAAGCCCTTGGCCTCCAGAAGCATGTAGCGAGGCTCCTCCCTGGTGGAAAACAGGCCTGTACGGCCAAGTCCATTACGGTCGATGGCTGCCAGAGTCTCGGTGATGCCAATCTTTCCGCCGTCGGTACAGTGGTTGTTGGCCAGAACCAGTCCGTCAAAACCGGCCCATTTCAGATCTCGGAGCCATTCCTCGGGAGCGTTGAGATAGGGCCTTTCCTGCAGGAGATTTTTATCCTTGGAAAGAGGCAGGGTTTCGCTGACCAAGGTTTCCAAATTGCCTACCACAAAATCCGCTTTGTTGAAAATTTTCCTTACATATTTAAAGGAAGGCTTGAAGTTGTAGCCCTTTCCGTCGTAGGCCGCCTGCTGCTGGGCGCCCTTACACATTAGGTCACCTGTGAGCATGATGGTCAGGGTCTCCGGCTTGGGCTGCTCCGGCGACGGGTCTTCCGAGGGCTTAGGGGTCTCGACGCCGGGCTTCTGCACAGGCAGCGGTTTCCCTCCCTGAGAGGTACCGGAAGCCACCTTAGGGGTCTGCTTTCCCGTAGCGCCATAGACGGGAGCCACCGAAAGAGCCAGTATAAAAATCAAGGCCAAAGCGGTGAATTTTGCTGATGGAAGAATATTTTTAAAAAGGTTCATTTTACCCTCCGTTCGAAAATAAATTACATAAAATTTTACCATAAAAACAGAAAATAATCCAGCAAAATCCCTTGAAATATAAAGATGTTTGTCTTATAATAGTGAGAATAAATTCGTTTAAGTTTTTTTAATATATTGAGTAGAAAGAGGAGGTAAAATGGCATACTATTTTGACGAACCGTCAAGAACATTTAACGAGTACCTGCTGGTGCCCGGATACACGGGGAAGGAACACATGGTGTCCAATGTTTCGCTGCGCACACCGATCACTAAATTTAAGAAGGGCGAGGAGCCGGAGATAGCTATGAACATTCCATTGGTTTCAGCCGTGATGCAGGCCGTGTCGGACGACAATATGGCTGTGGCATTGGCTAAAGAAGGTGGAATTTCTTTTATTTTCAGCTCACAGTCGGTAGAATCCCAGGCGGCCATGGTGCGCCGAGTAAAGGATCACAAGGCAGGCTTCGTGGTAAGCGATTCCAACCTGAGACCGGACCAGAAGCTGAAAGATGTCATAGAGCTTAAAGCCCTCAAAGGCCACGGAACCATTGCCATTACAGAGGATGGAACCCCGGCAGGGAAAATCTTAGGCATAGTGACCTCCAGAGATTACAGAGTGTCCAGAATGGATCCGGAAACGCCTATTTCAGAGTTTATGACACCCTTCGAAAAGCTGATTTACGGCAAGGCAGGCCTGAGCCTGTCGGAGGCCAACGATATTTTGTGGGATAACAAGCTGAATGCCCTGCCCATCATCGATGAAAATCAGAGGCTGACCCACTTCGTATTCAGGAAAGACTACGATTCCCACAAGTCCAACCCCAACGAGCTTTTGGACGAGCACAAGCGCTACATTGTGGGAGCAGGTGTCACCACCAGAGACTATGAGGAAAGAGTGCCGGCCTTGGTAGAGGCGGGAGCTGATATCTTGTGCATCGATTCCTCAGAGGGATATTCCCAGTGGCAGGGGGAAACCATCAAGTGGATCCGTGAAAAATACGGAGACAGCGTAAAAATCGGAGCCGGAAATGTAGTTGACGGCGAAGGTTTCAGATATTTGGCAGAGGCCGGAGCAGATTTCGTGAAAATCGGTATCGGCGGCGGTTCCATCTGCATAACCCGTGAGCAGAAGGGTATAGGCCGCGGACAGGCGTCGGCGGTAATAGATGTGGCAAACGCCAGAGATGAGTATTTCGAAGAGACAGGGGTGTATATCCCAATCTGCTCAGACGGAGGAATCGTCTACGACTACCACATGACCCTGGCGCTGGCCATGGGAGCAGATTTCATCATGCTGGGCAGATATTTTGCTCGATTCGATGAATCCCCCACCAACAAGCTGAACCTGAACGGCAGCTATGTTAAGGAATACTGGGGAGAAGGCTCCAACCGTGCTCGCAACTGGCAGAGATACGACTTAGGCGGCGACCCCAGAATGAAATTTGAAGAAGGGGTAGACTCCTACGTACCCTACGCAGGCTCCCTCCACGACAATGTGGCCGTGTCCCTGACTAAGGTAAAATCCACCATGTGCAACTGCGGAGCCCTGTCCATCAAAGAACTTCAGGCGAAAGCCAAGCTGACGCTGGTATCCGCCACCTCCATCGTAGAGGGCGGTGCTCACGACGTAATCCTCAAGGACGCCAGCGCAAATGTGATAAAGTAAGAGCAGATGTTCAAAAGCATTTTATATATTTTATATAGGAAAGAGGAACAAAAGGATGTCAAACAAAAGACCCGAAAACATGGAAAGAATAAATAACGCTAAATTGGCAGAAGCCTTCATAGCCGAGCAGGTTGAAGAGCTTCGCAAGCAGGTAGGCGACAAGAAGGTGCTCCTGGCACTTTCCGGCGGTGTAGACTCATCGGTAGTAGCTGCCCTGCTCATCAAAGCTGTTGGATCCCAGCTCACCTGCGTCCACGTTAACCACGGCCTGCTCAGAAAGGGCGAGCCCGAGCAGGTTATAAGAGTGTTCAGAGACGAGCTGAAGGCAAATCTGGTGTATGTAGACGCAACAGATCGCTTCCTGGATAAGCTGGCAGGCGTTTCCGAGCCGGAAAATAAGAGAAAAATCATAGGCGCAGAATTCATCCGCGTCTTCGAAGAAGAAGCCAGAAAACTGGACGGAATAGAGTTCTTGGCACAGGGAACCATCTATCCCGATATTTTGGAAAGCGACGGCGTAAAGGCCCATCACAACGTAGGCGGCCTGCCTGAAGACCTCAAGTTCGAGCTGGTAGAGCCGGTTAAGCTGCTCTACAAGGACGAGGTAAGGGTAGTAGGAAAAGCCCTTGGACTGCCCGATGAGATGGTATATCGCCAGCCCTTCCCGGGACCCGGACTGGGCGTTAGATGTATCGGTGCAATCACTCGCGACCGTCTGGAAGCAGTTCGTGAAGCAGACGCTATCGTTCGCGAAGAAATCGGCAAAATGTCACCGGCACCTTGGCAGTACTTCGTGGCAATCCCCGACTTTCAGTCAACGGGCGTACGCGACGACAAGAGATATATGGGCTGGGCAGCCATAATCCGCGCCATCAACACCGTAGATGCAGTAACAGCAACGGCAGTGGAAATCCCCTGGACCACCCTCTGCAAAATCCGCGACCGCATCATCGCCGAAGTCCCCGGCATAAACAGAGTGCTTTGGGATATCTCCGATAAGCCGGTAGCAACGATTGAGTGGGAATAGAAGATATTTTATCGAAAATGGCTTATTTTCAAGGTTTATAGCCTGTTGAAACAAGCAACTGGGACAAAATTGGGCAAAGATTTCAAAAAGAATAATTTCAATAATTGTTCAAAGTGGCTTGCAATTGAATATAAAAAATCAGACCGTAGCTTAGTTGTTACGGTCTTTTTGATGTCTTTTAAAAGTAGATATTTCCTGCAAATACTTTTATATTTTATATCTCTATAATACTCGAATTGCTAATGCCATATTCTTTTATAATATAATTAACATTATTCTCTTGTTCTGTTCCTTTTACATAAAACTTCCAATATGCATTTGAATATC
>JBHADF010000001.1:0-14198 GCA_041854955.1 Anaerovoracaceae bacterium | reverse complement strand
CGATACAGGTCAAATTCTTTGTAGACGAAAAAGAGCTTGCTGCCATCAAGCAGCGAATGATGGAGTCCGGCACGGATAATCTTAGTGCCTATCTTCGCACCATGGCTATGGAGGGGATCTTCCCAACTGCCGATTGCGAGAAAAGTTTTAAGCAGGAAAAAACGCAAAAGTCGTAACTGCCTTATTACGATTTTTACGAGGAACAGCGCCAACGGTGCGCAGCCAATTTCTCCGAAATTGTTAAAGGGTTTGGGATGCTGCCCAACAAGTTTTTGCACGAGTGGGTACCGCCGTGCATTGCTTGCAAGAATGGCAAGCTCCGGTGTGGGTACTCACCGGATTTGCTTGCTATGCTGCAAGGAAATCCCGGTCGTGCCACGCCGGTTTTCACAAGTGTACATACACTTGCTGTGCTTGCTATTCTCCGTTTCTCATGATAGCAAGCGCCATTTTCCAAATGGGAATAGGAGGCAAACGCCGCCTTGTCTGCCCAAAAGCGAAACGGACGGACGGAAGCCAATGGCGGCGCAGCCGTTCATCTTGACCATTGACGGCGTTCGTCTGTTTTGCTACGCAGTAGCACTTGAGCGAATATAATCGAAACAAATAAGCGCATTGATTGAGGTGTTAGGAGTATGGATTGTCTAATTCGGAAAGTACAGCAAGGTGATGAATTTGATTTAGCTTATATCCAAACAGAAAGTTGGAAGGCTGCGTTTAAGGATATCCTGTCTGCCGAGATACTGCAAATGTCCACCAACCTAAATCGTGCTACGGCAATGTATAAGCGATTGCTCGATGAGAATGTTGGCAATGGATATATTTTAGAGGTGGACTCTCATCCTCATTGTATTGCACGGTGGGATACGGCGCGAGATAATGATATGCCTGATTATGCGGAACTCATCTGCATCCATAGCTTGCAAGACAACTGGAGAAAGGGTTTCGGAACTCAAATGATGAGCAGAGTCATGGGCGACATGAGAGCTGCTGGCTATGATAAGGTTATGCTTTGGGTGTTTACGAACAACATTCGAGCAAGAAAATTCTATGAGTCGTTTGGCTTTTTCACACATGGAAAAGTTAAACCTTGTCTTGAAACAGAAGAAATTTGCTACGAGAGAAAATTATAAGGAGTATTGTTTTAATCGTTATAACCATGAAAGCGAAGGAGGCTTGACGAAGTGAATCCAAAAGAAAATGACAATGAGATCATCGAACTGACCGACGAAGAACTGGGCGAGATTTTTGCCGATGATGATTTTGATAACGGCGGGGAGGACGGTGAAATCCGCTCATTTTATTTCTCCAATCCTGACCCGTATGCCAAGGTCAAGCCACGCCCCGACGATGCCCCCAAGAGGGAGTTTTCTTTCGATGAAAAGGGCAACATCGTGGTGAAAAATCCGTCCGCCTTTTGGCTGCCCGACGTCAAAATCGTGGAGGAACACGGCGGCACGGAATACACCGTAACCGGCAGCTATGAGGGAACGGAAACCCTCGACAAGAAGCTCAGACGCATTATGGAGCAGAACGTTGCCGATGATAAAAGTAGTATCACGGAGGACGCCGATGAGTAACGACGTTTCTCTTGATATAAACCAAAAATCCAATCCTGTTCAGACAGTTGCCCCACCAAAGGAGGACAACAATATGTTAAGGGCAACCGACAAAATCACAGCGCTTTATTGCAGACTGTCCGTGGAGGACACCAAAGAAAAAGGCGGCAAGGATGACCCGTCGAACTCCATCCAGCATCAGCAGATCATGTTAATGGAGTATGCAAAATCTCAGCACTTTCCGAACCCGACGTTCTTTATTGATGACGGGTACAGCGGCGTGGATTTTTCCAACCGCCCCGGTTTTCAGAAGATGCTTGCGGCAATTGAAGCCGGTCATGTGGAAGTGGTGATTACGAAAGACCTCAGCAGACTGGGGCGTAATTCCTCGCTGACAGGGCTTTATATCAACTACACATTTCCTCAGTACGGCGTGCGGTATATTGCCATCAACGACCACTTCGACACCATCGATCCCAACAGCACCGACAGCGACATGGCAGGTATCAAGAACTGGTTCAATGAGTGGTACTCCAAGGATACCAGCCGCAAAATCCGCGCCGTCAACAAGGCAAAGGGGGAGCGTGGAGAGCGCTGACCACCAACGTTCCCTACGGCTATAAACGTGACCCTAACGATCCTAAGAAATGGGTGATTGACGAGGAAGCTGCACAGGTCGTGAAGCGGATCTTTGCGCTCTGCATGGAGGGAAAAGGACCGAGTCAGATCGCCGCCCTACTGGAAAATGAGAAGGTGCTGAACCCCATCGCATACAAGCAGCGGGAGGGCAGAAAAACACCGCATCAGGCTCCGGAGAATGAGTACCGCTGGCACGAAAGCACCGTTGCTTATATCCTCGAATACATGGAGTACACGGGCTGCACGGTCAATTTCAAGACCTATACCAACTCCATCTGGGACAAGAAGCAGCGGGAAAATCCGATGGAGAATCGCAAGATTTTCTATAACACCCACCCGGCGATCATCTCTCTGGAAGTCTTTGATAAGGTGCAGGAGATCAGGCAGCAGCGGCACCGCAGAACAGCGACAGGAAAGAGCAATATGTTTTCCGGCTTGGTGTTCTGCAATGACTGCAAGCAGAAGCTCTACTACTCCACCACCAGCTATTTTGAAAAGCGGCAGGACTTCTTCATCTGCTCTACCCATCGTGCCAACAAGGACAAGTGCAGCGGACATTATATCCGTGCCGTTGTGCTGGAACAGATCGTCTGGAAGCACATTCAGGAGGTCGTATCGGTAGTCACTCGCTACGAGGCCTATTTCCGTTCTGAAATGGAGCAAAAGCTCCGTATACAGAGCGAGGAATCGCTGCGGCTGTCTCAGAAGCGGCAAGCGCAGGCTGAGAAGCGAATCGGCGAGCTTGACCGCCTTTTCATCCGCATTTACGAGGACAATGTTGCCGGTCGGCTGGATGATGAACGCTTCGCCATGATGAGCAAAAACTATACCGAGGAACAGAAAAACCTCAAAGCCGAGGTCAAAGGTCTGCAACAGCAAATTCACGAACAGGAACAACAGGCAGAGAATATTGAGCAGTTTGTTCAGCGGGTAAAGAGGAACAGCACCCTCACGGAGCTGACCCCATATGCCCTCAGAGAGCTTGTCAAGGCGGTCTATGTAGATGCACCTGACAAGTCCAGCGGCAAGCGCAGGCAGAAGGTACATATCGAATATGACCTCGTAGGCTACATCCCCGTAGACGAGCTGCTAAAAGCGGAACAGGCATGACCGAAATCATGCCTGTTCCAAGAAATTTGATTTTACTGTCTTACCAGCAGGGAGCCCCCCCTTTTTTTTCCTCAATAGACCAGCAAAAGTTTATCTAAATTCCGAATTTAGTAGGAATTAGATAAACTTTTTAATTCTGAGGCTACTCTTTAAGAACTTCTCTAAGCCAGGCTGCAGCCCGCCTCCTCCTTTACAGGTGTCTTTGTAAAGAACAGGGTCATGGCCTTTACCAGATAGTCGACATCCTTTGCTCCCGCCGTTTCAAAGGGGGAGTGCATGGCCAGCTGAGCCAAGCCGATATCCACCGACATCATGGCCACCTTGGTGTTTGAAATAGCTCCCAAGGTAGAGCCGCCGGGCAGGTCGGACCTGTTGGCATATACCTGTACCGGCACCTGAGCTTCTTCGCACAAAAGCTTAAAGGCGGCGGCGGAAAATCCGTCGGTAGTATACTTTTGGTCTGCATTATGTTTTATGACTATTCCCTTATTCATACGAGGGCAGTTATCTCCGTCGGAAAGCTCCGGATGATTTGGATGGATGGCGTGGGCATTGTCAGCCGAAACCATCATGCCGGAAGCTACCATACGAAGGTAGTCTTCTTCACTCATCCCCAAGGCTAAAACAGCTCTCCTCAAGGTGTCCCTCATGAAATTGGAGGAAGCTCCCTGCTTGGTGTCGCTACCTACCTCTTCGTTGTCGAAGACGGCGGCCACGGCTATGGCAGAGCCTGAGGTCTCAGTTTTTCCCGCCTCTATAAAGGACTTCATAATCCCCCAGGAGCATTCCAGATTGTCTATTCTGGGGCTGCCTAAAAACTCCTCGGCACCGCCCATAAGAGTGCTCTTGGTTCTGGGATAGACATATAAATCTCTGCCCAAAATATCTTTTTCCGGAACTCCTGCCAACTCTCCAATCATATCACCCAAGGTGCCCTTGACCTCTTCAGTGCCGTAGAGAGGGATAGTATCAATGTTTGCCATATATTTTACGCCGTTATTGGCTTCTCTGTTGAGATGAATTGCCACAGAAGGTATAACAAGTAAATCCCTGTCGGCATTTACCAGCTTGCTCTTCAGGCCTGCTCCGTCTCTGTATATTACACGTCCGCAGATTGAAAGAGGTCTGTCAAACCAGGGTGCCATCAGCATGCCGCCGTATTTTTCCGTAGCGAGCTGCACATAGCCTCCCGACATCTTTTCTCCACTTTCCTTAAGCTTGAAACTTGGGGAATCGGAGTGGGCTGCAGCCACGGCAAAGGTGGTGGGCGTAGCCTTAGGCATCTTGAAGGCTATGACGGAGGAGCCGTTTCTTGTTACAAAATATTTTCCGCCGGCCTCTACAGTCCAGCTTTTTTCTTCGGCCAGCCTGACATAGCCGGCCTTTTCCAGCATGGCTGTCAGATTCTCCACAGCGTGAAATTGGGATGGACTTCTATCCAAAAAATCCATAAGTTCCTTTATATTATCCATTTTTTCTCCTATTCTTTCTGTTTCGGGCTTTCTCCCGGATTTTCAAAAAGGAGCCGGAGCGCAAGGCTTTTACTTCCCGGCGCAGGCTCCCATCTTTAATCTATTTTGTGATGACTTCACAGCCTCCCATGTAACGCTTCAAAGCCTCCGGAATCTTTACGGAGCCGTCTGCCTGCTGGTAGTTTTCCAGTATGGCTGCGGTGGTACGTCTGATGGCCAGTCCGGAGCCGTTTAGGGTATGTACGAATTCCGGCTTTCCGCCTTCTCTTCTAAATCTTATATTAGCTCTTCTTGCCTGATAATCCAGGAAGTTGGAGCATGAGGAAATTTCTACATATCTTCCGTAGGAAGGCATCCAAACCTCGATATCATAGGTGCAGGCCGAGGAGAAGCCCAGGTCTCCTGTGGAAAGCCTTACCACTCTGTAAGGTATTTCAAGCAGCTTCAAAACCTCTTCTGCGTCGGCAGTCAAGGCTTCCAGCTCATCCCATGAATCCTCCGGCTTGGTAAACTTAACCAGCTCTACCTTGTTGAACTGATGCTGTCTGATGAGGCCTCTGGTATCTCTGCCGGCAGAGCCTGCCTCCGCTCTGAAGCAAGGGGTGTAGGCAGTGTAGTGAATAGGCAGCTCTTCCTCACTTAATATTTCCTGAGCAAAAAGATTGGTTACGGGCACCTCTGCCGTAGGAATTAGGAAAAAGTCCTTCTGAGGTACATAGAACATGTCCTCTTCAAACTTAGGCAGCTGACCTGTACCTGTCATGGCTGCTCTGTTTACCATGAAGGGTGGCAGTATTTCCGTATAGTCCTGGTCTATGGTGTGAAGGTCAAGCATGAAATTCATCACCGCTCTTTCCAGTCTGGCTCCCAAGCCCTTATACACGGTGAAACGGGTTCCTGCTATTTTGGAGGCTCTTTCCCAATCCAAAATATCCAAGTCTCCGCCTATATCCCAATGGGCCTTAGGCTCAAAGTCGAAGGCGGTGGGCTCCATAAACTTTCTAACCTCCACATTGGCGCTTTCATCTTCTCCCACCTGAACGAAGTCGGCAGGAATGTTGGGTATGTTAAGAAGTGCATCCTTAAGTTCATCCTCTAAAGAGGAAACGCGGCCGTCCAGCTCCTTTATTTTGGTGGAGAGTTCCTTCATCTCTGCCATGATTTCCGTAGTGTCCTGCCCTGCCTTCTTCATCTGAGGCACTTCCTTGGAAACCAGGTTCTGTCTGTTCTTCATAGCTTCAACCTGAGCCAGAAGTTCTCTTCTCTCCGCATCTATGGCAGGAACTCTTTCAATGCCGAAGGTACCCTTGGTCCTTCTTTCCACACCTGCCTTGACGCCTTCATAATCTTCTCTGATTCTCTTTATGTCTAACATCTCTTCCCTCTTTTCTTCAATCCGTTTTCATTAAAACAGATTTCTCTTATAGTTTCTGTATAACCTTTTTAATTCCTCTGCCTTATGCTGTATTTCCAGCTGTAGCTCGGAAGCTAAATCGTAGTTCTTTTCCGACAGGGCTTCTCTGGCTTCAGTGAGCAGGGATTTCTGCTCCAGGGAATCCTTTCCCAAATAGAAGCGCAGCTCATTTATCTTTTCCCAGTTGGCCAGATCATAGTCGGTGGCATCTTCGTCGTGGAGCTTTACACATTCCTTCACCTCTGCCATACAGTTGGGTATCAGTCTGGCGCTGAACTCCGTAGCCCATTGGCTTATGATGTACTCCTTGTAGGATTCTATGGCCAGCTCGGAGAAAACATCTCCTCCGGAAATGGCCTTTACCTTTTCGGGATAGTTTACAAAGCCCTGGAAGTTTTCCCAAACCGTAGCCGGCGGCTTTCCGAAGAGCCGGTTTCTCTCCTCCTCGGTAAAGTCCTCGAAAACATCCTTTTCGCTTCTGTATTCCCTGTCCTTTTCAAGATAGAAATCTTCCTCTCCATAGGCCTTGGATATGGACTTTTCCAGGTCCTTCGGTGTCTTGCCACCTTCCAGTGCGGCCTTTATGCCGTCCAGCATGGCCATGTAGCCCGATGCCAAAACCAGATAGGTATTTGACTTGGGATTGGGGGAACGTAGCTCAAAGCGGGTTGCCAAAGGGTTGTTTCTATCCCTTACAAGGCCTACCAGAATAGTTCTGTTTCTGGAAGGCACTGCCGCCGACTGTCCCAGTGATGTAACTATACAAACAGGGGCTTCATAGCCCGGCTTCAGCCTCTTAAGAGAGTCGGTGGTGAAGCTGACAAAGGGATTCATAGCTTCATAGTTTTTCAATATGCCCATGAGGGCTCCGTAGCCTATAGGGTTAAGGAAGTCTTCATCGAAGTCCGTGGCCGTAAACAGGTTGACAACCTTTCCCGTTTTCAGTCTGGCGCAGACCCCCATGTGGGTATGCTCTCCGCTTCCTGCCACACCTTCTATGGGTTTGGCCTGGAAGGTGGTGTTTAGTCCGAACTGGTTAAACACATCTCTCACCACATATTTGACCTGCTTCTCGTTATCGGCAGCCTGCATGGCGTCGGCATACTTCCAGTCTATTTCCAGCTGCTCCATTATATGGTCGTGTTTGCCCTTGCTGGTAAGCTTGGATTTTACACCGCCCATTTCCTTGTGTCCCATTTCCATTTCAAGGCCGTAGTAATCGAGAATTTCTATGGATTTCTCCAGGGCGGTCCTTACGGGGCCGTATGTTCTCTTCCAATACTGCTCTTTCAGCTCCTGAGAGGTGGAAAGCTCTTCTCTGTCAGCCTTGTCGTCGGGAGTTCTTACCCAAAACTCCAGCTCCGTAGCACTGGTCAACAGTATTTCATCTATTTCCTCCACTCGACTGATACCGTCTATATATTGGAAAACATAGGGATTTTCTTTTAAAAGCTCTATAACGGAGCTTTTGAATTTTTCCAGGGCATCCCTCAAGATTACTCTGGCACCTACCTCCAGCTCATCATTATGAAGGAGGAAAGCGGGGATTCTCAAGGTTCCCACCGGAAGGCCCGTCTTAGAATCCACATTGTAAAAATTGTAATCCACATACCAGTTTACGGACAAATCAGGGATCATATCAACCTTTGCATTGTTGAGTTCGGCAATCTTAGGCAGGTTTACGCTGGAGCCGTCAGTCTGTACTCCGTTGGCCAGCATCTTTTCCATATCGTCTATGAACAGTTTGACGGGGATTCGCTCGTCCGTATCGTTTCCGGCAATATCAAGTCCCACAAAGGACACAAACTGTACCTCCGGGTGCTTCCTCAGTATGGCAGTCAGGGCTTCCTTTCCGTGATTTTCCGGCTTAATGTTAAATAGCATTTCATCTAAATTGAAATCCAGCATATATCGGGCTCCTTTTAAAGTTTTGCATAAGGGGCATCCCAAGAACCGCCCCTTATACTCTTTTTCTTATGTTTTTTCGCAAATTACTGAGCGAGCTCATTCAGGTATTCCTGAAGTTCTTCCAGATGCTTTCCGTAGGCAGCCCAATCTCCGTCTTTCTGTGCTTTCACGGCTTGCTCGTAGGCCTTCAGGGCCTTGTCAGCCAAAGCCTGTACATCTGCATCCTTCGGGTCGGTTTCTCCCCTCGGATTAGTTATATTTTCATCATCTACGCCCTTTTCCGCATCGTTTCCGAAAAGCTCCACAAGGCATTCAGCCAAGGTTTCTTTATAGGCGATTTTGTCCTTGTAGGCGACGATTATTCTCTTTACCTCAGGTATGGATGAGTTCTGTGCTTCCAGGTAAACCGGCTCCACATAGAGGATGGAGGTTTCGATGGGAATCACGAAGAGATTTCCTCTCCTGTAGGTACTTCCCGATGAATTCCAAAGAGAAAATTCCTTTGAAATTTCAGTATTTTGGTCTATCTGTGCCTCTATCTGCTCCGGTCCGTATATAACTCGGGACTTAGGGAACTGGTAGAGCACCAAGTCTCCGTAGGCCTCTCCGTCGTTGCGGGCAACCATCAGGGCTGTCATATTAGGTTTTCCCTTGGTGGTGAAAGGTATGGAGTTGAAGAACTCGGCCTTTTCCTGTCCCGGCAGCTTGGCGATATAGTAGCTGGGCCTCATCTGAGCCTTTTCCATGCCGTAGATTTCGGAAGCGATATCCCACTGGTCCTCATTCTGATAGAACACATTCACATCGTTCATGTGATATCTTCCGTAAACTTCGGCTTGAATCTTGAACATGTTGTTAGGATATCTCATGTGAGCCCTTAAGCTTTCCGGCATCTTTTCAAAGTCCTTGAAAAGAGTCGGATATATCTTTGCCATGGTCTGTGCTATAGGGTCAGTCTTATCTACTATATAGTAGTTGGTTTCTCCGCTGTAGGCATCGATGATTACCTTTATGGAGTTTCTGATGTAATTCACATTTCCATCTTCTCCATAGGGCTCAGCATAGGGATAATATCCGCTGGTAGTATAGGCATCTATCATCCAGTAAAGCTTGCCGTCTACGGTTACCATGTAGGGGTCATTTTCGTAGCGGAGATAAGGCATTATGGTCTGGGCTCTTCTGGTTATATTCCTGTTTATGATAATTCTGGAAGAGCTGTTGATATTGGAGGAAACCAAAAGCTTTGCGGAGCCTTCTCTTATAGAGAAGAGCATTCTGTTGATGAGATTCAGCTTAATTCCTGCATCCCCTTCGTATCTGGTATAAGCATTGGCAGCTCCGTCGGGATAGTCAAACTCGTCTTCGCTGGTACCTACCACTATATAATCGTTGGCCAGTTCGCCGAAATAAATTTCCGGTCTGGTTATCTTTATTTCATCCACCTTGGAAATTGGCGGTATGTTGCCGATGAGGACATCGGGCTGTCCCGAAGGGGTGATTTTATCTACTCTGGACATGGCCACACCGTAACCGTGGGTGTACTTCAAATGTCTGTTAAGCCAAGTGTCCTTGGTCTTGGTCTCGTCTATCTCTCTTGCCGTCAGGAAAGTCTGAGTGAACTTTCCGTTTATGGTATATCTGTCATTATCTACGTCGTTAAAGGTGTAGTACTGTCTTATGGATTGTGTCTGGTTATAGAACTGCTCTGCCGGCTCGAAGTCGTTGATACGGATATTGTTTATAGTCTCCATATTGTTGGCTATATCCTCCGCCGTCAGCTTATCGTCGGCAGCAAAGGACTGGGCCTGCACCTTATCTATGCCGTAGGCATACTGGGTGTACTTTATATTCCATTCCAGATACTTGCTTTCCATGCTGAGCTCTGCAGAGGATACCACGAAATTCTGGATGAGAGTAGCAGCTCCTGTTCCTATGAGGCCTACCACTATCATGATTACGGGCAAGGTGAGGATTTTCTTGTATTCCTTTTTCTTCATGCGCACCGCAACCATTACCCCTGAAACTAAGGATAAAAGGCAAAGCAAACGATATACCCAAAGGGTTATATTTACATCTGTAAAACCTGCTCCGTAAACCGCTCCCGTATGTACATGGAGAAGGTCAAACTGTCTTAAGAAGAAGTTGGCAGCCAGCATGATGAAAAATATTACAGCCAATATGGTGATTTTGCCGGAGGCGATGTTCATCAGCTGTTTAAAGTTGTCATCGTCAAACTGCTTTTTAGGTTTTACCTGTCTTCTCTCAAACTTCCTGCCTGTAACGGCCTCGGCAAATTTTCCGAAGAAATCCGTCGGGTCTACGCCCTGTCCGGCTCTGTTAAAGGGGTTACCCTCTCCCGTGTATCTTTCTTCTCCATCAGCTTGCCGGGCTGCTTCCGCCTGCTGATAAGGGGCATCCGCCTTGAAAACATCTGGAGTCCTCACAGCCAGCAAAACTGCATAGTAGAGCAAGGTCAAAAGGGCAAATCCGATTATAACTCCTATGAGGAGTTCATTGAGCTGGGTCAAGAATTCCAGCTTGAATACGTAGAAGGATATGTCCATATTAAACAGGGGATCCTTTATGTTGAAATCCGTGCTGTTTAAGAATTTTAATATCTCAAACCAAAGCTGAGATACGGCAGTCACCGTGGCTATGAGGCCGGCGACTACGGAAAACAAAAGGGTTATGACCTTCAGCTTTTTCATGTCCGTGTTTTCGCCGGAAGCAATCTTGGCAAAATATCCTTTTCTCAGGTGGTTTAAGTAAACCCGTAACAAGGCTGTCACCACTATGAAGGTAGGGATTCCTACCGTCAGCATGGTCTTAAGCTGCTTTAGAAAGACATCTATGTAGCCCATTTCCCTGAACCACATGAAGTCGGTTATAAACCTGGTCAGGGCAAAAAAGCCACCCATTATCAGCACCAGGAGCAGCAGAATAAAGCTGATCTTCCGCTGAAGTTTTCTTTGAGCGTCCATTATATTTTCTCCTTTTCAATACTGTTTATCACTACAGTATTCTCAACTATCTGAAGATATACGGTGTTGTATTCCTCCACATTTTTACCGTCTTTGTCGGCATATATGACCTTCGTCAGCATATAGAAGCCCTGGGCTCCCATCTTAATTTCACCTATATCGAGCTTGTTTATGCCTACAAATTTTTTGCTGTCGTTGTTATCCTGCCATGCATCATAATGCTTTATGGTAACATTTATGAGCTCCTGGCCGTAGGTAACCTTATTGCCGTCTTCTCCGTCATACCAATCTGCATCTACAAAGTCTTCGGCTTCGGCAATTTCATCAAAATAGGGGCTCGGTATCAAAGAATATTTAAGAGATTCATCATAGGAAACATCGCCTATGGTTTTAACATGGGCTTTAGCCGCCTCTACTATGGATTCCAGATATGCAGCACCGGGATCTATGGGCACTTCAGGGGTCTCTTGCTCTTTAGAATCTACGCCGTTGCGCAAGCCGTTTATGAAGTCTACCGCTTTAAAGACAACTTCGTCGGAAAGTCTGGATATAGCGCCGTCAGGGTCTACCAGCTTAAAAATAAGTACTGTACCTTCCAAAAGCAGCAAAACAGACAATATGGCTATTAAGGTCTTGGCGAAAAGATGTCTCTTTACAGGCTCAGCTTCTTCCGTGAATATGTTCTCCAGATTTCTGTCTTCTTGGCTCGCCTCTGCTTTTTCCTCTTTAACCTCTTTATTCTTTTTCTTAGGTTCAGAGGGCTTTTCAGCCTCCGGCTCGGCAAGGTTTTCCTCCTCGGCCTTTTCCTCCTCAGGTAAGGTTTTATCTATGGTCATGGCAGCCGCAGGAGCAGCTACGCAAACTACTTCTCCGACATCCGCCGCCTGTTTTTCCTTCTTAAGCTCAGGAAAAACCTGTCCTACCCAAGTGTAGTCCATATTTTCCAAATTCTGCTTGTAGCTTCCCGTTCTCTCTTCCAGTCTTTCCTTTTCCTTCTCCAGAAGCTCTTGGAAAGCGTCTCTCTTCTGGTTGTAGGTGTTAAATTTGTCATCCCCTGTAAATATCTGAGGCATGGTATATATCTCTGTAGGCTTCTCCGGATTTGTGATCTCCTGCTCAGTAACCATGGTAGCAGCATCACTGTTTTCAGCTATATAGTCACGCAAAATATCCTCCGACTGAGGAGTGGTTCTTTCCGACTTAGCCGGAGTGCTTTCCTCGGTCTGAGTTTCAGTTCTTTCCGCAGCTTCGGAAGCAGCCCTAAGCTCTTCTGCAAAGTCGGCAGGTTTGATTTCTTTATCTTCGGGAAGCTTCAGTTCCGGCACTTTAGGCTTATATTCTTCCCCTTCCTCCTTCGAGACTGAGGGGAGCTTTTCTAAGGCCTGTGTCATGGTCAGCGGCTGAATCTCCATGGTATCGCTCACTTCGTGGGTCTTTAAGTCTGAGAAGTCGCTTATCTGGGCTCTGAATTCCTCCACAGCCCTTCTGGTTGCTTCTCCCTCATCTATGGAAAAGCCTACCCTGGGATTTCTCAGGGAGAAAGAAGAAACAGGACTTTCTACAGTCTGTCTCCAATAGAGAGGTTCTTCCTCCTTGGGGGTCCTCAGCTCGGGTATTTCCCACTGTTTCTTAGGTAAGCTTGTCGGCTCTGCTTTTACCGGCTCCCATTCCCTACGGGGTTCCTCTACCGGAGCCGGTTCCGGTTTTTCGTTTTCCTCGGCTCCTGCACCTCCGAAAAAGGCAAGGCTTTCAAAGATAGGATTTACTTCAAAATTCTTATCTATAGCCGGCTCTATTTTCTCAACGCTGATAGGCTTTGAGGGGGAAGACTTCCGTTCAATAACGCTGTCCCAGTTAAAATCTACCTCGTCGGTTTTTTTCGGTTGTACATCAGGGAATCCCTCTAAATTCCACTCAAAGGGTATAGATTCTATCTTCGGTGCCGTAAAGTCTCTTTCCGGCTTGCTTTTCAAAATTTCTTCCGTCTTTTTCTCGGCTTCTCTTCTAAAAGGGGGATTGAACACCACGTCATCATAGGAATGCTCCACGCCTCCCTTTACCTGGGCTCCGCAGTACCCGCAAAACTTGTCTTCATCGCTTAATCTTTTACCACACTTTGTACAAAACATCTCTACCCTCCGAATTTCCGTCTTTCCTTATGTCTTCAGCTTTAAGCCTTTATCTGTTCTATAAGTTCTTCCTCGCTATACACCCTGCCCGACCTGGAAACATTCATATTTCCCGGCCCGAACTTCTTAGCGGTCCCCATCTTTACAAGATTTATTTTTTCCAAAACTATGTCGGGATTTTCCTCGCTCAGGCCTCCGAATATGCCTGTATATATGGCAGGGGCCGGTTCGTCTACTTTTATCTCAGGGACTTCGGGAATTTTCATACCTTCCTCAAGGGGCTTGGTCTTTTCTCTCCCGAAGAGGGCATCCTCCAGCTTTTCGATGCTCTCCACCTTGTCTATTACCAGGCGTGCATGCTCAATTCGGATTTCGCGGGGCTGGCTCTCCGTCCCTTCAAAGGAATCTATCTTTATCTTTTCCTTCAGAAATCCGTCCTGTGGGAAATCAGCGTCGTAATCTTCTATATTCACGGCGGAATCCATGTTTTCCACCTGCTCTATGGCTATTTCATCGGATTCATCATCCTCATCCCCATATATCAAAATCTCCCGAGTCCACCTTTCGGCCCTTCTTTTTTCTTCACGTCTGTATACCGCCAACAAGGGTATTAAAACAGCCAACATGATCAATGCCGCCACAAACCAAAGGTAATATTCCTTTAAAAATACGCCGATATTGTAGCCCAAAAGATTTAAACCTTCCACTATAACACCTCACTGCTTTCATAAAACTATAATCTTTTATATTATAAAACAATTTTTTGATAAATGCAAAGGAAAATCGTGGTTCTACCCCATTTCTGCCGGAGTTTTTACATCATTTTTGGGGCGGCTGACCTTCCATATTTTTTTCTGATTTTAGAGAAAATTTGTAATGTGATAAGACATATGTTACAGAAATAAACAAAAAAAGAGAGAACCCATGATACAATAGTTTCGACGAAAAAACAAAAGTATCATAAAAGGAGTATCTCTCTTATGAAT